>DASVNF010000064.1:0-11913 GCA_036384015.1 Burkholderiales bacterium
GCTTGAATTCGGCGATGGCCTTGTCGTATTCGCCCGCGATGTACGCCTGCTGGCCTTCCTCGATTCCGGCCTGTGCGGCAAGGGAAAAACCCAATGCCAGGGTTGCTACAAGATATTTCATGCTGTTTTGCCCTCTCGTCAGACTGCAAGGGCGGATTCTACCCCGTTGCCCCCTCTTCCCCCAGCAAACGAAAGCCCGCACTGGCGGGCTTTCGAAAGCTTGATGCGGCGCCGGAGCCACCATCCAGTCTGCCGTCGAAACGGCAGGCGGGCCCGGAACGGGACCCTCAAGGTGGGGATGAACGAACAAACGGAACCCTTATTGCTGCCAAGGTCCGAACACAAAAAGGCGATCAGAATCGCTTTTCTCGCATGCACCACACGATTGACGCACAGCCCCGGACGCCAGGGAACATGTTGTGCCTGCATCCGCCCGCTGTAAAGGATCAATTGCAGGCGATTGCAGCGTGGGCAGGATACCCGTCCACCTTGCGCTTCTCCCCACCTCCGCGCGGACGAGAATATCGATCACTTGGCGACACCAGGGCCTTTGAAGGCTTTGAATATACTGCGATGTCCGGCTGTATCAGTCCAGCCCGTCCGCCGAACGACCCTCCCCTTCGAACATCATGCGTAACGTTCGGGGAAGACTGTTACATTGGTACCGCAAGCCATGGTGAACCCATTGGCGAAGCCTGGCGAAGGATGATCGGAAACGTTGCCGCATGATTGCTGGAAACGAAAAACCCGCCGGGCATTCCATTGGGTTTCAGTCCCGAAAGATTCTGCGATCGTTGTCCGTCGCGGCCGGCGCGCTGCTGGTTGTCGGAGGCGGCATCGTCCTCATCGGCTGGCTGTTCGACATCCAGTCGCTCAAGAGCATTTCGCCCGACTGGGTCAGGATGAAAGTCAACACGGCGGCATGCTTCATCCTGTGCGGCTTATCCCTGCTGTGCCTGAGCGGGGACGGTATCGGGTCCCGGGTTCGAGGCGCAGGCCGGATTTTTGCAGCGGTGGTTGCCTTTGTTGCGCTGCTGACCCTGGTTGAGCATCTTCTGGGATCGGATTTCGGCATCGACCAGGCGCTGATGCCCCAGCCGCCGACCGATGCGGATCCCGCCAGCCCGGGCCGGATGTCAGCCGCGACGGCATTCAGCTTGTTGCTGATGGGCGTCGCCCTGCTCTGGATGGACTCGAACAACCGGCGCGGATACCGTTTGGCGCTCGCCCTCGCCCTGGTTACGGCCGTAGCCGCGATCCTGGTCATCGCAGGTTACCTCTACGGAGTCAGCTCGCCCTACGCATTCTCGCCGCTCATGTCGATGCCCCTGCCCACAGCGGTGCTGCTGTTCGCCGCGTCCCTCGGAATTCTGTGTGCGAAATCCGACAATGGACCGCTTGGAATCCTGACTGCGGAAGGCATCGGCAGCACCATGGCAAGGCGCATCCTTCCGCTCGCGGTCATCCTGCCGTTGCTGTTGGGTTGGCTGCGCCTGCTGGGCGAACGGGCCGGATACTATGGGTTCGAATTTGGCCTCGCGCTGTTCGCCACCTCCAATGTCGTCGTTTTCGCGACCCTGGTATGGATCGCCGGCGTTTCACTGAATCGCGGCGACACCGAACGGGTGAAGACGGAAGAAGGATTGCGGCGAAGCGAGGCAAGCCTGGCGAATGCCCAGCGCATCGCCAATATGGGGAACTGGGACCTCGATATCAAAGCGAACAAGCTACACTGGTCCGACCAGATTTACCGCATTTTCGGCATCGACAAAGCGCATTTCGAAGGCACCTACGAAGAGTTCCTGAAGCGCGTCCACCCGGAAGACCGGCAACGCCTTGAGGCCGCGCAGCGCGCCGCCCTCGCCGGCGAGGCGCCACTGAATATCGAGCACCGGATCGTCCTTCCCGATGGCAGCATCAAAGTGGTGCATGAACGCGGCGACCTCAGCCGGGATGCGCAGGCACAGCCGCAGTTCCTCACCGGCACAGTGCTGGACATCACCGAGCGCAGGCGGGCAGAAGCCGCCCTGATCGAGAGCGAAGAAAGGTACCGCCGCATCATCGAACTCTCGCCCGATGCCATCTTCATCCACCAGGAGGGTCGATGGGTTTTCGCAAATTCGGCGAGTGCACGGGTTCTGGGCGTCGAGGATCCATCGCAACTGGTGGGCGAATCGCCCCTGGATTACATTCATCCAGACATTCACGATATGGTAAAAGAACGATGGAAGCAGCTTTACGAAGAAAAGTTACCCGTAGACGCGGCGGAAATGAAATGGATCAAGCCCGACGGCAATATCGTGTATCTAGAAACGCGTGCCGTGCCGGTGGCATGGAAGCAGCGCCCAGCAGCGCAGGTGATTGCCCGCAATATCACGGAGCGCAAGCGGACGGAGGCGGCGTTGCGCAGTTACGCCGCGCGGCTGCAAGGCATGTCGCGACAACTGATGGAAGCGGAGGAAACAGAGAGGCGCAGCATCAATCGCGAACTGCACGACCGCATCGGCCAGAATCTGTCGGCTCTGAGCCTGAGCCTCAATCTCGTCCGCTCCGGGATCTCGAAACATTCGCTTCGCGACGTCGGCCCGCGTCTGGACGCGGCGCAGCTACTGCTGGAATCCACCACCGCGGAGGTTCGCAACGTCATGGCCGGGCTGCATCCGCCGGCGCTGGACGACTATGGGCTGCTGGCGGCGCTTCGCACTTACGCGGAGTCGTTCGGCGCGAACGCAGGTCTGAAGGTGGCCGTCGCCGGAGAGGAGCCGACCCCCCGCCTCCCCCCGGCCGCGGAGATAGCGCTGTTCCGCATTGCCCAGGGCGCGATCACCAATGCCGCGAGGCACGCGCAAGGCACCCGCGTCGGAGTCGCGCTTTCCGCCAACCCCGGCAAGGTCACGCTCGTCGTTGCGGACGACGGCAGGGGGTTCGACGCCGCGAGCGCCGGCGCGCCGTCCGGGAGCTGGGGGCTTACGATCATGCGTGAACGGGCCGAAGCGATCGGTGCAACGCTGCGCATCGAGTCCGCGCCGGAACTGGGTACCCGCGTCACCATAGAAACGCCGCGGGAGGCCACTTGATGATATCGGTTCTTCTGGTGGACGATCACGCCATGATGCGCGAAGGCCTCAAGGCGCTGCTCTCGGCCAGCGCCGGGATCCGGATCGTCGCCGAGGCCGGCGATGGCCGCGATGCGATCCGCCACGCCGAAGAGCTCAGTCCCGATGTCGTCATCATGGACCTCTCGATGCCGGGACTCAACGGCGTCGAAGCGGCACGGCTGTTGCACGAAAAATGCCCTGGTATTCGCATCGTGATGCTGTCCATGCATTCCAGTTCCGAGTACGTGTTCCGAGCGTTCCAGGCCGGGGCAACGGGCTATCTGCTCAAGGAATCGGCGGGCGCCGAGGTGGAAGCCGCGGTTCGGGCGGTGTATGCCGGCCGCCGTTATCTGTCCCGCAAACTGGGCGCGCTCGATCCTGCGATGCAAACGGCCCAGGGCCAGGCAAGTCCTCTCGAAAGCCTCAGCGCGCGCGAGCGCCAGGTGCTCCAGCTGGTAGTCGAAGGCCACTCCAGCAGCGGGATCGCCGAACTCGTGCATCTTTCTCCCAAGTCGGTAGAGACCTATCGCAGCCGCTTGATGAAGAAACTGGGGGTCAGGGACATCCCGGCCCTGGTCAAGTTCGCTGTCGAGCACGGCCTGACCCCGCCCGGTTGACCGATTGCTGAAAATTATCCATTGACGTTGCGCCGGGCACAGGCACCCCTGAGCGCGGATACCTTATGCCGTGGGACACGTCGGCCTACCCTTTTAGGTCGCTGAGAAAGCGCAGGAAGGGCGGGGCCGAAAGCTTGCGGTCGCGCGGGCCGAGGGGTTGGCGCCCCAAACCCGCCCTGCGTTAACTCCCGGCTGTAGGGATCTCCCTACAGACCCGCGCCCCTCCCTCCATGTAGTGTGGCTTCCGTATGAGGGTCTTAGCCTCAAAACGGCCTTTTTGGCCCACTGCAATGCCCAACCCGATTCGAGGCCTGACCCCATGTTGATCGTCGAAGACCAGGAAATGATGCGGCACTCGCTGCGCGAGTTCCTGCAGGCGGCGTTTCCGCATGAAACGATCCGCGAAGCGCAAAACGCACACCAGGCTCTCGCGTTCTGCCGCGACCAGCCGCCGCGGCTGGTGCTGATGGACGTGCAGCTTCCGGACGGCAATGGCATCGATCTCACGGCGCAGCTCAAAGCGATGCTGCCCGACACCGCGATCATCGTTGTCTCCCAGCATTCCGCGCAGCCTTACGTCGAGCGCGCACTGGGCGCCGGCGCCGATGCATACATTACCAAGGACAAGGTGTATCGCGAGCTGCTGCCCGCCATCGAACGCCATTCGGGCCTGCGGCGGAATCGCGATGCCACGGACGCGCAATGAGTTTGCAGACGAGCGCAAAGCTGCGCCTCACCCGAAACGCCGTCCCGCCCCCTGTCATCGAGGATATCCATGAACACTGAACAGACCCCCGGCGTCACGGTTCCAGCGCGCAAATCCACCGGAGTAGCCGGACTGGACGAGATCCTGCACGGCGGACTGCCCTCCGGGAGAAGCTATCTGGTTGTCGGCGGCGCGGGCAGCGTCGGCCTAACCATCAAGATCATCAATACCCTGAAGCGGCGCCTCGGTGGATTCGACCCCGACATTCGCGAGTTGAACCTCTCCTCTGAGGGACTTTCCGTCAGCACGCTCGCGCAGCGCCTGAGCGGCGTGCTCAGTGCCTCTCCGGCGGTGACCAGGTGTTGATGAATTGAACGCCGCCCATCCCACGCCCGGCACCGGCATCGGCATCGGATTGCTTCTCACCAATCCCGTCGACGCGCGCCTGCTTGCCGGCTTCTTCTCCGAGCTCGGTTACGGTCTGCTCACGGCCACGGACGCGGACGCCGGCATAGACGGGCTGCAGGGCAGCGGATTGATCATCGTCGACGAAAGCTCAGGTTACCGGCATCGCGCCGCGCTGATGAAGATGAAGCACGATGCGGAGCCCTTGTTTGTGCCCGTGCTGGTGCTGATCAACCAGACATCGGACAGCGCCTGGTGGATCAAGCAGGGTTTCGACGATGTCCTGCGGATCCCCATGGTCAAAGCCGAGCTGTTGGTGCGGCTGGAAACTTTTGGGCGGCTGCGGGCGGCCTCCCGCCGCGCTCAGCAGGAAAATGAACTGCGCTTTCGCACCACCTTTGACCAGGCTCCGATCGGCATCGCCCATGTAACGGCCGACGGCCGCCTGCTGCTCGCCAATCAGACACTGTGCAGCATGCTCGGCTACACGGAGGAAGAATTGCTGGCGCTGAGCAGCGCGGATATTACCTTTCCCGAGGACATCGAGCGCACCGCGCGGCACCGCGTGGGGCTGATGGGTCGCAAACCCAAGGCCCGGGCAGTCCTGGAGAAGCGTTATGTCCGCAAGGACGGGACGGTGATGTGGGCGGAGTTGACCACCGCCCCGGTCCGCGATGCCCAGGGCGAACCGCGCTACCTCATCAATCTCATCAGCGACATCACCGAGCGCAAGCAACTCGAACGCAATCTCGCCCGCGTGACCCAGGCCCGGCAGATGATGGCCGAATGCAACCGCGTTCTGATCCACGCCACCACCGAAGCCCAGCTGCTTGACGACATGTGCAAGGTGGCCGTTTCCGATAGTGGCTATCGGATGGCCTGGATCGGCATGCCCGGGGAAGGCGCGGAGCGGCGCGTGTTCCCCGTAGCCCAGGCCGGGGACGACGGGTGGTTGCGCACCCTCGAGATATCCGCAAACGCGGATTCCCCTTTCAGCACCGGCCCCATGGGCACGGCTATCCGCACCGGAAACACCTGCGTGATCGCGGACATGCACACGGATCCCAATCTGGCCTCATGGCGGGAGCAGACGATCCAGCGCGGGCTGGTATCCGCCATAGCCGTGCCGCTGATCAGCGAGGGCCGCTGCCTGGGCGGATTCTGCATCTACTCGCGGGAACGGGATGCGTTCGGCGCGGAGGAAACGGCGCTGCTGCGCGAACTGGCGGACGACATCGCCTTCGGCTTGAGCGCGCTGCGGACCCGCGATGCGCGGAGGCAGGCAGAGGTGGATTTGCGCGAATCGGAGCGCTTCGCGCACGCCACCATAGATGCGCTGGCCCTGAGCATCTGCGTTCTTGACGAAACCGGCAACATCATCGCCACCAACAAAGCATGGCGCGAATTCACCTCCCAGATCGGCGGCAACACACTGAAAGCAGGTGCCGCGGCTCAGAATTACCTGGCGGTCTGCGATCGTGCCACGGGGGACAACGCTGCAGAAGGTGCAATCGTGGCCCGGGCAATTCGTGACATTATCGCCGGCCGCAGCGAGGAGTTCTCTCTGGAATACCCGTGCCACAGTGCCTCCGAGGAAAGGTGGTACATGGCAAAGGTCAACCGCTTCGCGGATGACGGCCCGATCCGGGTGGTAGTGAGCCACCAAAACATTACGGACAGGAAGAAAGCGGAAAACGAGGTTCGTGAAAGTGAAGCCCGCTACCGAGCGGTCGTGGATCTGTCCCCCGATCCGATTTTCATCCATCAGGACTGGAAGTTCGTTTTCGCCAACGCCGCAACCGCACGCCTGTTTCGGATCGAGAGTAACGCGCATCTCATCGGCCGCCCCGTGCTGGATTTCGTCGATCCCGAAGATCGCGCCATTGCACGCGGGCGCACGGCCAGGATCTACGACGAACGTGCGACACTGCCGCTCCGGGAAATGAAAATGATAGCGGCCGACGGTTCGAATCTATACCTGGAATCTCATACCGCGCCGTTTGTCTGGCAGGGGCGCGCGGCAGCACAGGTCGTTGCGCGCGACGTGACGCTGCGCAAGCACGCGGAGCAACAGCTCTACGAGAGTGACGTCAAATACCGGTCCCTGATAGAGCAGGCTTCAGACGGAATTTTCGTCATCAATGCGGCGGGCCGAATCCTGCTGGTGAACTCACCCGCCTGCGAGCTCCTTGGTTACAGCGAGGGAGAACTGCTTGGAGCGACCCACAGCGTCACTTATCTCGAGGGGGAGAACCACGAGGCCGAGGCTCGCATCACTCAGGCGAAAACCGGTGCCGTTCTCCGATATGAAAGAAGTGTCCGGCGCAAGGACGGCAGCACCTTCCCCGCCGAATTCAGCAGCAGGATGCTGGATAACGGGACAATTCAGGTGATATTCCGGAATATCAGCGAGCGGCGCATGCATGAGGAAAGAATCGCCCGGCTGAGCCGTATCCACGCTGTACTAGGCGGAATCAATTCAGCGATCGTGCGCATTCGCGATCGCCGCGAGCTTTTTCAGGAAGCGTGCCGGATTATTGTCGAGCATGGCCGCTTTACTCTGGGATGGATTGCCCGGCTGGACCCCGCAACCGGAAAGCTCATGGCCGTCGCACAGGAAGGGCTGCCTGCGATCAGGGTCGCGGCCGATGATTTTTTTAATGGTTCGATCGGTCTCGTGCCAGCCGGAGCTGCGGTCATCGCGCTCGCAGAAAAGCGCCCGGCCGTTGACAAATTCATCGAGGAGTCGTCCCCGACATTGGGCGTTCAACAAGATACGGATTCGCTTAAAGTGAGGCGGGCCGCGATCAAGCTGGGCGCGAAGTCTGTCATTGCCCTTCCCCTCATCGTTGAAGGACGGACTTTTGGCGTCCTGACCCTGTATGCGGCCGAGAGAGACTTTTTCGACGAGGAGGAAATCAAGCTTCTTGACAATCTGGCCGGAGATATTTCCTTCGGTCTGGAATTCATAGCCAAGGAAGAGAAGGTCGACTATCTCGCCTACTACGACTCGCTGACCGGATTGCCGAACCGCAGCCTGTTCTTCGACCGCCTGACCCATCAGCTCGGCACGGCCGCGCGCGAGCAGGCGAATGTGGCGCTGCTGCTAATCGATCTGGACCGCTTCGGCCAGGTCAATGACACGCTGGGCCGGCGCGCGGGAGACCGATTGCTTACAGCCGTTTCGGAAAGACTCAACAGCACCATCCGCGACCGCGACGCCGTGGCGAGGGTCGGTCCCAACCGCTTTGCCCTGGCGATATCCGGAATGTACGATTCGACCGAGGTCGCGCATGCCCTGGAATCCCGCAAGGCTAAATGGTTCGGCCAACCCTTCACCATTGGCGGCGAGGAACTACGCATCTCGGCGACGGTGGGAATTGCGATATTCCCGAACGATTCGACAGATGCCGATGCCCTGTTCGCCAATGCGGAAGCGGCTCTCCGGCTGGCCAAGTCGCAGAACGCGGGTTTCCTGTTCTACGGGCCTGAGATGAACGCCCGGGTGGCGGAGTCCCTCAGGACCGAAACCCGGCTGAGGCGCGCCATCGCCAATCAGGAACTCACGCTCTGGTACCAGCCCAAGATCGATCTCGTAACGGGGAAATTGACCGGGCTTGAAGCCCTGATGCGATGGCGCGATCCGGAACACGGACTGATCCCGCCGGGAAAGTTCATCCCGATCATGGAACAAACCGGAATGATACTGCAGGCGGGCAACTGGGCCCTGTCGCAGGTGGCGGCGGATTGCAGGCAATGGAGCAATGGAGGTGTGGCGGCGCCGCGCGTCGCGGTCAACGTGTCGCCGATACAATTGCAGCAGCAGGACTTCGTTACCCGAATCGTCGCCGCGGCGGAAGAAACCGCCGCTGCCGGCGGCGCGCTCGACCTGGAGATCACCGAGAGCGTGATCATGGAAAACGTCGATGCGATCATTCCCAAACTGCAAACTGTGCGCGGACTGGGGGTCGAGATCTATATCGACGATTTCGGCACGGGCTACTCCTCGCTCGCCTACATTGCCAGGCTGCCGATCCATTCCCTGAAGATCGACCGGAGTTTCATCGTCGGGATGACCCAAAGCCAGGAAAGTTTGAACATCGTCAACTCGGTGATCTCTCTCGCCCACTCGCTGAAATTGCGCGTTGTCGCCGAGGGCGTGGAAACCGAAGCTCAGTCGGCGCTTCTGGGCCAGATCGCCTGCGACGAGATACAGGGCTTCTTCCTAAGCCGCCCGTTACCTCCGGAGGAGATCCCGGCGCTGATCTCCAGGTTGACCTAGCCACCGTTGGATTGCGCCAACCGGCGGAGCCGGTTTGCAGGGCTTCTTCCGGTCCCCGGCTTCCTCCAGACCGTACGCGGGCTCGGGCGGAGATGTACATCGACGATTTCAGACGGGATACGCTCTCTGGCCTACATAGCGAGGCTGCCCATTACGCACTCACGACAAACCGCAGCTTCGTCGTCGGCATGACCCGGAGCGAGGGAAAGCCTGAACATCGTCAACTCGGTAATCTCGCTCGCCCATTCGCTGAAACTGCGGGTGGTCGGCGAAGGCGTGGAAACGGAAGCCCGGCCGCTTTGCTCGAGAGGTTGCGTTGCGATGAATTTCAGGACTACCTGGCCAGCAAGCCCGTGCCGCCGCAGGCACACGCCCGTCTTCGGCTTGCCGAGTCCCTCCAGGTAAGGCCGTATTTTCAGTACCGGCGCGGGCTGCCGTAGGATTCGTCGAACAGCGAGAACGGCGGCGTGCGGCCCACCAGGCTTTCGATCAGCATCAGTTCCAGGTCGCTGTGGTTCTTGAAAGGCGCGGGCACGATGCGGCGCCCCTTGTCCGGCTTCGCCAGCACATAACGCGGCGCATCGTGATGCGCTGACACGATCTGCTCGGAGGCCGCGGGATCGTCCGACGCGGCGATGTCGGTGCTGCCATAACAGGTACAGACATAGGTCATATCCGCTTGCGCCTCGACATACAGGCCGGTTCCCCGGATGCCGATGGTGGAAGTGGGGCCGATCACGGTGCGGTTGCCCTTGCCGAATACCGCCAGCATCGCGCCGGTCAGGACGCGCAACTGGTTGACGATCGCATCGCTGCCCTTCATTTCCAGCCGGGAATCGGCACGCAACAGGACCGCTTCCGAGCCGACCACGAAAATGGCCTGGGCGCCCTTGCCGGTTTCAACGGTATCGTTGGGACCGACCCGGCTATCGCGTCCCGCGGGTTTTCCGTTGACCTTCACCGCCCCCTGGATGTCGTAGAACGACTGGCCCTTGGGCAGCGGTTTCGGCACGCGGCCGAGAACCTGCGCGGCCGCGTCGCGGACGGGGGACAGCAGGCCGGTGGCGGCGAACAGTCCATTGGCGAGCGCCCAGACCAGCAGCGTCCGTCGAGATTCCTCAATGTCATCCGATCGCTTTGGCATATCCCGGCTCTTTGGCGTACTCTTTTCCGAGATTAGCACCGTCGTCCCGGGAAAGGAAACACATGCTGGACCCTGCCGGCAATCTGTCCGCCGCGCCGACTCCGACCGGCCATTCGCGACCGGCCTGGCCGGCCACGGCACTGTGCGCGCTGTTGTTACCCGCTGCCCAGGTTGCGGCTGATGCGACGCGCTTCGGCGTCGATGCGGAATACGGCCACTACACGAACGTCAATCGCGCGGCGCTGAAGAACGAGGAGAAATCAGACGATTCCGTCACCCTGGAAGCCTATGCCGCGCGCAGTTTCCTGCTTTCCGAGCGCAGCGGCATCGTGGTGCGCGGCGGATTGCGGGGAAAGGAATTTTTCGATTTCGGCGACCTGAGCAGCCTCGGCCTCACGGGCCGCGCCGCTTACCGTTTTCAGCCCTCGCCCGGCTTTACCAGTCCATGGCTCGAACTGGCCGCCACTATCGAAACCCTGAGCTTCCGCGACAGCGACATCCGCGACGGCTACATCGTTTCCGCTGCCGCAAGCATCGGCAAATACCTGACCGACCGCATCCGCGTCGAGGGCGGCGCCGGCTACGAACAGCGCAAGGCGTCCGAGGGTGCCGTCTACGATCTTTCCAACGCGAAGCTCTGGGGCGCGCTCGACTACAAGCTGACCTCGTCCATGACCTTTTACGGCTCGGCAACGTGGCTGACGGGTGAACAGGTCTTCACGCTGTTCAATACGGCGGCCTGGTCCGGCCTTTACGCCCATGGCAAGGCATCGGCCAGCGATCCGGTGTTCGCTCCGGCATTCGGCGGAGCAGCGCCGATGGCTTACAAGGTGGACGCGGACACCACATCGCTCGAACTTGGCGCGAATATCGCGCTGAAGGGAAACCAGGCCCTCGACTTCGGCGTGAGCTGGTTCGATTCCAAGGCGGACCAGGGTGGCGGCAGCTATGACGGCACGACCTTCCGCGCGGGATACCTGTACAGGTTCCGCTGACCTTCTGATTTGACTCGCGCCTGCCCGGCTTCCAAACTGCCGTGCATCCTGATCGCCGTTCAAAAGGAGTCCACCGTGTCGTCTCGCTGCAACTTTGTCATCGCATCACTCGCCCTGCTCCCCGTCGGTGCCTTTGCGGCCGACCTGCGCACCGACCTGGACCAGCTTGCCGACCAGCTCGAGCCCAAGGTGATCGAATGGCGCCATGACATTCACCAGAATCCCGAGCTGGGCAATCGCGAGTTCCGGACCGCAGAAAAAGTTGCGGCACACCTCAAGTCGCTGGGGCTCGAAGTCCAGACGGGGGTGGCCCATACCGGCGTGGTGGCGGTGCTCAAGGGCGGCAAGCCCGGCCCGGTGGTGGCCTTGCGCGCCGACATGGACGCCCTGCCGGTCACCGAGGAAGTCGACCTGCCCTTCGCATCGAAAGTCAAAACCACCTGGGCCGGCAAGGAATCCGGCGTCATGCATGCCTGCGGCCACGATACGCACGTCGCCATCCTCATGGGCGTTGCCGAGGCGCTGGCGGTAGTGAAGGATCGCCTGCCCGGCACCGTCAAGTTCCTGTTTCAGCCGGCCGAGGAAAGCCCCCCGCCCGGAGAGGAAGGCGGGGCGGCGCTGATGGTCAAGCAGGGTGCGATGGAAAACCCCCGGCCCGAAGCCGTC
>DASVNF010000065.1:0-31682 GCA_036384015.1 Burkholderiales bacterium
CGCGACCTGATGGAATTGCCGGGGGTGGGGCCCGGAATTGCCGAAGGCCAGGCCGCGGAGCAGGTCGAAATCCAGGTCAAGTACCAAGGCTACATCGATCGCCAGCAGCAGGAAGTGGCGCAGCGGGAACGATACGAGACCTGGAGGCTGCCCGATGATCTCGACTACGGAAATGTGCGCGGCCTCTCGGTGGAAGTGCAGCAGAAACTCAACAAGCACAGGCCGGAAACGATCGGCCAGGCAGAGCGTATTTCCGGGATGACGCCCGCTGCGATTTCCCTGCTTCTCGTGCATCTGAAGCGCGGCATCGAAACGGCAAGCGGCCGCGCTGAGCAGGCAACGGCACGCACAGGGCGCGGCGGTTGAGTCCGGCAGTGCTGGCCCAGCTGCAGCGTGGCGCTGTGGACCTGGGCGTTGTGCTGGATGAAAAGGCCGTCGCCAGGCTGGTGGCCTACGCAGCGCTTCTGGAGAAATGGAACCGCGTTTACAACCTCACCGCGATTCGCGAAGAAGCGAAGCTGGTGACGCATCATCTCCTGGATAGTCTGGCGGTACTGCCGCATCTGCCGGCCGGACGACTTCTGGATGTGGGCAGCGGTGGTGGATTTCCGGGAATTCCGGTGGGGATCGCGCAAGCGCGCAGGCAGGTAACCCTGCTGGACTCCAATCATAAAAAAGGCACGTTTCTGCGACAGGCGGTGATGGAACTCGAGCTGGACAACGTGGATGTTGCGGTGGAGCGGATCGAAGATCATCGTCCGTCCCAGCCTTATGAAGCCGTGATTTCCCGGGCTTTTTCCGATCTCGCCGATTTCGTCAACCTTGCCGGCCCAAGCGCATCCAGGGAAGGTTCACTCATCGCAATGAAAGGCGTCCACCCTCATGAAGAGATCGAGCGTCTTCCGGCCGGCTGGAGGCTGGATCGCGTCGTCGAGCTGCGGATTCCGTACCTGGAGGCCTCGCGGCGCCTGCTGTTTCTGAATCGGCAGGGCGAGGCCGCAGAGAACGGCCGCCCATGACGCGCGTCCTGGTCGTAACCAACCAGAAAGGGGGCGTGGGAAAGACCACGACCACCATAAACCTCGCCGCCAGCCTGGTGATGGCAGGCCGCCGCGTGCTGCTGGTGGATCTCGACCCTCAGGGCAATGCCACCATGGGCAGCGGCATCGACAAGCGCAACCTGCGCACCACCATATACCAGGTGCTGCTGGGCTCTGTGCCGATCTCCGCGGCCAGGGTGCGCAGCGAGAGCGGCGGTTTTGACGTGATTCCCGCCAATCGCGACTTGGCCGGCGCCGAAGTGGAAATGGTCGATCTGCCGGAAAGGGAAATGCGCCTGAAGACGGCCCTGCAGCAAATCCTGCCGCAGTACGATTTCGTCCTCATCGATTGTCCGCCGGCCCTGAACCTGTTGACGGTGAACGGGCTCTGCGCCGCCGATGCCGTCGTGATTCCGATGCAATGCGAGTATTACGCACTCGAAGGTTTAAGCGACCTGGTGCAGACCATCAAGAAAGTGCGCGCGAACCTCAATCCGGGGCTGGAAATCGAGGGATTGCTGCGCACCATGTACGACCCCCGGAACATGCTGGCGCAGCAGGTTTCCGACCAACTGCAGCAACACTTCGGCGACAAGGTCTACCGCACCGTGATCCCGCGCAACGTCCGTCTGGCAGAGGCGCCCAGCCACGGGATTCCGGCGCTGACGTTCGATCGCCAGTCCAAAGGCGCGATCGCCTACCTCGCGTTGGCCGGCGAGATGCTCGGACGGAACACTTAGGAACGGACAACTATGGCAAAACTCAAGGGACTCGGGCGGGGACTGGATGCGCTGCTCTCGGGCAACGACAACCACAGCGACGATACGCTCAGCGAGCTTGCCGTCGGCATGCTGCGGCCGGGGCGCTTCCAGCCGCGTACGCGCATGGATCCGCAATCCATCGCTGAACTCGCGGACTCAATCAAGTCGCAGGGGTTGATCCAGCCGATTCTGGTGCGGCCGGTCGAAGGCGGCAAATACGAAATTATTGCAGGCGAACGGCGCTGGCGGGCGGCGCAACTTGCCGGTCTCACGCACGTGCCGGTGGTAATGCGTGACGTTCCCGACAAGGCTGCGCTGGCCATGGCCCTGATCGAGAACATTCAGCGCGAAGACCTCAACCCGCTGGAAGAAGCGAATGGCATCCAGCGCCTGGTCGACGAATTCGAGATGACTCACGACGCCGCCGCACAGGCGGTAGGACGCTCGCGCAGCGCCGTGACCAATCTGTTGCGACTGCTGAACCTGTCCAAGGCGGTGCAGGACCTGCTCATGCAGGGCAAGCTGGAAATGGGGCATGCCCGAGCGCTGCTTGCGGTCAGCCCCGCTCGCCAGGCCGAACTTGCCCATCAAATCATCGGGCGGGGCTTGTCGGTACGGGAGACGGAACAGCTGGTCGGCCGCGTGGAAGTCGGCGCGCGCAAGGCGCCGCGCAAGCAGAAGAAAGACCGGGACCTGCAGGTGCTGGAGGAGGAGTTGTCCGAAATTCTGGGAGCGGCAATATCCATCAATACCGCGCGCGGAGGGAAGGGCAAGCTGGTCATCAACTACAGCAGCCTCGACCAGCTCGATGAAATCCTGGTCCGGCTGCGTGGCTGAATGTAAAAAGCGCCGGAACATGCATCGAATTGCCCTCGTTTTCGTTGACCGTGAAACTCCGACCCGGTTAAAATCCGCCGGTTTCGCGATGGCCGGCCTGGTCCGGTTGTGATGGATTCCCTGCAATCCGCGTGGGCAAGCAGGCCGGTGCGCACCGTCCTGCTTTGGCAGGCCCTTCTGACCGTGGCAGCCGCAATGCTCGCCGCTTATTTTTCGGGTCCTCACGGAGCGCTCTCGGCGGGGCTGGGGGGCGCGGTCAGCATGGCGGCAGGTTTGCTGTTTGCCTCCATCGCAACCGTGCGCAGGGGAAGGACCGCAGCCGATGTGCTCCTGACCGCGTTCAAGGCGGAAGGGGCGAAGTTGTTGTTCATCGTGGTTGCACTTGGGTTGGTGATGATGGCGTACAAAAACGTGGTGGCCGCCGTCCTCATCGGAACGTTTATCGCAACGATTTTGATTCAAAGCATGGCTTTCTTCGTCGGCAACAAGCGCGACTGACGCCGGAATCCAGACAAACTTAATAGTCCCGCTGCACATGGCCGCCGAACAGCTCACCCCCACCTCGTATATCAATCACCACCTGTCGTTCTTCGCGAAGCCGCTCGGCGAGGGCGGCTTCTGGACGCTGCACGTGGATTCGCTGGCGATATCGGTGCTCCTCGGGATCATCGGCATCGGTCTGTTCTGGTTGGTGGCGCGCGGCGCGACCGCCGGCGTGCCGGGCAAGCGCCAGGCCTTCGTGGAACTGGCATTCGAATTCATCGACGAGCAGGTCAAGGGCATTTTCCACGGCGACCGCCACAAGTTCGTCGCGCCCGCCGCGTTCACGGTGTTCTTCTGGGTGCTGCTGATGAACGCCATGGACTTCCTGCCCGTGGACATCATCGCGACGGGCACGCACCACATTTCAGAGCACGGCTTCCGCATCGTTCCGACCGCCGACGTCAACACCACCTTCGCGCTGGCGCTTTCGGTCTGGCTGATGATGATCTACTACTCCATCAAGGTGAAGGGACTCGGCGGCTGGATCCACGAACTGTTCTGCTCGCCGTTCGGCTCCAATCCCTTGCTGTGGCCGGCCAACTTCCTGTTCAACCTGGTCGAGTACATTTCCAAGCCGCTGTCGCATTCACTGCGCCTGTACGGAAACATGTACGCGGGCGAGATCATTTTCCTGCTGTTGTGGCTGTGGGCCGCAACCGGGCTGGTTGGAACCATATTCGGCAGCGTGCTGGGCCTGGGCTGGGCGATCTTCCACATCCTGATCGTCGTGCTCCAGGCTTACATTTTCATGATGCTTACCATCGTTTACCTGTCGATGGCGCACGAAAGTCATTAATCACCTTTAACGTCTTACCAAAGAAAGGAACGTAAATGGAGAACTTGCAAATGCTGGCCATGATCCAGGCCTATACCGCGGTCGGCATCGGCCTCATGATCGGTCTGGGAGCCGCCGGCGCATGTATCGGCGTGGGCATCATGTGCAGCCGCTTCCTGGAAGGCGCCGCGCGCCAGCCGGAAATGATCCCGACCCTGCAAGCCAAGGTCTTCCTGCTGCTGGGCCTGATCGACGCGTCCTTCATCATCGGCGTCGGACTGGCCATGCTGTTCGCGTTCGGCAATCCGCTGCTCGCCGTCGTCTCCCAGTAACGTGCCTGCGCTTTTCCCGAAACAGGGGAGAGGAATATGAATCTCAATCTAACGATGATCGCGCAGGGCGTCGCGTTCTTCCTGTTCATCTGGTTCACGCTGAAGTTCGTCTGGCCGCCCCTGCTGCGCGCCATCGAGACGCGCCAGAAGCAGATCGCCGAAGGACTCGCCGCCGCGGAACGCGGCAAGCAGGACCTGGAGCTCGCGGCCAAGCGCGCCGCAGAAGAACTGCAGCGCGCGCGCGCCCAGGCCAACGAAATCATCGCCCAGGCCGAGAAACGCGGCGCAGCGGTGGTGGAGGAAGCCAAGGCGGCGGCCAAGGCCGAGGCCGAGCGCGTGGTTGCGTCGGCCAAGGCGGAAATCGAGCAGGAGGTTTTCCGCGCCAAGGAATCGTTGCGCGCGCAGGTCGCCGTGCTTGCCGTCACCGGCGCCGAGAAGATCCTCAGGCGCGAAGTCGATGCCAAGGCCCATGCCCAGCTGCTGTCGGGACTCGAAGCGGAGCTCAAGTAAGACATGGCTGAACTCGCAACCATCGCCAGGCCTTACGCGGAAGCGATTTTCCGCCTGGCCAAGCAGGGCAATACGCTGCCGGCCTGGTCGGACGAGCTGGCGCTGATCGTCTCGGTCTACAAGGACCCGCAGATGCAGGCCGCGATGGCCAATCCCAAGGTTTCCACGAACGAGATCGAGCGCCTGCTCCTCGCCATCTGCGGCGACCGGATCAGCGGCGCCGCCCGCAACGCGATCCAGCTGCTGGTGCACAACCGCCGGCTCTCCGTATTGCCGGATATCCGCGAGCAGTTCGAGCACCTGAAGTTGCAGGACGAAGGCATGGTGGACGCGAAAATCAGTTCCGCCTTCCCCATGGACGATTCGCAGCGCAACCAGGTCGTCGACCTGCTGACCGCGCGTTTCAAGCGCAAGATCAACGCCACCGTGACCGTTGACCCCGAGTTGATCGGCGGCATCAAGGTCGAGGTGGGCGACAAGGTTTGGGATGCCTCGGTACGCGGCAGGCTGCAGACCATGGCCGCGACCCTCACGAAATAGGAGCTCTGAACCATGCAGTTGAACCCTTCCGAAATCAGCGAGCTGATCAAGAGCAAGATCCAGAATCTCGCTTCCTCCTCCGAGGTCCGCACCCAGGGCACGGTGGTCTCGGTGACGGACGGCATTTGCCGCATCCACGGCCTCGCGGACGTGATGCAGGGCGAAATGCTCGAATTCCCCGGCAACACCTTCGGGCTGGCGCTGAACCTCGAACGCGACTCGGTCGGCGCCGTGGTTCTGGGCGACTACACGCACATCTCTGAAGGCGACCCGGTCAAGAGCACCGGCCGCATCCTGGAAGTGCCCGTCGGACCCGAACTGCTCGGCCGCGTCGTGAACGCGCTGGGGCAGCCGATTGACGGCAAGGGGCCGGTCACGGCCAAGGAATCGGACGTGATCGAGAAGGTCGCGCCGGGCGTGATCTGGCGCAAATCGGTGTCGCAGCCCGTGCAAACCGGCCTCAAGGCGATCGACGCCATGGTGCCGGTGGGACGCGGACAGCGCGAACTCATCATCGGCGACCGCCAGACCGGCAAGACGGCGGTGGCAGTGGACACCATCATCAATCAGAAGGGCAAGGACGTTTTCTGCGTCTACGTCGCGATCGGCCAGAAGGCCTCGACCATCGCCAACGTGCTGCGCAAACTGGAAGAACACGGCGCGATGGCCTACACCATCATCGTGGCGGCCACCGCTTCCGAGTCGGCGGCGATGCAGTACATCGCGCCTTACTCCGGTTGCACCATGGGCGAGTACTTCCGCGACCGCGGCCAGGACGCCCTGATCATTTACGACGACCTGACCAAGCAGGCCTGGGCATACCGCCAGGTTTCCCTGCTGCTGCGCCGTCCGCCGGGCCGCGAAGCCTATCCGGGCGACGTGTTCTATCTGCACTCGCGCCTGCTGGAACGTGCCGCGCGCGTCAGCGAAGCCTGGGTCGAGCGCTTCACCAAGGGCCAGGTCAAGGGCAGGACCGGCTCGCTTACCGCGCTGCCGATCATCGAAACGCAGGCCGGCGACGTGTCCGCCTTCGTGCCGACCAACGTGATTTCGATCACCGACGGCCAGATCTTCCTGGAAACCGACTTGTTCAACGCCGGTATCCGGCCCGCGATCAACGCCGGCGTATCGGTGTCGCGTGTCGGCGGCGCCGCGCAGACCAAGATCATGAAGCGCAAGGACACGGGCGGCGGCGTGCGCCTGGCGCTTGCGCAGTACCGCGAGCTGGCCGCCTTCGCGCAGTTCGCCTCGGACCTGGACGAAGCCACCCGCAAACAGCTCGAGCGCGGCCGCATGGTCACCGAGCTGATGAAGCAGCCGCAGTACCAGCCGTTGCAGGTATGGGAAATGGCGCTGGTCCTGTTCGCGGTCAACAGCGGCTTTTACGACGACATCGAGGTCAAGAAGGCGCTTGCAGCCGAGAAGTCGATGCGCGACTTCATGAAGACCAAATATGCGGCGCTGGCCGGGCGCATGGAAAAGGAACTGTCCGGCGACGACGAGAAGGCGCTGGTCGAAGCGATCAAGGACTGGAAGAAGAGCGGCACGTATTGATTGCGGCGTTCAGGAACGAACCGATTCCCATGCACAGCGGAACTGATCGGCACAGCGGAAACTGATCAATGGCAGGCACAAAAGAAATACGCACCAAGATCAAGAGTGTCCAGAACACTCGGAAGATCACCAAGGCGATGGAAATGGTCGCTGCGTCGAAAATGCGCAAGGCGCAGGATCGGATGCGCGCCGCCCGTCCGTACAGCGAGCGGATCCGCAACGTTGCGGCCCACATCTCCCATGCCAATCCGGAGTACCGCCATCCGTTCCTGGTGGAGCGCGATACGGTAAAGCGCGTCGGCATCATCATCATCACCACCGACAAGGGCCTGTGCGGCGGCCTCAACACCAACGTGCTGCGCATGGTGCTGAACCAGTACAAGCAATGGCAGACCGAGGGCGAGGAAATCGACGTCTGCTGCATCGGCAACAAGGGCCTGGGTTTCATGCAGCGCCTCGGCGCGAACATCGTTTCCCAGGCGATCACGCTGGGCGACCGTCCGCGGCTGGAGAACCTGATCGGCGCGGTCAAGATCATGCTGGACGGCTATACGCAGGACCGCTTCGATCGCGTGCTGATTTTCTACACGCGTTTCGTCAACACCATGAAGCAGGAACCGGTGATGGAACAGCTGCTGCCGCTGTCGGGCGAAAGGCTCGGCACCCCGGAAGGCTCCTGGGACTACATCTACGAACCCGAGGCCAAGGCCGTTCTCGACCAGGTGCTGACCCGCTATATCGAGGCCGTGGTGTACCAGGGCGTCTCCGAGAACATGGCGTCGGAACAATCGGCGCGCATGGTGGCGATGAAATCCGCCTCCGACAACGCCGCCAAGCTCATCGACGAGCTCACGCTGGTCTACAACAAGAGCCGCCAGGCCTCCATTACCAAGGAACTGTCGGAGATCGTCGGCGGCGCGGCGGCAGTATGACGCAGGGGCTGGTTACGATGGGCGACACTCATGTTCGCTTCGCGAACGTGATGGGGAGACCAAATCGTCCGGAAGCGGCGGCGGTCTGATCCAGCGGCTTAACACATTCGAATACGTATTCAGGAAAATACCATGACCCAAGGAACAATCGTCCAGTGCATCGGTGCGGTAACCGACATCCAGTTTCCGCGCGAGGCGATGCCGAAAGTCTATGACGCGCTGCTGCTCGAGGAATCGGGCGATGCGTCGTTCGCCGAAAAAGGCCTGACGTTCGAAGTCGAGCAGCAGCTCGGCGACGGCGTCGTGCGCTGCATCGCACTGGGTTCCTCGGACGGGCTGCGTCGCGGCATGAAGGTGAACAATACCGGCGCGCCGATTTCGGTGCCGGTCGGCCATGGCACCCTGGGCCGCATCATGGACGTCCTCGGCCGGCCGATCGACGAGGCCGGTCCGATCAAGACCGATGAAAAACGCTCGATCCACCAGCCGGCCCCCGCCTTTGCGGACCTGTCGCCTTCAGTCGACCTGCTGGAAACCGGCATCAAGGTTATCGACCTGATCTGCCCGTTCGCCAAGGGCGGCAAGATCGGCCTGTTCGGCGGCGCCGGCGTGGGCAAGACCGTGAACATGCTGGAGCTGATCAACAACATCGCCAAGCAGCACTCGGGCCTGTCGGTATTCGCGGGCGTCGGCGAGCGTACCCGCGAAGGCAACGACTTCTATCACGAAATGTCGGAAGCGGGCGTCATCAAGCTCGACAACCTCGGCGAATCGAAAGTGGCGATGGTGTTCGGGCAGATGAACGAGCCCCCCGGCAACCGCCTGCGCGTTGCGCTGTCCGGCCTGACCATGGCCGAAAAATTCCGCGACGAAGGCCGCGACATCCTGTTCTTCGTCGACAACATCTACCGGTTCACGCTGGCCGGAACCGAAGTGTCCGCGCTGTTGGGCCGGATGCCTTCCGCGGTCGGTTACCAGCCGACGCTGGCCGAGGAAATGGGCAAGTTGCAGGAACGCATCACGTCCACCAAGACCGGTTCGATCACGTCGATCCAGGCCGTGTACGTGCCGGCGGATGACTTGACCGACCCGTCCCCCGCCACCACGTTCGGCCACCTGGACGCCACCGTCGTGCTGTCGCGTGACATCGCCTCGCTGGGGATCTATCCGGCTGTGGATCCGCTCGATTCCACGTCGCGCCAGGTCGACCCCAACGTCATCGGCGAAGACCACTACGGCACGACGCGCGCGGTCCAGGCCACCCTGCAGCGCTACAAGGAGCTGCGCGACATCATTGCGATCCTGGGCATGGATGAACTTTCGCCGGAGGACAAGCTGGCCGTGTCCCGCGCCCGCAAGATCCAGCGTTTCCTGTCGCAGCCCTTCCACGTCGCTGAAGTGTTCACCGGCTCGCCCGGCAAGTTCGTGCCGCTGAAGGAAACCATCAAGGGCTTCAAGATGATCGTCAACGGCGAGTGCGATGCGCTGCCGGAACAGGCCTTCTACATGGTGGGCGGCATCGAGGAAGTGTTCGAGAAGGCGAAGACGCTGAAGTAAGCAAAGGGCACCATGGCCAATACCATTCACGTAGACGTCGTCAGCGCCGAAGAGCAGATTTTCTCCGGCGAGGCGGAATTTGTCGTGCTGCCCGGCGAAGCCGGCGAGCTCGGCATCTATCCGCGGCACACGCCGCTGATCACGCGCATCAAGCCGGGCGCGGTGCGCATCAAGCCCGCGGGCGGCGGCGAGGAAAACCTGATTTTCGTCGCCGGCGGCATCCTCGAAGTGCAGCCGGCAATGGTGACGGTGCTCGCCGATACCGCGATCCGCGGCAGGGATCTGGACGAAGCCAAGGCACTTGAAGCACAGAAGCGCGCCGAGGAAGCCCTGCGCAATGCGACCGACAAACAGGAAATAGCGACGTTGCAGGCCGAGTTCGCGATGGTGGCCGCCCAGCTGGCGGCGATCCGCAAGTTGCGCGGAAAATAACCGCCCCGGACCGGATGAAAAAGAGCGGCCTTCGGGCCGCTTTTTTTATCCGCCGCCGGTTCGTTTGACAACCCGCAACCCACTCAATAATCTCGCAGCTGCCCTGCGAACGTTTTGCCGTTCCCTGAACCGCCCGTCAACCCGAGGCTCGCGATGCCGCTGCGTCCTGTCATCCTGTTTGTCTCGCTCCTGCTGCTGGTGCTTCCGGCCGCGGCGAAGGATTCCGTCAAGATCGCTTTCATCGGGCCGCTTACCGGCGGGGTCTCGGCAAACGGCATCGGCGGCCGGAATTCAGCCGATCTCGCGGTGCGAATGCGCAATGCCGACCCCGCGGCGAAATACGACTACGAACTGGTCGTGCTTGACGACGAGTGCAAACCCAACATCGGCGTGCAGGTCGCCACCAAGGCGGCGGCGGACCGCAAGATCATCGCCGGCGTCACCCATTATTGTTCCGCTGTCGCCATGGGCACGGTCGACGTGTATCACAAGTTCGGGCTGCCGGTGATCGTCTGGGGTGCGGTGCTGCCGGACGTGACCTATGCGCACGACTACGATGAGGTGCACCGGGTCAACGGCACCATGATCAACCAGAACGAGGTTGCGGCGGAGTTCATGGCGGGACTCAAGTTCAGGAGGTGGGTGGTCATCCACGACACCACGGACTATGGCAAAGGCCACAACAAGTATTTCTCCGAGGATATCGCGAAGCTTGGCGGCAGCATCGTCGGCACCTTCGGCGTCACGGCAGACCAGCAGGATTTCAACGCGGAGCTGACCAAGATCAAGGAACTCAAGCCGGAAGTCATCTACTTCGGCGGATTGACGCCGATCGGGGTGCGCATCCGTTCGCAGATGGAGAAACTCGGCATCAAGGCCGTGTTCCAGGGCACGTCGGGTATCGTTTCCGACGCCTTTATCGACGGCCTCGGCCCGCTTGCAGAAGGCGCGCTGGCATTTCGCGAAGGCGCGCCGGCGGAAAAACTCCCCGGCGGGAAAATCTTCCTCGAGCAATACCAGAAACAGAAATACGCCGATCCCCCGGAAGCCTACGGCGCCTTCGCCTATGCCGCCGCGAACCTGATCATCGATGCCATCGAAAAAGTCGGGCCGGATCGCAGGAAGGTGATGGCCGCACTCAATGCCACCCGCGACCATCAATCGATTGTCGGCACCGTTACGTTCGACGACCACGGCCAGAACACGGTGCCGCTGATCACCAAGTTCGTCGTCCAGGACGGCAAATGGCTGGTGTGGGAAGACAGCGAGTACGCCAAGGGCAAGCGCAAGCTGCCCAGACCCTGACAGCCGCGCAGGTTTCGATGGATTTCGGACTCGCCGGTCAGTACGTCCTCAATGGCCTGATGCTCGGGGTGATCTACGCCATGGTCGCCGTCGGATTCACGCTGTTCTTCGGCGTGCTCGACGTGATCAAGTTCTCGCATGGCGACGTGGTGATGATCGGCGCTTTCGTGGCACTGGCGACATTCCTGGGCCTGCAAGGTCTCGGCGTCACCTCGACCGTCGCGCTGCTGCTGGCGGTCAGCATCGCCCCCCTTGCGGCGACCGCCGTCCTCGGTGCCCTGATCGCGCGCTTCCTGGTCCTGCCGCTGCGCAACAGCCCGCCGCTCAACACCCTGCTCATCACGCTGATGCTCGGCCTGGCCTTGCGTGAGGCGGTCCGCCTGTTTTACCCGAACGGATCCAATCCCAAACCCTTTCCGGCGCTGCTGCCCACAGACGCCTACGCGATCGGCAATTTCACCCTGCGAGCGGACAGCGTCATTTTGCTGGTCATCGGCGTCGGCGCCATCGTCCTCGTGCACCTGCTGATCAACCGGACCCGCCTCGGCCTGGCCATCCGCGCGGTCGCGCAGGATCCGGAAACCGCACGGGTCATGGGCGTGAATTTCGAGCAGGTCGTGATGATCACGTTCGCACTGGGTTCCGCGCTTGCCGCGTTGGCGGGCGTGACCAACGGCCTTTACTACAACGAGATCAATTTCGGCATGGGCCTGCTGCTGGGGGTCATCGGCTTTTCCGCGGCAGTGGTCGGCGGGCTCGGCAACATCTATGGCGCGATACTCGGGGGTTTCCTGTTTGCGGGCCTGCAGACGATCGGCGCGGTCTGGTTCTCGGTTCCCGCCTACAAAGACGTATTCGCCTTTGCGGCGGTGATCCTGCTGATGGCTTGGAAGCCCACCGGTCTGATCGCGGAAAAATACGCGGAACGGGTCTAGGCAATGGGCGATCGAGCCGCAACCTTGACTGCAGTCCTCCTCGGCCTTGCCGCGCTGACGGGTTTCACCGTTTTGTTCCTGGAAATCGAACAGCAATGGGAAATCGCGGCGCTCGCCGTCGCAGCGATCGCAGGATTGATCGCCTTTCGAAAGTTCGGCGGCGCGGATCGCATGGAACGGGCTGCGGCTGCGTATCCGCGTGTTGCGATCGCGCTGGCCCTGGCAGCAACCGCCACGATCGCTGCCGCGTTGCATGACGCGCACTTCGCGTTGCTGATGCTGGCGACGGTGGCGCTGTATGTAACCGTCTGCCTGGGGCTCACCATTCAGTTCGGCTATGCGGGCATCGTCAACTTCGCCGGTGCGGCTTTCTTCGGCATCGGCTGCTACGCGACGGCAGTGCTGACCGCACACACCGGCATTCCCCATTTACTGGTCATTGCGCTGAGCGGTGCTGTCGCCGCACTCATCGGCTCGTTCCTGATCCTTCCCATCCTGCGCACCCGGGGACATTACGCCGCGCTGATCACCATCGCGTTCGGGATCCTGTTCAAGACCTTCCTGGAAGTGAACGACACGCTCGGCGGCCCGCAGGGACTCAAGGTGCCGCCGATGACGTTGTTCGGCTGGTCGTTCAACGACCCGATCCGCATTGGCGCCAATTTCGAGGCGTCCTTCTACCTGAACTACGTGCTGCTGGCCGTAGCGTTGGCGGCATTCGCGTACGTAATGGTGCGGCGGCTGGAGAAATCCTGGATGGGCCTGTCGTTCGATGCCGTGAGGCTCGATGAAACCGCGGCCGCGGTGTTCGGCATCGGCGTCGCCCGCTGGAAAATCCTCGCCTTTACCCTGGGAAACCTGCTCGCCGGCATGGCCGGGGCCGTGTACGCGATGATGACGGGCTTCATCGCGCCGACCAGTTTCACGTTCGGCGATTCCCTGATCCTGGTTTCAATCGTGATTCTCGGCGGGCTGGGCAACGCGCTCGGCGTGATTCCCGCGGCGCTTCTGCTGCTGGTCCTGCCGGAAAAGTTGCAGCTGATCCAGGAATACCGGTTTCTGCTGTACGCGCTCCTCGTCATCGCGATCCTGCTGTTCCGGCCGCAGGGATTGCTGCCGCGCCGGCTGCGCGCCTATTTCAGCGAGCGTGGCGCGACATGATCGCCCCGGTACTGGCAGCCGACGGTCTCACCGTTCGTTTCGGCGGACTGACCGCGCTCAATGCGCTCGATCTGCGCCTCGAAACCGGGGAGATCCTGGGCCTGATCGGTCCGAACGGATCCGGCAAGACGACGTTCTTCAATGCGATAACCGGATTGTACAAACCCGTCGCCGGCAGCGTGAGGGTCGATGGACGGGACATCACCGGGGCTTCTCCCCAGCAGGTCTGCAACGCCGGCATGGCGCGGACCTTCCAGCGCTCCCGCCTGTGTCTGCCGTTGTCGGTGTTCGACAACCTGATGATCGGCAATCATCGCAATCTCGATCTCGGCATCTGGACCAACCTGTTCCGCAGGCGCGGGCTGCGCAACCAGTATGAAGAGTACGCCGGGATCGCACGGAATCTGCTGGCGACGTTCAGCGCCCCGCTGGCGAACCGGCTGTTCGACCCGGTTGCATCCCTGCCGATGATCGACCGCCGCCGCGTGGAGATCTGCCGGGCGCTCATCGGCAAGCCGCGCATCCTGCTGCTCGACGAACCTTCGGCCGGCATGACGCACGAGGAAACCGATGAGCTGATGGACGATCTGCTCGCCGCCCGCGCACAGCTGCCCATGCTCTCGGTCATTCTCATCGAGCACGAAATGAACCTGATCGAGCGCGTGACGCAGCGCTGCGCGGTGTTGAACTACGGCGAGAAGATCTGCGAAGGCGCCTTCCGCGAAGTCGCGGCCGACGAGCGGGTGCGCAAAGCCTACCTGGGGGAAGACTGAATGCCGCCGACCCTGGCGCTGGAAGGCGTGTACGCGGCGTATGACAGGGCCGATGTGCTGCACGGCGTTACCTTGCAGGTCGAGCCCGGGAAAATCACCTGTATCCTGGGAGCGAACGGCGCCGGCAAGACAACACTCATCCGTTCCATCCTGTCCCTCACCCCACCGCGCAGCGGCAGGATCGTCCATGCCGGATCCGATATCACGGGCCTTCCCACGCACCAGGTCGTGCGCCGCGGCATCGCCTGCATACCGGAGGGGCGCCGGGTATTTCCGCGCATGACCGTACGCGAGAATCTGCACATGGGCGCTTACCGCGAGACTGACTCGTCGAAGCTCGAGGAAAGGATGGCCGGGGTATTCGACGTCTTCCCCCGGCTTCGGGAGCGCATCGGCCAGCTTGCGGGTACCATGTCCGGAGGCGAGCAGGCCATGCTGTCAATCGGCCGCGGACTGATGGCAGCGCCCGGGCTGCTCATCGTCGACGAGCCTTCCCTCGGCCTGTCGCCGCTGTACGTGAAGGAAAATTTCAACGTAATCCGCCGCGTCAACGAGAGCGGCGTGACGGTGCTGCTGGTGGAACAGAACGTCCGCCAGACGCTGGCGATCGCGCATTCGGGTTACGTCCTCTCCCAGGGACGCGTGGTGGCGTCGGGGCTGGCCGCCGACCTGCGCGAGAATCCGGAAGTGCGGGCCGCCTATTTCGGGCGCCAGCAGGAAAACTGAAGGAGAAGGGTGTGGCAGCAAGCGTCGATGCAATCGAATTGAGCAGGCAGCTGGTGCGCATGAACACCGTCAACCCGCCGGGCGCGGAGGAGCAGTGCGCGCGGCATGTGGGCGGCTTGCTGGAACGGGCCGGGTTCGCGGTGAAGTACCACGAGTTCTCTCCGGGGCGTTCCAGCCTGGTGGCGACGATCGGCGGTTCTTCCGCCAAGGCGCCGCTGTGCTTCACCGGCCACATCGACACGGTGCCGCTCGGCGCGGCGAAATGGAAAATGGACCCGTTTGCCGCCGACACCGACGCCGGCAGGATGTATGGGCGGGGCATCAGCGACATGAAATCCGGTGTGGCGGCTTTCGTGGCTTCCTCGGTCAATCTTGCCGACAAGCTGGAACGCACGGCCGGTCTCGAACTGGTCATTACGGCCGGCGAAGAAACCGGCTGCCAGGGCGCTTTTCATCTCAGCCGGAAATCCGGCGCGCTCGGGCGCGCCGGCGCGGTGGTGGTGGCCGAGCCCAGCTCCAATTATCCGTTCGTCGGCCACAAGGGCGCGTTCTGGCTGTACGCGCGCACGCGGGGCGTGACGGCCCACGGCTCCATGCCGGAGAAGGGGGTCAATGCCGTGTTCAAGGCGGCGCGCGCGCTGGCGGTGCTGGAAAAATTCCGCTTCGACAATCCGCCGCATCCGCTGATGGGCCAGGCGACGCTGAACGTCGGCACCATCCACGGGGGGCTCAACATCAATTCGGTGCCCGACGAAGCCGTCATGACGGTGGATATCCGCACCGTACCGACCGTGAACCATGCGAAGCTCAGGGAGGCATTGCAGAAGCAGCTCGGCAGCGACGTCGAGCTGGAAACCATCCTCGATATCGATAGCGTGTACACCGAGCCCGAACATGCCTGGATGCAGGAGGTATACGAGGTGATGCAACCGTATCTTGGCGGGCGGCCGGAGCCGCGCGTTGCCACCTATTTCACGGATGCCGCTGCGCTCAATGTGGCGTACAAGACGCCGCCGACAGTCATCCTCGGCCCGGGAGAAGCGCAGATGGCGCACCAGACCGATGAGTACTGCGTCGTCGAGCGCATCAACGAGGCGGTGGGCGCCTACGAGGACATCACCCGCCGCTGGTGCGGTATCTGACCGGAACGAATCCGTGACCGCATCCACGGACGCCTATTCGACAAGCAGCGCCCTGCAGCGGATCGAAGGATTGCTCGATCCCGGATCGTTTGTTCCCGCGGCGTCTGCCGCCAAGGGTTCGCTCCGCGCGGGTAACGGCATGCTCGGCGGCAAACCAGTCACGATTGCGGCGACCGATCGCGACGTCGCCGGAGGTTCATTCGGGGTTGCCGAGTCTCACGCCCTGTCGGACTTGGTCAGGCAGGACCGCGCGGCCAACCTGCCTTTCATTTTCTGCCTGGATTCGGCCGGTGCGCGCCTTGACGAGGGTTTGCCGGCGCTCGGCGCTTTCCGGCAACTTTACCGCCATATCCTCGATTTGCGCCTTGCCGGCGTGCCGATGCTGGCATTGCTCGGCCGAGATTGTTTCGGTGGCGCCAGCATGCTGGCCGCAACCTGCGGGCAACGCGTTTACACCATCGGGTCCCGGCTGGCGATGTCGGGACCGGCGGTGATCCAGGCACTTGGCGGGCGCAATGAACTCGATGCATCGGACGGGCAGGCCGTCAATGCCCTCATGGGTGGCACCGCGCGGGCGGCCATGGAGTCTGCTGGGCGCCTGAACGAAGACACGCTCTACGCGTTCCGCCAGGCTGCGCTCGATTGGCTGGCGCGACCGGGCATCCCCCCGGATCTGCGCGAGCAGCACAACCGCCTGGGGGCGCGCCTGCTCAAGCACGACATGGCGCCCTCGCCGGCGGCGACATCGCCCCGGCTGCCGGACACCTTCCTCGAACTGGTGCCGTCCACATTCGAGGCCCGAGAGGCGGACGGGGTAATGACGGGGCGCATCCTGCCGACCGCGCCGAGCAATTATTTCGGTTTCGTCGGCGGGGCGCCTGTCGGCGCGCTCACGGCGTGGATGCTTGCGGGAGAATGCCTGCAGTTCGCCGATGCCCACCCGGGCGATGCGCTTACGCTGCTTCTCGATTCCCCCGGACAGGCGCCGACCTTCCGCGACGAGCGCGTGATGCTGTCCGAGTACGTGGCCCATCTGGCGCTGGTGCTGTCCGGCATCCGCGAAGCCGGACACCGGCTGACGCTGCAGGTGCTCGGCGATGCGGCGGGTGGGATCTATGTTGCGCTCGCCGCGCCGGCGGTCCGCGTGGTCGCACTGCCGGGTGCCAGCGTGCAGGTCTTGCCTCCGGCTGCCATTGCGCGCGTGTTGAGGAGGCAAAGCCCCCAGACCAGCATTGACGACTATCTTCAATCCGGCGTCATCGACACGCTGGTCTAGTATATGAACGCGAATCTCTACGCGGTCTTCGAAGCGGCCGGACGGGACCGCGGCGACCGCGAGTTCATCGAAACCGACGATGGCAGGATTTTCAGCCGCGCCGACGCGGCCGGCGCATCCGCGCGACTTGCCAATCTGCTGGTGGCCCTCGGGGCCAGGCGCGGCGACCGCATCGCCGTGCAGGTGGAGAAGTCGCCCGAATCCCTGTTCCTCTATCTCGCCTGCCTGCGGGCCGGCCTGGTCTATGTTCCGCTGAATACGGCGTATCAGCGCGGCGAACTCGCGCATTTCATCGCGGATGCCGAACCGCGGGTGATCGTATGCCACCCCCGCTCGGTCGAGCTGATGCAGGAGCTCTCCGCAGGTGCTGCGCAAGTGATATCGCTCGACGAACATGGACAGGGCAGTCTGACGCGGGAAGCGGCAGGCCGTGAGCCGGAATTTTTCACAGTCGAATCGAAACCCGATGACCTTGCCGTCATCATCTACACTTCCGGTACCACGGGCCGCTCGAAAGGCGCCATGGTCACGCACCGCAATCTCGAATCGAATGCCCGGACTCTCGTCGAATACTGGAAGTTCCGCGAGAGCGATGTGCTGCTCCATGCATTGCCGATCTTCCACGTGCACGGCCTGTTCGTAGCCAACCATTGCGCGCTCATGTCGGGCGCCAAGCTGCTCTGGCATCGCAAGTTCGACGTCAAACTGGTCCTGCGCGACCTGCCGCGCGCCACGGTGATGATGGGCGTGCCGACTTTCTACACGCGCCTGCTCGCGGAACCGGCGTTCTCGCGCGATCTGGCGCACAACGTCAGATTGTTCATTTCAGGATCGGCGCCTTTGCTCGCGAGCACATTCGACGGATTTCACGAACGCACGGGCCGGTACATCCTCGAGCGCTATGGCATGTCGGAGACCTGCATGAACACCTCCAACCCGCTGGATGGCGAGCGCCGCGCCGGCAGCGTCGGATTTCCCTTGCCCGGCGTCTCGGTGAGAATCGCCGGCGACCACGACCAGCCTCTGCCGCAAGGCGAAATGGGCGGGATCCAGGTGAAGGGGGAGAACGTCTTCAGCGGTTACTGGCGCATGCCGGAGAAGACCCGCGAGGATTTCACCGTCGACGGGTGGTTTCGCACCGGCGACGTCGGTCTGTTCGATGCGGACGGTTATCTTTGCATTTCCGGCCGCGCCAAGGACCTGATCATCAGCGGGGGCTACAACGTTTACCCGAAGGAGATCGAGATGGCCCTGGACGCGATGCCCGGCGTGGCCGAGTCGGCCGTGATCGGCGTGCCGCATCCCGACTTCGGCGAAGCCGTGGCCGCCGTGATCGTGCCGCGGAAGGGGGCACAGCTCGATCCACCGGCAATTATTGCTGAACTCAGGAAGAACCTCGCCAATTTCAAGGTGCCCAAGCAGGTGTACCTTGTGGACGACTTGCCGCGAAATGCCATGGGCAAGGTGCAGAAAGCGGAGCTGCGCGGGCGCTACCGCAACGTCTGAGGAGGCCGGAAATGCGCTGGGAAAGCGGAAGGCGGAGCGAAAACATCGAAGACAGGCGCGGGATGCGCATGCCCGGCGGCATTGCCGGGGGCGGTATCGGCGTGGTCGTGATCGCCCTGATCGCCATGTTCTTCGGCGTGGATCCGAGGGTGATCCTCCAGGACGCGGGATCGCCGCAGCCCGCGCAAACCGGTGCGCCAGTGGATCCGGCACAGGATCGCGTCAAGGACTTCGTTTCCGTCGTGCTCGCCGATACGGAAGACACCTGGAGGGAGATCTTCCGGCGCGGCGGCGCCCAGTACCAGGTGCCCAGCCTGGTGCTGTTCTCCGGCGCCGTGCAATCGGCGTGCGGATTCGCGCAAGCTGCCGTCGGCCCGTTCTACTGCACCGGAGACCGGAAAGTTTATCTCGATCTCGATTTCTTCCAGACCCTGGAAAAGCGCCTCGGCGCGAAAGGCGACTTCGCCCAAGCCTATGTCATTGCGCATGAGATCGGCCACCACGTGCAGAACCTGCTGGGTATTTCCGGCAAGGTCGCCCAAGCCACCCAGCGAGGGGGGCAGGAGCAGGCAAACCGGCTTTTGGTGCGCCAGGAATTGCAGGCGGATTGTTTCGCGGGAATCTGGGCCAATCATGCCAACCATTCCCGGCAAGTATTGGAGGCGGGCGACGTAGAGGAGGGATTGAACGCCGCATCGGCGATCGGGGACGACCGGTTGCAGATGCAGGCGCGCGGCTATGTGGCGCCGGAGAGCTTCACACATGGCAGCTCCGAACAGCGCGTGCGCTGGTTCAAGCAGGGACTGGAGTCCGGCGAACTCTCCTCCTGCGACACGTTCAAGGCCGCGAAGCTATAGCCGCGGAGAGCCCCTGCACCAGGCTATGCCGGACACACACGCATTCGATCTCATCGGCGACCGGATCAGCCGCGATGGCTGGGTTGCGTTACCGGATTTCGTTGCGCCCGGCATGGTCTCCTCGCTGCGCGAGGAATCGGCCGGCCTCGCCGCGCAGGGGTCGTTTCTCGACGCCGGGCTCGGCAGCGGCGCTGATCACCGCGTCGATGGGGACGTCCGTGCCGACCAGATCCTCTGGCTCGAATCGTCGGGGAGCAGCGATGCGCAACGGGAATGCCTCGAGCGCTTCGAGCAGTTGCGCCTGCGACTGAACCGGGACCTGCAACTCGGGCTGTTCGAGTTCGAATGCCACTTCGCGCGCTACGCGCCCGGAGCTTTTTACCGCAAGCACCTCGACCAGTTCAGCCGGGACTCGCGGCGCCGGCTGTCGAGCATCCTCTATCTCAACGCCGACTGGCAAGAGGAGGATGGAGGCGAACTGCGCCTGTATCTCGAACGCACGCCCGTTTCCGGCCACGTCGACATCAAGCCCAGCGGCGGAACGCTGGTGCTGTTCCTCAGCGAACGCTTTCCCCACGAGGTCTTGCCGGCAAGACGCGAACGCCTCAGCCTGACAGGGTGGTACAAGGCGCGCGGCTGATCCTCAGAACAGGGTCCACAGCATCCGGGTCGCGAGGATGAACAGGATCACCGCGAATATCTTCTTGAGGCGGGGAACCGGCATGGAATGCGCCATTTTCGCGCCCCAGGGCACGGTGACCAGGGTGCCGAACACGATGCCGATCAATGCCGGCAGGTACACATAACCAAAGCTGAACGGCGGCAGGTGATCCTTATCCAGGCCCGTGGCGCTGAACCCGACCGTGCCGGCGATGGCGATGGGCAGTCCGAGCGCGGCCGAGGTGCCGATCGCGTTGCGCATCGGCACGTTGCACAGGGACATCAGCGGGATGGTCATGACGCCGCCGCCGACGCCGACCAGCGCCGATAGGATGCCGACGACTACCGCGGCGAGGTTCAGGCCGAGCGCACCGGGCAGCTGCCGCGAGGGTTTCGGCTTGGCATTCAGGAACATCTGCACGGCCGAGTAGTAAACGAATATGACGAAAAAAATCGCCAGGTATTTCGATTTGAGCTGGTCGGCGACCAGCGTTCCGAGCAATGTGCCGACGATGAGCCCTGGAATCGACGCGCGCACGATGTCCCAGCGCACAGCGCCATGCTTGTGGTGCGCGAGCAAGCTGGAAATCGAGGTGAAGACAATGCTGGCGATCGAGGTGCCGAGCGCAATGTGAAGTATCCGGTCCTCGGGGAAACCCTGCACGGTGAACAGATAGACCATCAGGGTAACCAGGATCAGTCCGCCGCCGATGCCCAGCAGGCCCGCGAAGAAACCGACGAACAAGCCCATCAGCAGATAAACGATCCACCACTCCATCATCGGCCCCGCTACAGGATGCCCAGGATGAAATCCCACTCGCGCGCTTCCACCGGCGTGATGGACAGGCGGTTGCCGCGCTTCAGCACGACCATGGAAGCGAGCTGCGGATGCGAGCGCAGTTCCGGGAGGCTCACGAGGCGGGTTTTCTGGACGAGCTTGACATCGACATTGAACCAGCGCGGCATGTCGCGGCTCGCCTTGGGATCGAAGTACTTGCCCTTGCGGTCGAATTGCGTGTCGTCCGGATAGGCCAGCCGCGACACCTGGACGATTCCGACGATTCCGGGCTCCGGGCAGCTCGAGTGATAAAAGAACGCCCGATCGCCCGGCTTCATCTGGTCGCGCATGAAGTTGCGCGCCTGGTAGTTGCGGACTCCCCACCAGGCGGCGCTCTTGCCAGGCGCGGCCGCGAGATGGTCTATCCCGAAAACATCCGGCTCGGATTTCATCAGCCAGTAATTCATGTCTGGGGAAAGGAAGTCGGTGAAAGCCGGAACTCTAGCGGATTGTCGGGCGGGAGCAAAACGCAGCCGCGCGATGAACAGCCGCGGCGTGGGAATAAAAAAAGCGGCATCGCCGCTTTATTTATCATTGGGAGCCCCCCGCGCGTGCCATCAGGCCGTCATCTTGAACCTAGGGTTCAAGGTGGTCGCTTTCCGAGCACATCAGGCGCTTCCGCATCGGGACGCGCACAACAGCGCTGCATTAGGCCGCAACCAAGAGAAATAACATTGGTTCAAAGAATTAAAGCCTGACAACAACGCAGGGGACATTGACCGCCGTCAGAACAACTCGTCCTGGCCTTCGATGGCCTGGTCTATCGTTGCCTGCATGCGATTCATTCTACGCTTAAACTCCCCCACGTCAAAACCGCCGGCCGCGCGCGTTGAAAGATACTCGTGCGTGATGTTGAGAGCCGCCATGATGGCGATACGCTCGACGCCGATGACTTTGCCGGTGTCGCGGATTTCCTTCATCTTGTTGTTGAGGAATTCCACGGCCTTGAGCAAATCCTTCTGCTCTTCCTCCGTGCACGAGACGCGAAACTCGCGACCCATGATGCTGACGTCGAGACCCCTGGTTTCCTTGCTCATTCGGCGCCGTCGGGAATCTGGTTGAGAAGCGACTCGATGCGGGTTTTGGCGGTGCTCACTTTTTCCGCCAGGCGCTTGTTCTCGGTTTGCGCCGACGCGAGCTGCTGGCGCAGCTGGCTGTTGTCGCCCCGCAGCTTCTGGCACAGCTTCGCCAGTTGCGCGATCTTGTCGTCGAGGGAGTTGAACTCGGTTTCCATCAGCACACTATAAAGATAAAAATCCAGCAAAGTCAACTGCTAACAGGTTTATTTGAATGTATTTTGACACATTCGCCAGGGTTTGCGGCCCCTCCCGGTGAGACGCTGGCCGGCCAGTTTTGGTGCCAGCCGCCCATCGGGTAGAATTCCGCCACGTTCTCGGGTGCCCGGCCGGATTGTCCGGACGGGTCAAACGGGAAACAGGTGCGCGCGCGCCGGATCCAGGTCCGGCAGCGCAATTCCTGTGCTGCCCCCGCAACGGTAGGCGATTTCAGGGGCGTGCCATCGAGCCACTGTGAGCAATCCGGCCGGTTTTCGCCGGAAAGGTCATGGGAAGGCGGCACGCCCGACTCGCGAGCCCGGATACCGGCCCCAGTTCGCCAACGGAGTTTCCGCGCGGGGCGGCATCCGGAGCCGGCCCGTGCCGGCGTCCCGGGCATTCCCCTGCGAAAACTCCCTGTCATCAATCACCGCACGCGGCGGGCGTGCAAGTCAAGGGAGAAAAACAATGAAGTTCCTCGTGCCGGCGATCATTGCCGGCTGCGCGTTCGTGAACCTGTCCCAAGCGCAGGACAACAAGGACGTCGCTGCGCCGGAAGTCGTTGTCACGGCGACGCGGTTCGAAGATACGTATGCGGACAAACCGGTCAGCGTCACGGTCATTTCCTCAGAGGAAATCAGGAATTCACCCGCCAGGACGGTCCCCGACCTGCTGGCGACCCGGGCCGGCATCGGCGGGCGGGACCTTTATGGCAACAACGGCGCGCAGGCGAGCGTGGACATGCGCGGTTTCGGCGCCGCCGCTGCCCAGAACACGCTGATCCTGGTAGACGGCCGGCGCCAGAACGACATCGACATCTCCGGAGTGCAGTGGTCGGCCATTCCGCTCGATTTCATCGAGAGAATCGAGATCGTTCGCGGCAGCGGCTCGGTGCTCTATGGCGACGGCGCAGTTTCCGGCGTGATCAACATCATCACCCGCAAGCCCGGCCTGGATGGTGACCGTGCCTCCGTTACCGCCGGGGTTGGCAGCTATGACACGTACAGTGCGCGCGTCGACGGCGAGCTTGCGGGCAACAGCGTGGGCTTGCGGGTAGGCGGCTCTTACTACGATTCGCATGGCTATCGCGACAACAACGAGAATACCCAGTCGGCGGCTTTTGCCGATGCAAGGTGGACTGCGGAACAGGACGATTTCTCCCTGCGCTTCGCCGGCGCCAGGCAGGACCTGCGTCTTCCGGCGGAGCGCGCGGTGCAGCCGAACATCGGCGTTAACCAGCTCGAGACGGATCGCCGTGGCACCAGGACCCCGAATGACTACACGACGCGCGACGACGGATCGCTGCAGTTCGACTGGACGCGGTCAGGCGATGCCCTGACGAGCATCGTCGGGCTGTCCTACCGGCGCAAGGAACAGGCGTCGTATTTTGATTTCGGCGGTTTTCCCGACTACCGCGAGGTTGACCTGGACGTTTTCGCGTTCACGCCGCGGCTGCGCATCGACCATGCGGGTGCCGGCTTCAACGGCAACCTCGTGATCGGACTCGATTGGTACTACTGGAACTATCACCTGGATCAGGCCGCCTCCGTTGCCGGTATTGGGCAGCCGGTCCACAAGGTCGATGCGGAACAACAGAACGGGGCACTCTATTTTCTCGAGACCCTTGCGCCCACATCCACAACCACGGTCACGGCAGGCGCGAGAGTGGAGTGGTTCAATATCGATGCCACGGACACGTTCGATCCCACGGCACCCAATCCGTCGTTCATCAACGGCGGGTCGCCGCAAGGACAGCAGAGCGAACGCCAGCACGCCTTGGAGCTGGGATTGCGGCAGGCCCTCGGGGAGCGCTGGGCGGGATACGCGCGCGGCAGTCGAGCCTTCCGTTTCGCCACAGTGGACGAGCTGTATGAAGGGTCGTCCGCTTTCATGCAGGAATTCCAGTTCCTGCGCCCGCAGACTTCCGCGACCTACGAGCTGGGAATGGACTGGCGCAGCAGGTTCGCGAATGCCAGGGTGGGTGTCTTCCGTACCGACATCAAGGATGAGATCCACCTCGATCCTTTTTCCTTCGGCATCGGGAACACCAACCTGCCGGAATCCCGTCGTGAAGGCATCGAGGCCGAGCTGGGCACCCGCCCGACCGAGAAGCTGGACATCCGCCTGGCCTATACGTATACCGAAGCGGAATTCAAGGAAGGTGCGATCGCATTCGGGACCGTCGACGTGGGGGGCAAGACGGTGCCGCTGGTCCCGCGCCATCGGGTGAGTCTCGGGGCGGGATACCGTTTCACGGAGGCCCTGCGCGTCGATGCCACGGCCACTTATGTGAGCAGCCAATTCATGGAAAATGACGAAGAGAATACGTTCGGCGCCAAGATTCCGGAATACATGGTGACCGACGTCAGGCTTGCCTACGAGGTGGGGCGCGCGACACTGGCGCTCGCCGTCAACAATCTTTTCGACGAGCAGTACTACAACTATGCGGTGACCAGCAACGTCACCCCGGGCCGCTACGGCGCCTATCCGCTGCCCGAGCGAAACGCCTTCCTGGAGCTGAAGGTCCGCTTCTAGCGTCTACCATCGGCCCGGCCGTCTGTGTCAATTTATGACGGATGCTTGCCGGATATGGCGGCCGGGCGTACGCTGGATTCTGAGTTTTCCTCCTCCCGCCAGGGATCCCTATTAATAAAGGTAAAGGAGAGCGTCATGGCGTACCGCGGGCTTCGATTGTCGGGCAGTGGTCTGGTGGCGGTTCTGGCCGCCGTTTCGTTGTGCACCTCGCCGGCCTTTGCCAGGAAGGACAAGGTCGGGAAGGGGGAGGGCGCCGTGGACATCGTCGCCTGGCCAGGCTACATCGAGCGCGGCGAAACCGACAAGAACTTCGACTGGGTTACCGAATTCGAAAAGAAATCCGGCTGCAAGGTCAGGGTCAAGACCGCCGGCACTTCGGACGAAATGGTGGCGCTCATGAACGAAGGCGGCTTCGACCTGGTGACGGCTTCGGGCGATGCCAGCATGCGCCTGATTTCCGGGAAGCGCGTCCAGGAAGTCAACATCGGCCTGATTCCCAGCTACAAAAGCATCGATCCGCGGCTGCAGAAGGCGCCGTGGCACTACGTCGGCGGCAAGCACTACGGCGTGCCCTACCAGTGGGGCTACAACGTGCTCGCCTACAACACCAAGGCCTTCAAGAGTCCGCCGCAAAGCTGGGAAGTGGTGTTCAAGGAAACCACCCTGGACGACGGCAAGTCCAACAAGGGCCGGGTGCAGGCGTTCGATGGGCCCATTTACATCGCCGACGCGGCGCTGTACCTGATGCATGCGCAGCCCGACCTGGGTATCAAGAATCCCTACGAGCTCGACGAGAAACAGTACAAGGCGGCGCTGACGCTGTTGCGCGAACAGCGCAAGCTGGTGTCGCGCTACTGGCATGACGCCTTCGTCCAGATCGACGACTTCACCAACGAAGGCGTGGTGGCTTCGTCCTCATGGGGTTTCCAGGTGAACCTGCTGCGATCGAAGAAGGCCCCCATTGCCAGCATCGTGCCGAAGGAGGGCGCGACCGGCTGGGCCGATACGACCATGATGCACGCCGAAGCGCCGCACCCGAACTGCGCCTACATGTGGATGGAACATTCGGTGAACAAGAAGCTGCAGGGCGATCTGTCCGCGTGGTTCGGTTCCGTGCCGGTGGCGCCCGAAGCGTGCAAGGGCAACGCGTTGCTGGGCGACAAGGGCTGCGAGACGAACGGCATCAAGGAATTCGACCGCATCTGGTTCTGGCGCACGCCGGTAGCCAATTGCGGAGGCGGCCGCACCTGCGTGCCCTACTACCGCTGGGTGACCGACTACATTGCCGTGCTGGGTGGCAGATAGCATCCGATAGGCGAACGACCGGGAGCGGGCCGCCTGCGCGGCCCGTTCCTTTGCTGGTGTCCTGCGCCCATGCAGCAGAAAAAAACTGCAGTCCGGTTCGACGGCGTCGCCCGCCACTTCGGTGAAGTGCGCGCGGTCGACGATGTCAGCTTCGAGATCGGCGACGGCGAATTCTTCTCGATGCTGGGGCCGTCCGGCTCCGGCAAGACCACCTGCCTGCGGCTGATCGCCGGCTTCGAGCAGCCGGATGCCGGCCACATCGCCGTCCACGGCGTCAATGTCGAAGGCGTGCCGCCCTACGAGCGCGACGTCAACACCGTATTTCAGGACTACGCGCTGTTTCCGCACATGACCGTTTCCGAGAATGTGGAATACGGCCTGATGATCCGCAAGGTTGCGCCCGCCGAGAGGCGCCGGCGTTCCCGGGAAATGCTGGCGCTGGTAAAGCTCGAAGCCATGGGCGAGCGCAAGCCGAACCAGCTCTCGGGCGGCCAGCGGCAGCGCGTGGCGCTGGCGCGGGCGCTGATCAACCGCCCCGGCGTGCTGCTGCTCGATGAACCGCTGGGGGCGCTTGACCTGAAGTTGCGGGAGCAGATGCAGGAGGAGCTGAAGTCGCTGCAGCGCCAGGTGGGCATCACTTTCGTCTACGTCACCCACGACCAGAACGAAGCGCTGGCGATGAGCGACCGGCTGGCGGTGTTCAACCATGGACGGATCGAACAGATCGGCGCGCCGGCGGAAATCTATGAACATCCCGCCACGGCATTCGTTGCCGGCTTCGTCGGCGTTTCCAACATCTGCGAAGGCGGGCTGGCGCAGCGCCTGTCGGGCAACGCCCAACCCTTCGCCATCCGCCCCGAGAAAATCACCATGACCGCCGCGAACGAACCCGTTCCGGAGGGCTGGCTTTCGGTCACCGGCCAGGTTCGAGCGGTGACCTACCATGGCGCCACCACGCGTTATGCGGTCGCGCTCGACGATGGTGGCGAGCTGGCGGTCATGCGCCAGAACGACAGCGGGGGCCGGCCGGCCGCTGCCGCTGGCGAATCCGTCAGGCTGGCCTGGCCCCGCGCGCTCAACCAGCTGCTTGGCGGTGCGGCGTGACCCTCGCGGCGGTGCGCGGGCCGCTGGTGCACCGGATGTCCTCCGCGCTGTACCTGCACCCGCGCCTGTTCCTGCTGCTCCTGCTGGCGCCGCCGCTGCTCTGGCTGGGAATCATCTACCTCGGCTCCCTGCTGGCCCTGCTGCTGCAGAGCTTTTTCTACATCGACGATTTCTCCGGAAACATCATCCGGGAGTTCTCGATGGCGACGTATGGGCAGCTGTTCACCATGGCGAATGCCGATGTGTTCATTCGCACGGCGACGATGGCCGCCGCCGTGACGATCGCGGCCGCACTGATCGCATTCCCTGTCGCCTACTACATGGTGCGCCATGCCTCGATGAGAATGAAGGCCGTGCTGTACCTGGCGGTGATGCTGCCTTTATGGTCGAGTTACCTGGTGAGGGTGTATGCCTGGAAGCTGATCCTGGCCAAGGAAGGCATCGTGACGTGGTTCGCGCAGCAGTTGCACCTGACCTGGCTGCTCGACGCCGTTCTGTCGATCCCGGTGATCGGCGGGCCGTCGCTGTCGACCTCCTACATCGGCAGCTTCCTGGTGTTTCTCTACATCTGGCTGCCGTTCATGATTCTTCCGATCGTGGCGGCACTGGAGCGCGTGCCCTCGTCGCTGACGGAAGCCTCGGCCGACCTCGGCGCGACGCCGCGCGAAACCTTCAGGAAGGTGATCCTGCCCCTGGCTTTCCCCGGCGTGGTCGCCGGCTCGATATTCACGTTCTCCCTGACGCTCGGCGACTACATCATTCCCGGCATCATCGGCAATTCACGGCCCTTCATCGGCCAGGCGGTCTACCAGTTGCAAGGCACTGCCGGCAACATTCCGCTGGCGGCGGCCTTCACCGTGGTGCCCGTCGCGATCATGGCGATCTATCTGCTGGTGGCGCGGCGCTATGGGGCCTTCGATGCGCTCTGAGGGCGGCCGCGCCGGTGGCAAAGCCGGCCTGCCGCTGAAGCTGGCGGCGGCGGCGGGCGTGCTGTTCCTGCATGTGCCGCTGTTCTTCATCATTCTCTACGCCTTCAGCACGGACGACAAAAGTTTCGTGTTTCCCCTGCCGGGGCTCACCACCCGCTGGTTTGCGGTGGCCTGGGAGCGTGAGGACATCCGCGCTGCCTTGTCGCTCTCGCTACAGGTGGCCACCATTTCCACGCTGCTGGCGATGATCCTCGGCACCCTGGCTGCCGCGGCCGTGTGGCGCTCCCGTTTCTTCGGCCGGGAGGCAATCTCGCTGCTGCTCATCCTCCCCATCGCGCTGCCCGGCATCATCACCGGTATCAGCCTGCGCTCCGCCTTCAACCTTGCCGGCATTCCGTTCAGCTTCTGGACCATCGTGATCGGCCATGCCACGTTCTGCATCGTCGTGGTCTACAACAACGTCCTGGCCAGGTTCCGGCGCTCGTCCCCGGCGCTCATCGAGGCCTCCATGGATCTGGGCGCGAACGGCTTCCAGACCTTCCGCTACGTGGTGTTGCCGGGCATCGCCACCGCGCTGCTGGCGGGAGGCATGCTCGCGTTCGCGCTGTCCTTCGACGAAGTGATCGTCACCACTTTTACCGCCGGCCAGCAGACCACGCTGCCGATCTGGATGCTTTCGGAACTGGTGCGCCCGCGCCAGCGCCCAGTCACCAACGTGGTGGCGGTATTCGTCATTGCGGTCACCTTCATCCCCATCCTGCTGGCGTTTTACCTCACGCGCGATACCCACGAGGTCGCCGGCAGCGGAAAATAGGAATTCGTTTCAAGGAGCCCACCATGCAGACCAGGTTACTCATCAACGGCCAGTTCGTCGCTGGCGCAGGTCCGGAAGCCGATGTCGTGAACCCGGCAACGGGCGCAAGCATCGTAAAAATCCGCGAGGCTTCACCCGACCAGGTCGACCAGGCGGTCGACGCCGCCCGGCAAGCCTTTAGGGCCTGGGGGGCGACCACGCCGCAGGAGCGGTCGTTGCTGATACTGAAGCTGGCCGACCGCATCGAGCAGAGAGCCGCGGAGTTCGCGGAGCTGGAGTCGCTCAATTGCGGCAAGCCGAAGGCGCGCGCGCTGGCGGACGAAATGCCGGCGATCATCGATTGCTTCCGCTACTTTGCCGGTGCCGCGCGCTGCCTGCACGGCAGCGCCACCGATGAATACCTGCCCAATCACACCAGCATGATCCGCCGCGATCCCGTGGGTGTCGTGGCCCAGATCACGCCATGGAACTATCCCCTGATGATGGCCGCCTGGAAGCTGGCGCCGGCACTGGCTGCCGGCAATGCAGTGGTGATCAAGCCCTCGGAATTGACGCCGCTCACCACGCTGAAGCTCGCCGAGCTGCTTGCGGAAATTTTCCCCAAAGGCGTGGTGAACGTCGTCCACGGGCGCGGCGACAGCGTCGGCGCGCCACTGGTCAACCACGCGGCCGTGCGCATGATCTCGGTGACCGGCAGCATTTCAACCGGACAGAAAGTGCTGCAGGCGGCGCAGGCGGGCATCAAGCGCACGCATCTCGAGCTGGGCGGGAAGGCGCCCGTCATCGTTTTCGACGATGCCGACCTGGATGCGGTTGTCTCCGGATTGCGCACCTTCGGGTACTACAACGCGGGCCAGGACTGCACCGCCGCCTGCAGGATCTACGCCGGCGCCAAAATTCACGACAAGCTGGTTGCCGATCTTGGCGCCGCGGTCGAGTCCATCAAGTTCGGCCAGCCCGAGAGCGAAGATTCGGAGATCGGTCCGCTGATCAGCGCGGCCCAGCGCAACCGCGTTGCGGGTTTCGTCGAGCGTGCGCTGGCGTCCCGCCACATGGAAGCGGTGGCAGGCGGCGCCGTCGCCCCGGGAAAGGGATTCTTCTATCAGCCCACGGTCATTGCCGGCGCACTCCAGGACGATGAGATCGTGCGCAAGGAAGTCTTCGGGCCGGTGGTTTCGGTAACCCGCTTCAAGGACACCGACGATGCCATCGAGTGGGCGAACGACTCGGAATACGGCCTCGCCTCGTCGGTGTGGACCAAAGACGTGGGCCGCGCCATGAAAGTGGCGGCGCGCCTCGAGTACGGCTGCACCTGGATCAACACCCACTTCATGCTTGCCAACGAAATGCCCCATGGCGGCGTAAAAATGTCCGGCTACGGCAAGGACATGTCCATGTACGGGCTTGAAGACTACACCGTGGTGCGCCATATCATGGTCAATCACGGATAGACCGCCAGCGCGGCGGAGCGCAGCCCTGTGCTATCTTGCCGCCCATGCAGCAAATGACCAGCACCCAGCTTTACCTGCGGCTGCTCCGGTACGTGAAGCCGTACTGGGGCGTATTCGCTTTTTCCATTATCGGCATGCTGATTACCGCCGCGACGGAAGTCGTCCTGCCGGCGGCGATCAAGCCTTTTCTCGACGGCACTTTCGTCGAGAAGGATCCGTTCCTCATCAAATGGGTGCCGGTGTTCCTGATCCTGATCTATGTCATTCGCGGATTCGGTTCCTTTATCGGCACCTACGCCAGCACCTGGGTCGGCAACAAGGTCGTGGTCGACCTGCGCAACCAGATGTTCCGCCGCATGCTGGCTTTGCCGCTCGGCTATTTCCACGACACGACCACCGGCAACCTGATTTCCCGTTTTACCTTCGATGCGGCGCAGGTGACCAGCGCGGCGACGAATGTCGTGACCGTCCTGGTCAAGGATTCCGTCACCATCATCGGCCTGCTCGCCTACCTGCTGTACGTCGACTGGAAGCTCACCATGATTTCCCTGATCATGGTGCCGCCGATCGCGGTGGTGGTGCGCTATTTCAACATCCGCCTGCGCAACATGAGTCGCATGACCCAGCAGGCCATGGGCGACATCACGCAGGTGCTGCAGGAAACCGTCGAGTGCAACAAGGTGGTGAAAATCTTCGGCGGACAGGATTACGAAACGAAGCGTTTTGCCGATACCAGCAACCGCCTGCGCGGCTTCAGCATGAAACAGACCGCGGCTGCGGCTGCGAATGTACCGATCGTCCAGTTGCTGGCGGCGCTTGCGACCGCGGTGGTGGTCTACTACGCGACCGTACAAGCCCAGTCCGATGCCACCACGGTGGGCGGCTTCGTGTCCTTCCTGGCCGCGATGCTGTTGCTGACCCCTCCGCTCAAGCGCCTGACCGGCGTCGCAGAACACCTGCAGCGCGGCCTGGCCGCGGCGGAAAGCGTGTTCGCGCTGGTGGACGAGGAGCCAGAGAAGGACACCGGCACGATCGCGATCGATCGCGTACGCGGCGACATCGGTTTCGAAAATCTTGGCTTCCAGTACCCGCGGGCGGATCGGCCGGCGCTGCAGGACGTGAACCTGTCCATCAGGGCTGGCGAAACCGTGGCGCTGGTCGGGTCCAGCGGCAGCGGCAAGACGACGCTGGCCAATCTGGTGCCCCGTTTCTATCACCCCGGCTCGGGCCGGATCACCATAGACGGCCACGACCTTGAATCATTGTCCCTTGCCAGCC
>DASVNF010000066.1:0-27897 GCA_036384015.1 Burkholderiales bacterium
CTTCTCTTTTCTCTCGTCTCTCTTCTCTCGCCTTACTGGTTTGCCGCCTCCGGCATCTCCGCCTTCTCTGCTCCCGCAGCGGGCGCAACCGCTGGCGTTTCCGCCGCCTGCTGGGCCATTTTCTGCTTCAGGGCCTGGATGCGGGTGTCGAGGTCGAGATAGTAGTTCTTCGCGCGGGCGGCGGCTTCCGTCTGTCCATGTTCGAGTTCTTCGATCGCGCCGCGCAATGCTGCGGTATCGCGCTGCACGCCCTGCAGCTCGCGCATCAGCTTGAGCAGTCCCTCGGAACTGATGATCGAGCGGGTTTCCGATACCTGTACTTGTAAAGTTTGCAATTGCTTCGTCATGGCCGCATCGGCGTCCTGGCTGGTCTTCGCCTTTGCCTCCATGGCGCCCGCCTTGCGTCCTGCTTCGACAAGGCCGGCTTCCGCGACCGTGAGCCGGCGGTTCGCCTCCGTCAGCGAATTGCTGGTTTGTTCGAGCGCGCGCTGTTGCGCCTGCAGGCGCGTCTCCAGGTCGGCCAGTTTGCGTTTCAGTTCGACGTAGGCGGTGTTGCTGTCCGCGAGCTGGCGGCGCTGTTCCTCCCGCGCGGCGACCAGGTTGGTCAGGAAGTCCTTGGCCGTGGCCTGTGCGGTGTCGGCCCGCGCCCTGACGTCGGTGAGGGCGACTTCCAGGTCATGGACGGAACCCTGGGTGCGCTTCAGTTCCGCGCGCAGATCACCGATGGAGGATTCGCTGCGTCCCGCGTCGGCGCGCAGGGCCTGGACGGCCTGTTTCTGCTCCGCCGACTGGACTTCCGTCTGCCGCAACTGGTCCTGTGTCGCGCAGCCCGAAGCCAGGATGCAGGCTGCGGCCGCGAAAAGCCTCTGGCGCATGGCAATCAATACAGGATGTCCGCCCGGCGGTTCTTCTTGTAGCTTTCCTCGTCCTGGCCGAAGGCCACGGGTTTTTCCGCGCCGAAACTGACGACCTTGATCCTGCTGCCGTCGGCGCCGGCCAGTTCGAGGCCCCGCTTGACCGCCTCCGCCCTGCGCGCGCCGAGCGCGAGGTTGTACTCGCGGCTGCCGCGTTCATCGCAGTTGCCCTGCACTTCCGCCTGGTAGTCCGGGTGCGATTTGAGGAAAGCCGCGTGCGCGATGAGTACCGAATCGTATTCGTCGCCGATGGTCGCGTCGTCGTACTTGAAATAAATGCTGCGCTGGAGCGGCTGGTCCGTCACCGGCTGGCCGTTCAGCAGGGAATCATCGGCAGCTTCCGCGGCCTGCGATGCTGCGCCCGCTGCCGCCGAACCCGTCGCCGCTCCTGTCGGGGACTGTGTGGATGACGAAGATGACGCCTCTGCCGGCCGGTCCGGCGCCGCTGTCGCCGCGGCGGAGGCGGCTGATTCGGCGGCCCGTTGCCGCACCGCCTCCTCGTCCGCGAGGCGCTGGGAATTGACCTGCTCCTCACGCATCCTGTTGATTTCCGCTTCCTGGTCCGCCAGCTGCTGCTGCAGGCGCGCCGCTTCCTCATCGCCCGGCGCGGGCGCGGTCCGTTGCCGCGTTCCCGGGGAACCCTCCGCGCTCGTCACCGGCGCAGCGGCAGGCGACGACGCGGCGGTGCCGGAAGGCGAGGAAGACGAGGTGCCGGGTTCGGTCTTGCCCGCTTCGGAAATCGGCGCCGCTTCCTGCGATCCGGAACCGGTGCTGCCCTTCTGCGTCGTGGAGCAAGCCGCGAACAGCAGGCAGGCCAGGATCACCGCGGGAACTTTTCCCGGTCGAAAAACGAATGGGAAATTCATGCCATGCTTCCTCTCGAGGCTGCGGCGCCAGCGCCGCCACCATGTGTCAATTTGTGTCGGATGCCATGCCACGGCAATGCTTGCCGCGGCATGGGTTCACTCAACGCGAACCATCGCGCAAATGCATGCGGACGTCAATAAGAAGAGCCGTGACGACGTAAAAACACGCCATTCCCTTGGCGTGTTTCAGTGAAGGCTCATGCCTGGCGACGCGAGGCGTGATGCCGGAACTACAATTCCACTCGGTGCGGACGAAAGCCGCAGATACGTGACGCGTGACGGGGATAAATTCAGGGCCGAACCCGTTCGTTTTGAGAGTGGGAAATCAAGTGGCGAGCGTGTTCTCGTGCCGCCGATCAAAGGCCTGGCTTCGATGCTTCTACCTGGTCGCGCCGTCGCGCGTCACGTCGTCACGGCTTTATAAACGACCGCATCCAGCGCCACACACCCCTCGCCCTTCGCTCCGACCAGGACCGGATTCAGGTCTAGATTCACGACCTTCGACTCGGGATTCATCATCAGCTTGCAGACCGCGAGCACGGCGTCGGAGAAGGCCTCCGTGTCCAGGGCCGGTTCGCCGCGAACGCCGGAGAGGAGCGGCGCGATGCGCAATTTCGCCAGCGCCGCCTTTACCTCTGCCGCCGTGAACGGGGAGATCAGCACCTGCACGTCGGGCATCGCCTCGACGTATTTGCCGCCGTCGCCGAGCAGCACCACCGGACCGAACACCGGGTCCACGCGGGCGCCGATCATCAGCTCGCGCCGGCCGCGGGCCATTTTTGCAACAATTGCGCCGTCGAAGCTCGCGCCATGTTTTTTCAGCGACGCCTGCATGTCGCCGAAGGCGTCCCGCACCGACCGCGCATCATTCAACCCGAGGCGCACCAGGCCGAGTTCGCTCTTGTGGGCGACATCCGCGGAGCAGCCCTTGACCGCAACGGGTCCGCCCAGTTCCGCCAGCGCCGCCGCGGCTTCCTCCGCGGTAACGCAGAGCCGGTGCGCAACGACGGGCACGCCGGCCTTCTGCAACAGCGCCAGGCTGTCCGCCTCGTTCAACATGGCGGACTCTGCGACGGGCGCCGGCGCGCGCGTGGAGGGGACTTTGCGCCCGCCTGCCGCCTGCATGAGCTCGTGATGCGACAGGAACTGGTTGAGCGCCGCGATGGCTTCGTATTCAGTGGCAAACACGGGCAAGCCGTGTTCCTTGAATCTGGCGCCGATGTTCGGCTGGGGAATCGCCGCGACCAGGGGCTTGCCGGTCGCCTTGGCGAAATCCGCCGAATCCCGGGCAAAAGCCTCCACGTCGTACCCCTGTCCCGCGACCGGAATGCCGATCAGGAAGGCGTCGGCGGCGGCATCGCGGGCGATCACCGGCAGGATCTGCGAGAACAACCCGCTGTTGCTCAACAGCGCCGCGGTAATGTCCACCGGATTGGCGGTGGTGGCGAATCCCGGGAGGATCTTTCCCAGTTCCGAACGGGTTTCGTCGGCCAGTTTGGCCATCGGCATGCCCACGGAGGTCGCTGCATCGGCCGACATCACGCACACCGCACCCGAGTTGCTGATGGCCACCAGCCGGCGCCCGCCCGGTTTCCAGCCCTTCAGGTACATCTCGGCGCTTGCCACCAGCTCCGACGTATCGCGGGCGCGCCAGATGCCATGCCGGGCGAAAAACGCGTCCACGACCCTGTCCTCGTTTGCCAGGGCGCCGGTATGGGAACGCGCGGCCTCCTGTCCCGCCGCCGTGCGCCCCGACTTGAGCGCGATAACCGGCAGATTGCGCGCGTGGGCGATGCGCGCCGTTTCGGCGAGGAAATAGGGATCGCTGATGCTTTCGAGATACAGCAGGAGGAGCTTCAGGTCCGGATCCTCGGCCACCACCGACGCCAGCTCCGAGGCGGTCACGTCGCTGTCGTTGCCGGTCGCATGGGAATGCCGCACGCCGATGCCCCGGCTGCGCAGCAGGCCGTAGGGCACCACGCTCATCGCACCGGACTGGCTGACCACGGCGACCGGCCCGTCCATGGGTGGCGCCTCGATGTACATGGTGGAAAACGACAGGATCGCGCCGCTGCCGAAATTGGCCAGGCCCTGGGTATTGGGCCCAATGACCCGCATGCCACGGGCGTGGGCGGCGTCGCGCATGCGCTTTTCCTTGGCCTTGCCGGCCACCGGATCGGTTTCGCCGAAACCCGAGGTCATCACCACCGCAGTCCGCACGCCCCGTTCCGCGCACTGCTCGACGGCCTCGATGGCGGCATCGCCGGCCAGTGCGACGATCGCGGCTTCGGGCGCGTCCGGCAACTCGGCCAGCGACGGATAGGCCTTGTAGCCGAGGATTTCCGGGCGCTTCGGGTTGATCGGGAAGACCTTGCCCTGGTAGCCATGGCGGGAGAGGTACAGCAGCGGGCGCCCGCCGATCTTATTTTGATTCTCCGATGCCCCGATCACTGCAATGGATTTCGGATTGAGCACGGTGCGCAGCGAGTCGCGCAGGACGTCAGCCATTATCGAGCCTTCTCAAAAAAAGGAATTTTTCTTCCTGCAAGGTCGGTGAATCGCGCCCGAACGCGATCGCCGATCTGCAGTTCCGGATTGCCGTGGGCCATCAGGCGGAAGCCTTCTTCGGCATCCACCAGGAGGATCAGGTAAGGCGCGTGCGCGCGCAGTTCCTCGGTCGGGGCGCGCGCGACCAGCGTCCTGGCATGCACGGTCCCAATCCCGGACGCCTCCCGGATGACCGGGTCGCCCTTGCCGCAATCGGGGCAAAAGCTGCGATGGAAATACCATGCCGCCGTGCAGGCGGTGCAGGTTTGATAGGCGATGCCGTCGCCACCCCGGGTCCAGTCCTCGATTGTCATGATGGGGAGTCCACGACAAGGGAAACATGCGACGACAGCACTCCCCCGTCCCCATGAAGAAGTGCGAGAGAAGCTTTTTTCGCCTGGCGGTTTTCGGCACGGCCAGTCAGTTGCATATGGGTTTCCACCAGGTGCGCCATCGCGCCGCCGACGCCGCAATGGCCATAGGAAAGCAGGCCGCCGTGGGTATTGAGCGGCAGCTTGCCGTCATGGTTGAAATGGCCCTCGCGTGCCAGCCTGCCCGCGCCGCCGCGCGGTGCCAGGCCGATTTCCTCGAGCAGGATGGTGAGCGTGATGGTGAAACTGTCGTAGATCGCCGCGTAGTCCGCGTCGGCCGGCTTGACGCCCGCCGCGTCGCAGGCCTTTGCCACCGAGGCCGCGGCGCCGAACCGGGTCAGGCTGGGCGCCGCGCTGACATGCTGGTGCGTGTGCGCCTGCCCCGTACCGCGGATGCGCACCGCAAAGTCATTCGTGCGCTCGCGGCTGATGACAAAGGCCGCGCCGCCGTCGGAAACCGGGCAGCAGTCCAGCAGCTTCAGGGGCCACGCGATGGGTTTCGACGCAAGCACGGCTTCAGCGGTGATCGGCTCCCTGAACTGGGCTCCGGGATGCATGCAGGCATGCCTGCGCATCAGCACGGCGAGCTCCGCGAAATCCTGCTCGGTGCTGCCGAATTCGCGCATGTAGCGCGATGCGAGCAGTCCGTAGTACGCCGGGATGGTCGCACCCAGGGGCACCTCGTAGACCGGGTGTCCCACCTGGGCGAGGGTCTGGACCGCCGAATCGCGGCTCTGTCCGGTCAGGCGGTTTTCGCCGGCGGCGACCAGGATGTTTTTCGCCACCCCGGATTCGACCAGGTGATGGGCCAGCATCACCATGGCGAATCCGGTGGCGCCGCCGAGCTGGATCGCATGCGCGTACGAAGGCTTCAGGCCGAAGTGCTCGGCGAACACCGTCGACAGCATCAGGTGCGGCATGGTGGTCGAATAGCCGCAGACCAGGCCGTCGATCTCGCGACGCTCGACGTGCGCGTCCGCGAGCGCCTTCGCCGCGGCTTCGCTCATCAGGTCGAGCGTGTTCCTGCCCGGGTGCTTGCCGTATGGCGTCAGGCCGACGCCGGTTATGAAACTCAAGGATTCTCCTTGTCGTGTGGCTTCGTGACTACGTCACTGCCGTGTTCTGGGAAGCATTTACCCAGTCACGTAGTCACGATAGTCACGGGTTTCCTTGCACTATCTTTTCACATCCGCCACCACATCCGCTTCCCGTTTCAGCATCTCGACCATGGTTTCGAGGCGCGAGGAGATGCGGTCGGAAAGCGCGGCGATGGCAAGCGCGGCGATCGGCTTGCCTTCGGGACCGATCACCGGTACGCCGACGGCGCCCATGCGATCCACCAGCATGTTCAGGAACAACGTGTAGCCGCGGTCGCGGGATTTCCGGATCTCGTCTTCGATCCATTTCCGGCTGACCTTGGGGAAATGGGCCAGCCTTTGTTCGACGATCGGCAGGACGGCTTCGATTTCCGCGTCCGGCAGCCAGGCCAGCAGCGCCATGGCGCCGGCGCCGACGCCGAGCGGCCGCCGGCTGCCGATGTCGAGGTAATTGGCGCGGATCGGGAAGTTGCCCACCTCGCGATCGACGCAGACCGATTCGTTGCCGCTGCGCACCGACAGCAGCACCGAATCCTCGGACATCGCGGCAAGCCGGACCAGGCCGGGCCGCGCGCGGCTGCGCAGGTCGTCGCGGTCGCGCATCGCCGCAGCCAGGATGGCGACCTCGCTGCCAAGCGAATAGGTCTTGGTGGCCTCGTCGCGGCGGACGAAACCTTCGCGCGTCAGCACTTCGAGGATCCGCAGGGTGGTGACCTTGTTCAACGCGGCCTGCGTGGCGACCTCGGACAGGCGCGTGACGCGCGGTTCGGTGAGCGATCGCAGGATCCGACAGGCTTTCTGGACCGAATTGATTGCGGAGGGACGGGTTGGCATGGCTAAGCCTCCTTTAGACGGTTGCGACCGGCGTAGCCGGTGATCCGACCGCGCCGGGCAGGCGCAGCGGCGGTGCGGTGAGAAGAAAGCGCGAACGTCCATGCTCGCGCAACCAGTTTGCCAGCGGTGTCAGCAGCCAGATTTCGCCGAGGTTGACGCCGAGTTTGAACAGGCAATGCTCGTGGAGGGGCAGCGAGGCGCAGTGCCCCTCATGGCTGGTGGCCGGGTGCGCTTCGACCGCGTAGTTGTCTGCGATCAGCGAAACCAGGCCGGAGTCGGTGACCCATTGCAGGAGCTTCCTGTCGCGACCGTCGAGGGCGGCACAGGAATTCTCCACGGTGTGGAGGTCCGGCTGCTTCTTCATTTCGAGCAGCATCTGCGCAAAGCCGGTATGAAGGCAGACCATGTCGCCTTTTTCGACGATGACCTTGTCTTTTTCCATGATGCGCATCAGCTGGTCGTACCCGACCGCCACGCGCGCGCGGCCGACGTGCGCATGCAGGTCGATCATGACGCCGCGGCCCTGAACGCAGTTCACCGCCATGTTTTCCACGCCGAGGGCGTGCACGGCAGTCGTTGTTTTGGCCGGCACGGTGCCGATCGCGCCGGCATCGTCCGGATCCGTCGGCCCGGAGATTTCCTTGCCGGCGCGGTAGCCGTTATAGAAAACCGGTTCCGGCTTGCCGTCGCCGTCAGCATCGAACACCTGGCCGACATGGGCCAGGCTGTCCCACTGCGTCGAATACTGCAGGTGCAGGATCACGGCGTCGTCATTGATCACGTCCGTGGCATCGGGATTGTCCCGCTGCACCAGGTACACCATGTTCGGCCGGCCGTTGCGCAGTGTCGGCCGCAACACCGGCGGATGGCGCCGCGGATTGAGCACGTTGCCGCCGGGATAATCCAGCGGCAGGCTCAGGCAGAACACCAGCCCCTCCTTCACTTCCGCGACGCCCTGCTTCACCTTTTCCGGCGTCAGCAGGTTCAGGCGACCGAGTTGGTCGTCCGGCCCGAAGTCGCCCCAGGTGGAGCCTTCCGGTCTTTTTTTCCAGCGTGCCGCCATGTCCCCTCCTTTTCGCTAACCCGGCGCTTTTGCCGTTTTATCCCCGGTTTGCCGCGCACCGCGAACAAGGGAACACTTGTTCACGGTGCGCATTAACTTGCCGCCGCGGCATGTCCGCCGAGGTAGGTCTTGTGCAATACGTCGCCTGCCTGGATTTCCGCCGGCGTCCCCGCCGCGGCAATGCGTCCGGTTTCCATCAGGTAGCAATAGCCCGCGCGCCGCAATGCCTTCTCCACCAACTGCTCCACCAGCAGGATCGCCATGCCTTCCCGGCAGAGCTCCGCCGCCACGGCAAGGATCCTGTCGATGACCAGCGGCGCCAGCCCGGCCGACGGCTCATCGAGAATCAGCAGCCGGGGACCGCCGATGACACCCTGGGCCACCGCGAGTATCTGCTGCTGGCCGCCGGAAAGCCTCGAAGCCGGTTCGTCGCGCTTGTCCTTCATTTCGGGGAAAAGCTCGTAGAGGCGGGCCAGTTTGGAACGGTCGCCGTGCGACCGCCTGGCGTAGGTGCCGATCAGCAGGTTGTCTTCCACCGTCAGTGTGCCGAACACGCGGTGGCCTTCCAGAACCTGTACCACGCCAGCACGCACGATTTCGCGCGGGGTGGCACGCGTCAGGTCGCGGCCGTCGAACTGGACGGTGCCGGATTTCTTCGGGATCAGGCCGGAGATGGCATGCAGGGAACTGCTCTTGCCCGCGCCGTTTCGCCCCAGCATCACGACGAATTCGCCTGCGCGAACTTCCAGTGTAACGCCGTGGACCACTTCGGCCTTGCCGTAGGCAACGTGGAGATCGGTGACTGTGAGCAGCGGGCGGTCGTGTCTCATTGTCATGCGCCCAGGTAAATCCGGATGACTTCCGGATCGTTGCGCACTTCGTCCGGGGTGCCGCGCTTGATGACCGACCCGACATCGAGCGTGGTAACGCGGTCGGAGACGCGGAACACGAAATCGGTATGGTGCTCGACCAGCAGCACGCCGATGCCGCCATCCCGCATCACCCGGATGATCGCGCCGAGATGCTCGATCTCCGCGGGGGTCAGGCCGCCCGCCGGTTCGTCGAGCAGGATGAAGCGCGGCCGTTGCGCCAGGCCGCGCGCGATCTCGAGAAAGCGCTGCTCCGCGTGTTCCAGAAGGTTGGCGCGCCGCCCGACGACCCGCGACAGGCCGACGCCGTGCAGTAGTTCCTCCGCGCGCCGGCGTAATACGGTTTCGTCCTCCCGCGCGCTGGGGAGGGAGAAGGCACTGGCCAGAAATCCGGCGCGTGCATCGCGCCACCCGCCAAGCATGGCGTTGTCCAGCACCGAGAGCGTCGGCAACAGCCGCGGTTTCTGAAATGTGCGGGCCACGCCGATGTTGGCGCGCTGCTGCACCGTGGTCGCCGAAATGTCCGCCCCGTCCAGGCTGATTGCGCCACGGTCTGCCTTGTAGTAACCCGACAACAGGTTGAGCAGGGTGGTCTTGCCGCTGCCGTTCGGCCCGATCAGGCCATGCACTTCGCCCGGTTGCAGCTCCAGCGAGACCTTCGACAGCGCGGTGAGACCGCCGAATGTCTTCGTTACACCGATGGCCGCGAGTGTCATCGGGAGGCGTCCTGGATGGCTTTCGCGAGCCGCTGCAGGTCGGGACTCACCACATGACTCTCGGGCTTGCGCGGACGGAAAAACTCGACCACCACCTCGAAGACGCGGCCTATGCCTTCCGGAACCAGCAGCACGACCACGAGCAGCAGCAGGCCATAGAAGAAAGTGCCCAGTTTCGCCAGCGGCGACACCAGTTCGGGCAGCGCCGTCAGCACCACCGTGCCGAGCAGCGGACCCAGGATGTGCCCGCGTCCGCCGATGATGATGCAGACGAAGAAGAACAATCCCAGCTCGAAAATGAACGTGTCCGGCGTGATGTAGCTCTGCAGCACGGCGAACAGTGCGCCGGAAATGCCCGCGGTTACGCCGCTGGCGACGAACACCGTAAGCTTGGCACGGAACACCGGCACGCCGACCGCCTGCGCGGTGATGACGCTGTCCCGGATGGCGACCAGTCCGCGGCCCCAGGTGAAGCGCGCGACGTTCCAGCTGAGCCAGGTCACAAGTCCGGCTATCGCAAGAATCAGCCAGTAGCTGCCCTGTGGCGTGTCGAACGGCGCCGGCAGGCCCGGCACCGAAAGGCCGATGCCGCCGCCTGTCAGCTCGCCCTGGGCCAGCGTGATTTCTGTGACGATCAGCGCGAACGCCAGCGTGGCCATGGCGAAATAAAAACCCGGAAGGCGCAGCGAAGGCAGCCCCAGCACCAGGCCGCACAAACCGCACAAGCCGCCTGCAGCGGCAATGGCGAGGGCGGGGTGCACGCCGTGGGTGCCGGCGAGGATTGCGAAGCAATAGGCGCCGATCGCAAGCAGGCCGACATGACCGATGGACAGCTGGCCTGAGTAGCCCACGACCAGATTGAGGCCGCCGATCAGGACCCAGTACGCGCCGATCAGGGCGGCCAGGTGCAGCTTGTACAGGTCCCCGGACCACCAGGGCAAGGCGACCAGCCCGAGGACCATGACGGCCAGCGCGATTTTTTTCCGGTCGTCCCTCTCCATGTTCACACCGGCCTGACGGTTTGCGAGCCGAACAGGCCGGCCGGCTTCAGCAACAACACCAGCATCAGCAGCCCGACGGAAATGGTCTGGTGGTATTCGCCGCCGACATAATAAGTAGCGACCGAACTCAGGATGCCGAGCGCCGCCCCTCCCACGAGCGCGCCGACATTGCTGCCGAGGCCGCCCACGGCGAGGGCAATGAATCCGTTCAGGGTGAGCGTCAGGCCGAGTGCGAAATAGGCGAAGGTGAGCTGGCCGGCGGCAAACCCCGCCAATCCCCCCATTGCACCCGCAATCACGTACGACATGGCACGGATACGGTCGGTGGGAATGCCCCTGGCGCGGGCCGCGAAGGCGTCTTCCGACATCGCCACGAACAATTTCCCGTAGAGAGTACGGCGATAGAACAGTTCCAGCGCGACCGCCAGAAGGATCGCGACGACGATCGGCAGCCAGTATTTCTGGTCGCCGAGGCCGGCGGTGAAGTCCTGCGGGATCAGGCGCGGAAAAGGTTTCGGCTCGGTGCCCCACCACAGCCCCGCTCCCTGCTGCACCATGGTCGCCAGCGCCAGGGTGGACAGCAACCAGAGGTGCTCGTCACTGCGCGCCAGGACCCGGCGGATGGCGATGAAGTCGGTGAGCAGGCCGAACACCGCGCCGACGGCAATCGAACCCAGCAACGCGATCGGCGCCGGCCAGCCCAGGGTCGACATGAACCACGCACCGAACACCCCGCCCAGCATCGATATATGGCCGGTTGTCACCGACAGCACCTTCGATGTGGAGAACATCACGTTGTAGACCAGCGCCGCGGAGGCGTACAAAGCGCCGGTGGCGAGGCCTGTTATGAGTGCGATCAGCATGGGTGATTAGTGATTGGAGAAAGCGGGGAAACCCTTCTCAGCACTTATGGGCAACGCCCGGTATCCAGCGAAGTCGGGCAGTACGCAACACTCAGCACTTACTTCGTGGGCGCCGCGGCGTACGACCCGTCTTTAAAGCTGCCCGCCACGTTCACAACGATGTTGTGGTCCGGGAAGCCGTTGCGGTTCTGGGGACTCCACGAATACGTGGCATAGACGCCGGGAAATTCCCTCGTGCCCTCGAGCGCCTTCCGGATCGCCGCGGGATCGGTGGAGCCGGCCGTCCTGACCGCGTGCTCGACGATTTTCACGGTGTCGTAGCCGAGCGCGACCCACCAGAACATGAAATCGATCTCGCCGCCCTTGCCGAGCTTCGGCCGGATTTTTTCCATCAGGGCCTGGGTCCGCGGGGGCAGCTTGCCCTTCGCGTCATAGGTGGTGCTCAGGTAGCCCGCGGCGAACGCGTCGCGCCAGTATTCGCGCTTGTTGAGGAGCGGTTTGACTGGAGGGGCCATCAGCGCGGGGTGGCCGACGATGGTGACGTCCCAGCCCATGTCGCCGCGCGTGTTCAGCAACCGCGCGAGCAATCCCGTTGCCGCGGACCAGGGCATCAGCACGTCGGCTCCGGCGGCCTTCGCCTTCGTCAGCTCGTCGGTCAGGTCCGTCTTGTTGGGATCGACCAGCACGGAATAGACCGGCTTCACGCCGGCCTTCTCCAGCAGCGCCTGGGCGGATTTGGCGCTGGCGGTGCCGTAGCCGGAAGTATCGCCGATGATCGCGACCTTCCTTTTCTTCAGCACCTTGAGCGCGTACTCATTGGCGCCCTCGATCCATTGGGTATTGGTGTTGATCGCGCGAAAGGCGAGCGGATATTTCTGCGCGTCAGTGAGTTCATCGATCGAGCCGATGATCAGGTTGGGAATGCCGGCTTTGGCCACGATCGGCACGGTGGCCAGCGATTCGCCGGAATTGACGGGACCGATGATGATGTCGACTTTGTCGACGAAGGCAAGCTGCTTGGCGAAGTTGACGGCTTTGGTCGGCTCGCCGCCGGTATCGCGCGTAATGAGCTCGAGCTGGCGGCCGTTGATCCCGCCAGCCGCGTTGATCTCATCGACCGCGAATTGAACGCCCTGGTTTTCAGCGATGGCCGCGGACGACAGCGCGCCGGTAAGCGACGACAGCCAGCCGATGCGGATCGGGGATTCGGCAAAAGCGGTAGTTGCACAGACCGCGAGCGCAAAGGCAAACAACCGCGCGTTGCGCACGGCAAGCAGCATCTTCATGGACGGTCTCTCCTCCTCCAAAAGCGACCCGTTTAGACGGGTTCTGCAGGGAATCTTCGTTGCCCGAACTCGGGTTTGTCAAGAATTTGTTCTGGCGGGTGGAATTATCCAATCTCGCATAACTGTTTCGATTCAGTGCACTAACAAGTTTGATTACAATCGGTTCCAGGACTCGGAATCGACTCGGATTGACGGGAATGCGCCGGCAATCCAGTATCTCCGCATAAGAAAAGCGGCTCCAGGGAGGAGAAATTGCAGACCAAACCGCGGGTCGCCGGGCGATGAAAAAATCACTTCGCATCGGCGCGGGCTCGGCATGGTGGGGCGATCGCATCGAGCCCGCCCGGCTGAATGCCGAACAGGGAAACCTGGACTATCTTTGTTTCGAGACCATGGCGGAAGCGACCATTTCCGCCGCTCAGGTGCGCAAGCGCCGCGATCCCTCGTTTCCCGGATACGACACTTATCTCGACGACCGCATGCAGGCCGTCCTGCCCGCCTGCCTGAAGCGCGGCACGAAGATCGTCACCAACCAGGGCTGGATCAATCCCGACGGCGCGGCCGAACGCATCGTGCACTGGCTTCGTCAATTGGGCGCAAAAGGCGTCAGGGTCGCGTCGGTCAACGGCAGCCTGATCACGGATCGGGTGCTCCAGCTCACCGACAGGATTCTCGAAAACGGCAAGCCGACCTCGACGCTGGCCGGCAGCCTGGTATCCGCCGAGGCCTACCTCGGCGCCGAGCCCATCGTGGCCGCCCTCAGGCAGGGCGCGCACATCGTCGTCTCCGGGCGAGTGGCAGACCCTTCGATTTTCATGGCGCCGATGATGTACGAGTTCGGCTGGGACGCGCTCGATCACATGCATCTTGGCCGGGGCAACGGGCTGGGCCATCTGCTGGAATGCGGCGCCCAGGTCACGGGCGGCTATTTCGCGGATCCAGGCTTCAAGGACGTGCCGGATCCCTGGAACCTGGCATTTCCGATCGTCGAAGTCGATGACGACGGCTCGGCGGTGATCACCAAGGTCCCCGGCAGCGGAGGCGCGGTGAACCTTATGACGGTGAAGGAACAATTGCTCTATGAAGTGCACGACCCGGCCAATTACCTGACCCCCGACGTGGTGGTGGATTTCACCACCGCCAACCTGGAGCAGATCGGCCCGGATCGCGTGCGCGTGACCAATCTTTCCGGCAGGCCGCGCACGCCGACCCTGAAGGTGTCCATCGGCTGCACCGAAGGCTTCATCGGCGAGGACATGTTTTTTTATGCGGGTCCCGGCGCGCTGCGCCGTGCGCAACTGGCGAAGAAGATCCTCGAGGAACGGTTCAGGATCGTAAAGCTGGAAGCGGAGGAAATACGCATCGATTTCCTCGGCCTGAATGCCATTCACGGAGCGATGACGCCGAAAGACGCGCCGGAACCCTACGAGATTGCCGTGCGCGTGGCTGCGCGCACGAAAACGCGCGAAGAAGCGATCAAGGTCGGCCGCGAGGTCGACGGCATGGCGGTGTCCGGGGTCGGCATGACCGGCAAGCGCGTTCCGCACCAGGACCGCACCCGCGAGATCATCGGAGTCTGGTCGTCGCTCGTTCCAAGAGAAAAAGTCGTTCCGAGCATCAACTACTTTGTGAGTTGATGCGGGGAACTGAAAATACAGGGCTGAGGGTCGCGGGTCGCGGGCCGCGGGCCGGGTGAGTGCAAGAGATTGAAGAGCCCTTACGCGGTCCGCTGCCCTCGTAACGCGGCCCTTATTTCTGACAGCACAGAACGTCAAAGGACTACGAATGAAGATCATGCTCCAGCATGCTGCGCATTGCCGCTCCGGCGACAAGGGCAACACGTCAAACATCTCGGTCATCGCGTACGCGCCCGAGCTGTACCCGTTCCTGAAGGACCAGCTCACCGCCGACACCTTCAAGGCGCATTACGCCGGAGTAGTCATGGGCAAGGTGACGCGTTACGAAGTGGACGGCTTGCAGGCAATGAATTTTGTCGCGGAAGGCGCACTCGGCGGCGGCGTGTCGCGCAGCCTGTGCCTCGACAACTATGGCAAGTCACTCTCGGCCAGGGTGCTCTCGTTCGAGCTCGAGATACCCGACTCGCTCAAGTCGCGGCTTCGCGGCCTGGCGTAGGGCCGCGGGCCGAGTGAGCCTGCTTGAATCGTAAATCGAAGTGGAACTGCTCATAAGTACTTGCCAGAAAGGTTGAGTGTTCGTTCTGACGCGGCCCGCGAACCTCGGCCCGCGGCCCTTTTCGTTTTCTTGGAGAACCATCAATGCCAACCACTCTTGGAAGCGGCGCCTTCCGTTACCAGGTCAACGAACATTGGGCCCAACTGCCCGACGGCTGGTCGTTCCGCGATGTCGCGGCGGTGGCCGTCGACCACGAGGACCGGGTCTATGTCTTCAATCGCGGCGAGCACCCGATGATCGTGTTCGATCGCGACGGCAAGTTCCTGCGCTCCTGGGGTGAAGGCGTTTTCAATCGCGCGCATGGCCTGCACATCGGTCCGGACGAAACGCTGTACTGCACGGACGACGGCGATCACAGCGTGCGCAAGTGCACGCTCGAGGGCAAGGTGCTGCTGACGATCGGCATACCCGGCAAACCGGCGCCGTACATGAGCGGTGAACCCTTCCATCGCTGCACCCACACCGCCCTCTCGCCGAGCGGCGACATCTACATCTCCGACGGTTACGGAAATTCGCGCATCCACAAGTATTCGCCGGACGGCAGGCTGCTCAAATCCTGGGGCGAGGCGGGAACCGGTCCCGGCGAGTTCAACATTCCGCACAATCTCTGTTGCGATCCGGATGGATGGATCTATGTCGCCGACCGCGAGAACCATCGCGTCCAGGTGTTCGATGGCGAGGGCAGGTACGAAACGGAGTGGCACAATCTGCACCGGCCCTGCGGGATGGTCATGGAAGCCACGCGCAACCCGCTTTGCTACATCGGCGAGATCGGACCCACCATGCCTGTGAATCGCCAGGTGCCGAACCTGGGTCCGCGCATCAGCATCATGGATCACGAGGGAAAGCTCGTATCGCGGTTCGGCGCGGAACATGCCGGATACGATCGGCCCGACCAGTTCGTCGCCCCGCACGGCATGGCCGTGGATTCGCACGGCGACATCTATGTCGGCGAGGTGTCCTATACCGCCTGGTCGCAGATTTATCCGGACCGGGAAATTCCGAAGGGGCTGAACACGCTGCGTAAGCTGGTGCGCATCCGGTGAGTCCGGCCCGGGCCCGGTGACTTGTGATAGCTTTCGCGCATGTTTGATCTCCTCATTCGCGGCGCCACCGTTTTCGACGGTAGCGGCGCCCCCCCGGTCACCGCCGACGTGGCAATTCGTGACGGCCGCATTGCCGGCGTGGGCAGGCCCGGCGGCGGGGCGCGTCGGGTTTTCGATGCGGACGGCCTCGCGCTCATGCCGGGCATCGTCGATGTCCACACCCACTACGATGCGCAGATCACCTGGGACCGCACCCTGTCCCCCTCGCCGGCGCTCGGCGTCACCACTGTGGTGATGGGCAACTGCGGCTTCGGCATTGCGCCCTGCCCGGCTTCCCAGCGGGAAACGATGCTGAAGAACCTGTCGGTGGTCGAAGGCATGGATCTCGACGCGCTGCTCGCCGGCACCCGCTGGGAATTCGAATCGTTCGCCGACTATCTCGCGCAATTGCGGCGCATCAAGCCCTATGCCAATGTTGCGGCGCTGGCCGGTCATTCGACCATCCGCACCGCGGTGATGGGCGACGAGGCTTCCACCCGCGCCCAGCCGACGCCGGAGGAGCTTGCGCGCATGCAATCCATGGTGCGCGAGGCGCTCGACGCCGGCGCGATCGGGCTGGCATCGTCCTTTTCGCCCAATCACGCGGGCTTCGCCGGGCGTCCGATGCCTTCCACCATCGCTTCCGAAGCCGAGTTGCGCGCACTCGCGCAGCCGCTGGGTGAGAAAAACCGCGGCGTCTTCGTGATGGCGACCGGGCCGCGCGCAACAACGGAGTTCATGGAATCGCTGTCCGCCGCCACCGGCCGGCCGGCCTTCATGGTGACCGTGCTCACCATGTACAACGACGCCGCGCCGGAAGTGGCGATGGGCTACTACGAACGCTGTGCCGAGGCCCGCGCACGCGGCAACGAGGTTTACATCCACGCAAACTGCCACCCGCTGTCCTTCGATTTCACGTTGCGCGATCCCTATCTGATGTTTTCGCACGATGCCTTTGCACGCGTGAAAGCGGCGAATCCGGAAGAATTGCCGGGTATCTATGCCGATCCGGCGTTTCGCCGCCGGTTCCGGGAAAACCTGGCTGCCCCCCAGCCGGGCATTCTGTTCTACGGCGACTGGTCGAAAATCGAAGTCGACGAACAACCGGTCAGCGCACTGGCGCGGGCCGCCGGGCGCGATCCGCTCGACTGGTTCTTCGACCTGCCGCTCGATACCCCGCTCATCGCCAAGTTGTTTCAGAACAATGACGCCGGCGTGGCGCCGCTGCTCAGGCACGAATCCGGCGTGCTGGCGCTCTCCGACGCGGGCGCGCACCTCATCTTCATGTGCGACGCGGGTTTCGGCCTGCACTTCCTGCGGCACTGGGTGCGCGAGACCGGAACCTTCACGCTCGAAGAGGGCGTGCGCCGGCTGACCTCGGACCCCGCCGCGAAGTACCGCGTCCCCGATCGCGGCCGAATCTCACCGGGTGCGTGGGCGGATCTGCTGCTGTTCGATCCGGCGACGGTAGGCATGTCCGCACTTGAACGCCGCCGCGATCTCCCGGCGGGCGGCGCACGCATGGTCCGGCGGGCGGAAGGCGTTCACGGCGTGTGGGTGAACGGTGAACAGATTCACGATGGCAGCGACTACCTGCGGCTGGAATCCGGTCCCGGGCAGGTGCTCACGAAATTTCTGCAATGACGCACCCCGCAAGGGAGGTATTGAATGAACTCCCTGCGCCGACGCTTCTCTCATTGCGCTGGCAGCAAGCATTCTGCGTTAGCATTGCGGGATATTCAACCGATCACATCATGCGGACCCTCGTCAGTCGTTTCCTTGTTGCATTGCTGACACTGCTCGCCGGCTGTCAGTCGCTGCAGGACATGGCGGGCATGGCGCAGAAACCGACGGCCCAAATCGTCGGCAGCAGCATCCGCGGCCTGTCGCTGCAAAACGCGGTCTTCCTCTTCGACATCGAGGTCGCCAATCCCTACGGCGCCGCCCTGCCGCTCGCTGATCTTTCCTACACGCTGGGCAGCAACGGCAGGAAAATTCTCGATGGCAGCGTCCAGCCGACGGGTTCGATCCCGGCCCGGGGCAAGCAGCTCATCCAGCTGCCGGTCACCGTCGGTTTCGCGCCGGTCATGGCGGCTCTAAAAGGGGTGAAACCCGGCGCGGTGCTGCCGTATACCGCCGACTTCAAGCTCGGCGTCGACGCGCCGATCGCCGGCAGGATCGAGATTCCCCTGTCGAAAAGCGGCGAGTTGCCGATTCCGGCGGTGCCGGAGGTGGAGATGGCCGGCTTCGAGATCGGCCGGCTCGGGCTCGACCAGACCAGCGGAACGGTGAAGATGCGCGTCCGAAACACCAACCAGTTTCCGCTGGAACTGAAAAGACTGGGAATGAGCTTTGCCCTGGGTGGACAGGAAGTCGGCAGCAGCCGGCTGTCGGATGCCGCCAGCCTGCAGCCGGGAGAGTCCGCGACGCTGTCAGTGCCGCTGTCCTTCTCGCCCCGCACGGTCGGCGCCAGCCTGTTCAACCTGCTGCGCGGCAATCAGATCGCCTACAAGGTTAGCGGATCGATCGAAGCCAACACGCGCTTCGGCCCGATCTCGATTCCGTACAGCAAGATCGGAAATACAGCCGTTGTGAGGCCGTGACGACCGTGAGTAAAGTTGGATTAAAAAAGGGCCGAGGGCCGAGTAAAAGCATTCGAGCACTTACGCGAACCGCGGCCCGCGGCCCCGTTTTTCTTTGATTTCTTCCTGAATGAAATGAACATCCCATTTTTCTCTGCAAAAAAGCTTGCTTCGCTGATCCGCCGCAAGAAAGTCCGCAGCGTCGATCTGCTCGACCTTTATCTCGAACGCGTCGCGCGCCTGAATCCGAAGGTCAATGCGATCGTTGTCCTGGATGAAAAGCGCGCCCGCGAAAAGGCGCGCAAGGCCGACCGCGCCGCAGCAAAGGGAGACTGGAAGGGTCCGTTGCATGGCGTGCCGATGACGGTGAAGGAATCCTTCGACGTTGAAGGACTGCCCACGACCTGGGGCCGCACCGACATGAAGGGCAACATCGCCGCGCGCAATGCCCTGGCCGTGCAACGCCTGGAGGATGCGGGCGCGGTGGTTTTCGGCAAGAGCAACGTCCCGGTCATGCTCGCGGACTGGCAGACGTTCAATCCTGTATATGGCACGACCAACAATCCCTGGGACGTGACCCGGCAGCCGGGAGGCTCGTCCGGGGGCGCCGGCGCGGCGCTGGCCGCCGGCCTGACCGGCCTGGAACTGGGCAGCGACATCGGCGCATCGATCCGCAATCCCGCGCACTACTGCGGCGTGTTCGGACACAAGCCGACTTTCGAACTGTGCCCGATCGAAGGCCACAACCTGCCGCCGAATCTCTCCACCAAGGACATGCTGGTCATCGGCCCGCTGGCGCGCGGTGCGGACGACCTGGAAACCTCGCTGAAACTGATCGCGCAACCCGACGCATGGTCGGCCCGGGGCGTGAGGATCACGCTGCAAAAACCCAAAGCCGAGATACGCAAGCTCAAGGTCGCGGTCCTGACCTCCGCACCAAACGCGGAGGTGGACGATTCCGTGCAGGCGGGGATCCTGGCCGCGGCCGCGGCCTTTGCGAAGAAGGGCGCGAAAGTCAGCGACAAGGCGCGCCCCGACATCGATCTTTTCGAGGCGCACCGCGTGTTCGTCCATCTACTGCGCGGCGCGACCTCGTTCGCATTGAACGATGAGCAGTTCGCGCTGCAGCAGGGACTCGCGGCGAAGCTGGCCGCGGACGACAGCAGCTATTCCGCCTGGATGATGCGCGGCAACACCATGACCCTGCGCGAATGGCATGGCTGGCATGAGAAGCGACAGCAGTTCCGGCGCAAGTGGGCGGAATTTTTCGACGAATGGGATCTGCTGCTCTGCCCGGCCGCCGCCACGGCCGCCTTCCCGCACAATCAGAAAGGCGACCGCTGGGAGCGCATGGTGATGGTCAACGGCAAGCCCCAGCCGTCCACCACGCAGATGTTCTGGGCAGGCTATCCGGGCATGGCTTATCTGCCTTCGACCGTGGCTCCGGCCGGCTTCACCCGTGAGAACCTGCCGGTCGGCGTCCAGATCGTGGGCCCGCAATACGGCGATCTTTCCACGATCGCCGCGGCTGGATTCCTGGAAAACAACCTGCAGGCTTTTGTCGCGCCGCCCGGCTACGATTGAATGCCTTCGAACATGGAAAAAACATGCGCCGAATAATGATCAATCCGCTCATTGCCATCGGCCTTGCCTTTCTGGGCACGGCTGCATTCGCCGGGCAGGAGACCGACGAAGCCGCGACCAAGGCCATCGAGGCCGCCACCGTCGAATGGATCACGACCTTCAACACGCGCGATCCGGTGAAGATCTCGGCCCTGTACGCGCCCGATGCGATCCTGTGGGGGACGGTTTCAAAGACCATCCGCACGACACCGGCCGAGATCCTCGAATACTTCACCGAATCCGCGACGAAACGCCCGAACCTGCGCATGTTCCTCGGCGAAACCCATGTGCGGCACTATGGGGAGATCGCGACCAACTCGGGGTATTACACCTCGCGCAATCCGGTCGACGGGCAGGAAGTCGTGATCCCGATGCGCTTCACTTTCACCTACCGGAACGAAGGCGGTCGCTGGATGATCGTCAATCACCACTCGTCCCGGTTCGCCTCGACGCCTTGAGTTCGTCTAGAATTGCTCTGCGATTTCACCAGTCACCAATTACCAGTCACCGATCACCGCCACAGCACCATGGAACTCGATTTCACCCAGCCTGCGGCGCAGGACGAGGCCTACGACCCCGAGGTCGCGCGCAAGTGCTTCGAATCTTTCGGCAAGACGGAGAATGTCGCCGAAATGCAGCCCTTTTTCCTCGAAGGCCAGTCCAGCGAGAAGATGTACCTGCTGGTCGAGGGCGAGGTCAGCCTGCTCCGCAACAAGAAGACGCTGGACATCGTCAGGCCCGGCGAGATTTTCGGGGAGATGGCGGTGATCACCCAGCAGCCGCGCACGGCAACCGCAATGGCGCGAAAGTTCTGCCAGGCGCTGGTCCTCGACGCGAAACAGTTCCAGCAGGCGATCCAGGCAACGCCGGAATTCGCGCTGATGCTGATGAACATCCTGAATCACCGCCTGCGGCTCACGCTGGCGCTGATGAAACAGACCGCCAGCCTGCCGAGCACCGCCGACCGGGACGAATTCACCGTGTTCGACAAGAAGATGGTGGAGGAACTGGTCGCCGCTTTCCGCTCGCGTCCGCCCCAGGCGTTCCCGGCCACGCGCGTGATCATGAAGGAGGGCGATGCCGGCAAGAACATGTACGTCCTGATCCGCGGCAAGGTTACGGTGTCGATCCAGGGGAATGTCGTCGAACGGGTGGGGGCGGGCGGCGTATTCGGGGAAATGGCGCTGGTGGACCAGGGCACGCGCGCGGCCAGTGCCACCGCCGCAACCGATTGCCAGTTGCTCACCATCACCCGTCCCGATTTCCTGACATTGGTGAAAACCAAGCCCGGCTTCGCCGTATCGCTGCTCAAGGCCATCGCCGAGCGCCTGCGCAACATGACGTTGCAGAAGAAATAGCCGGCGCCCGCCACGTCCGAAAAAATAACAACAATGGGCAAGACCAAGAGCGCGACGCCGTCCTGGAGCCTTGAACTCCACCGGCTCCTCAAACAACAGCAGGTCCGCCAGGTCAGCTTCGTACCCGACGCCGGCCATGCCTCGTTGATCCGGCTTTGCGAAGCGGATCGCGACATGCGCGCGGTTCGCCTCACCACGGAAGAAGAAGGCGTCGCACTTGCGGTGGGGGCCTGGCTCGGGGGCGAGAAAAGCGTACTGCTGATGCAGTCCAGCGGAGTGGGCAATTGCATCAACATGCTTTCCATGCTTTCCGTTTGCCAGATTCCGCTGCCGATGCTGGTGACCATGCGCGGCGACTGGGCGGAATTCAACCCCTGGCAGGTACCGATGGGCCGCGCCTCGCAGGGCGTGCTCGAAGAAATGGGCGTGCTGGTGAACCGCGCCGACCGCGCGGAGGACATCGTGCCGCTCGCGGAGGGCGCGCTGCGCATCGCCTATAACACCCTGCGCCCCGCCGCCGTGCTCATCGGCCAGCGCCTGCTCGGCGCCAAGACGTTCAAGGACTGAAATGGCCGCGAAATCGAAACCCGCCGCAGTCCCCGATCGCCGCAAGGTAGTCAACGCCCTGCTTGCCGAGCGCGGCGATCTTCTGGTCGTGGCCGGCCTCGGCGCGCCGGCCTGGGATGCGACAGCGGCGGGCGACCATCCGCTTACGTTTCCGCTGTGGGGCGGCATGGGTGGCGCGGCGTCCATCGGACTCGGGCTGGCGCTCGCGCAGCCGAAGCGCCGTGTGCTGGTCCTCACCGGCGACGGCGAAATGCTGATGGGCCTCGGCAGCCTCGCAACCATCGGCGTGCAGCGCCCGCGCAACCTTTCCGTCGTGGTCCTCGACAACGAGCACTATGGCGAAACCGGCATGCAGCCCTCGCACACCCGTTTCGGGGTCGACCTCGCTGCCGCGGCGAAAGCCTGCGGCTTCGTCACCGCATCGGAGTTGACGACCCTGACCGGCGTGGTCAAGTTGCGCGGTGAAATCCACAAAGCGGACGGACCGCTGTTCGCGCAGATCAAAATCTCGCCGGACAAGCTGCCCCTGGTTTTGCCGCCGAGGGATGGCACGGAACTCAAGAACCGCTTTCGCGAGGCGCTGCTCGGCGCGCAGGCGCACTTTCAGCGCTAGCGCGCGGAAAAAAAAAGGGTAAAGGTGAAGGCGAAAAGGTAAAAGTGAACAGCGGGACGCCGTTACTTTCAACTTTCCCCTTTTACCTTTCCTCTTTTACCTTTTCTCTTTTACCTTTCACCTTCGCTAAACGACAGTGAGTTTCTGCGTCGCCGTCGTGACACCGCCCTGATCATCCTTCCACGTGAAAACCAGGTCGCCGGTCTCTACAGCGCGAAGATGGAAGGTCATATAGGGATTGGTGGATACCGCGGGATGCAGGACGGCGCTGAAAACTTCCTTGCCGTTGTAAGTGCAATTGAAGGAAGTGACGATGTGCCGCGGAATCGGGCGGCCCATGTTGTCGTGGCGGAAGCCGGACTCGTTGGGGTGCTCGACCATGGTCCGGATCTCGACGATGTCGCCCCTCTTCGCCTGTTCAGGCACGCGGACGCGGGCAGGGCCGATGCGGCTCATGTGCAGCTCGACACGGTGACGTCGATGTCCACCGCCGCCGACCAGAGCGTGCCATCGCTCATCTCCGCGACGGCGAGCACCTGCTGTGTCGTCGCCATGCGGATCCGCGCGGACACCGCGGCGCGCCCGTTGTGCGGACCAAGCCGCATCTCGAGGATGCGGGGCAGCGGATTTTTTTCCGAGAAGATGTGGATCGCCCTGACGTAGTCCTGCTCCGTCATCGGGCTGTCGACGGAAACCAGCGCCGGCACGATGTTGCCGTTCTCCGCCAGCCGCGGCAGCTCGAACCGCACCCGGCCCGGCTGGATCTTGCGGTCGCCGAAGGTTTCGCGCAAAGCGACAACGAGCTCGTCGGGCGTAGCGATGGCCGGACGCGTGATGAGAAGACAAACGCCCGCGGCCAGCGCGCCGAGGGCTCGGCGGCGGCCGGCGTCGTGAATGCCGGAAACGGCGAGAGGGGGCCGAGGGCCGCGGGCCGCGGGCCGAGTAAAAGCATTCTCGGTCGTTACGCGGTCCTCGTACCGCGGCCCTCGGCCCTGCTCTTCCAAACCCCTGCCTACCGGCCGCCGACCGCTAGGTTTTATAGCTGAACCCATGGTTCTTGAGCGGCATCGATCGGATGCGTTTGCCGGTCGCGGCGAAGATCGCGTTGCCCATGGCCGGGATCACGCCGCCGATCGGCGGCTCGCCTACGCCGCCCCAGAACCCGCCCGTCGGCATGATGACGGCTTCGATCTTCGGCGTATGCAGCAGGTGCAGCACCGGATAGTCCGAGAAATTGCTCTGCACCACGCGGCCGTCCTTGATGGTGATCTCCTCGTGCATGATCGCGCTCAGGCCCCAGATCACGCCGCCCTCGAGCTGCGCTTTCACCGCATCGGCGTGAACGATATGTCCCGGATCGATCGCCACGATCACCCGCTTGACGTCGATGACCGTGCCGTTCTCCACCGAAAGTTCGACCGCGGCCGCGGTGAAGCTCCCATAGGAATCGACCACGGCGATGCCGCGATGAACGCCTTTGGGCGCCGGCGTTCCCCAGCCGACGGCCTTCGCCACCGCGTCGAGCACGCCCAGGTCCTTCTTGCCTTCCAGGAACGGCCGGCGGAATTCGTAGGGATCCTTTCCGGCGGCGTGGGCCAGCTCGTCGATGAAGCATTCGCGGTAGAACGGATTGTTGGTGTGCGCCACGGCACGCCAGAAGCCCGGGGGAATGTGGGTCTGGCGCATCGCGTACTCGTTGGTGAAATTCGCCACCTTGTACGGGTTGTCGACGAAGCAGCGCGTGTTGATCGGATCCACGCCGTCCTTGATCATGGTCGGACGCACCGTGGCGATGATCGACTGGTCGGCCTGTCGCACCTGCCAGGCGGTCCAGTTGCCGTCCTTGTCGAGCGCGGCGCGCAGCTTCACCAGGGAAACGGGGCGATAGCGGCCCTGCTTCATGTCTTCCTCGCGCGACCACTGCAGCCGCACCGGCGTGCCGGGCATGGATTGCGCGATCTTGACGGCCTGCTTGGTGTATTCCTGGTGCGGACCGCGCCGGCCGAAGCCGCCGCCTGCGTGCATCTTGTGCACAAAGACGTTGTCGAGCGGAAGGCCCGCCGTTTCCGCCGCGGCCGCAATGCTGGCCTCGCCGTTCTGCGTGCCGACCCAGACTTCCAGCTTGTCGTCCGTGTACAGCGCCGTTGCCGTCTGCGGCTCCATGGTGGCGTGGTTCAGATAACCGGAGTAGTACTCGGCCTCGATCACTTTCGCAGCGCCGGCAAAGGCGGCATCCGCGTCTCCGTCCTTGCGCGCCACCGGCGCGCTCGCCGCGTCCAGGCCGCTGCGCAGGAACTGCATGATCGATTCGCTCGAGACATTGCCGTTCTCGCCAACGTCCCATTCGACCGGGAGCACCTTGATGGCTTCGTTGGCACGCCACCAGTTGTTCGCGACGACCGCGACCCAGTCTTCGCCGGCAACCACTTTCTTCACGCCGATCATGTCCTTGACCGCCGCTTCGTCGTAGCGCTTCAGCTTGCCGCCGAACACCGGCACCTGGACGACCGAGGCGTGCAGCATCCCCGGCAAGCGCACATCGGCCGCATAGATCTGCTTGCCGGTGGTCTTGTCGGGAATGTCGAAGCGCGCCGGCGAAGTGCCAATGATCTTCCAGTCCTTCTTGTCCTTGAGCTTCGGCTCCTTCGGCACTTCGAGCTTCGAGGCTGCCGCGGCCACCTTGCCGTAGGTCGTGCGCTTGCCGGAAGGATGGGTGATCACGCTGCGTTCCGCCTTGCACTCGGCGGCGGGCACGCCCCATTCCTGCGCGGCGGCGGCGATCAGCATCTCGCGCGCGCTGGCGCCGGCCTGGCGCACGTACTCCTGCGAATCGCGGATGCCGCGGCTGCCGCCTGTGGACATGTCCTTGAAAATCTTGTTGCGCTTGATGTGCATGTTCACATCGGCGTATTCCGGCCGCACCTTGCTCCAGTCGCACTCCAGTTCCTCGGCGACGAGCTGCGACAGGCCGGTGAACGTGCCCTGTCCGAGTTCGGACCGGGCGATGCGGATAATCACGGTGTCGTCGGGCTGGATCACGATCCAGTGGGTGACTTCGGGTGCGCCGGGCGCATCCGCCGCAAGGGCGAAGCCGGGCATGTGGAAGCCGATGACGAGGCCGCCGGAGGCGGCGGCGGACTTGACCAGGAAATCGCGGCGGCCGGCCTGAAAGTTTTGGTTGCTCATGGCGGTCTCCTTAGGCGCTCTTCGCGGCGAGGTTGATGGCGTCCTTGACGCGTGCGTACGTCCCGCAGCGGCAGATGTTGGTCATCGCGTCCTTGATCTGCTGCTCGGTGGGCTTTTTCACTTCATCGAGCAGCGCGGCGGCGGCCATGATCATGCCGCTCTGGCAGTATCCGCATTGCGGGACCTGCAGCTTGACCCAGGCCTTCTGCACCGGGTGCGATCCGTCCTTCGACAGCCCCTCGATGGTGACGATTTTCTTGCCGGCCATCGCGGAGACCGGCATCACGCAGGAGCGCATCGGCTGCCCATCGACGTGCACCGTACAGGCCCCGCACATCGCCACGCCGCAGCCGTATTTGGTTCCGGTCAGTCCCAGTTCGTCGCGCAAGGCCCACAACAGGGGCATCTCGTCCTCGGCGTTTACATTCACGTTCTTTCCATTGACGTTCAGTGTTGCCACGATTGTCTCCTCGAGCTTGAGTGAGTACTGCAAGATTCCGGGTCGGTGTTCGCCCCCTGCAGGGGTCCCCCGACTTGGTTGTACCTCCCAGCATAATCCCGCCGGGCCGCCTGTCCACCGTTTTGACAAAGATTGATACAAAAAACCGAGATGCAGCCGAAAGGTTAAAGGTCAAAGGGGAAAGTTTAAGACCAGGAAGCCTGAATCCGGCACCAAGAGTCTTTCCCCTCCAGCTTTCCCCTTTCACCTTTCACCTTGCCGGATGAGGTGACTGTGGTCACCGAATCCGACCGCATGCGCGATCTCCGGCAGCGAGCGGGCGCCGGCGGCGAGCAGCGATTCGGCGCTCTGCATGCGCAGTTGCAGCAGGTACTGGCCGGGTTCGGTGCCCAGGCTTTCGTAGAACTGGCGCCTGAGGACGAAGGGATTGACGCCCGCCGCTTCCGCGATTTCCTGCACGCCAATGTCGCGCGTATGGTTTTCGCGTATGTGCACCACGGCCCGCTGCACCGGCTCCGGAGCGTTCAGCGCGCGCTCGAAGGCCGTGCGGCGTTCGGCGGCGGGTTCCTTGCGCCGCCACTTCGCATAGTGGCGCAGCAGGTGCACGGCGAGGATGCTGGCCAGGGAGTTCACGTACAGATTATTGCCGCGCCCCCCGCGCATGACTTCCTCGGCCAGGACACCCGCGAGGCCGATGACGCCGAAATCGTAGTCCCGCTGCAGGGGTAGAAGCTCGAAGTCGCGCGGCGCGGTCCGGTAGATGTCGGCCGCCACGCGGTCGAGACTGCGGCTGTCCAGCGTCAGCACGCAGATGCTGAGCGGTGTCCCGGCGCTCCATCGGATATCGGGGTTGCCCGGGATCAGCAGCACGCTGCCGGGACGGACGGCATGGACAACGGACTCTGCCCCGCCGTTCAGCACTATCCGCCCGCTTCCGAGGCAGAGGATCACGAGGTGTCGCCCGGGCTTTGCCGGCGGCGATCCGGCGCCGGGCGCCAGGTCGTGCTGCTCCAGGCCAAGGTCGCGCCATCCCAGCGGCGCGCTGGACAGCCGCGCCTCGCGGGCCCGGTAATCCGGCGCCGGGCGCGCCAGCTTTGCCCGCATGCGCTCCTGAAGCGAGCCGAAACCGGTAATCCAGTCGTGCAAGTCGCGAACTCCCGCAGTTTCCATCGTCCCTCCTGTTCGGCCAATCCGATTCGATGGCTGGCAGGATGAGGGGTGGATGTATCAGAATCGTGTCGGCGCAGCAGTCAGTTTGTCGCGATTCTTCGCCAAAGAACGGACTGGGATACTTTGATACATTTTCCCCGCCAGCCCCGGCCACGGCTGTGTAAACATGCGGCCAGGAAGAAAATCATGGAATCCACCCCACATATCGCCGTGGTCGACGACCACAAGGACATCCGGGAACTGGTCGGCCGCTATCTCATGGAGCACGGCTACCGGGTCAGCACGGCTGAAAACGCCGCTGCCCTGCGCCGCCTGCATGAGCGCAGCGCCTTCGACCTGGTGGTGCTCGACATCATGATGCCGGGCGAGGATGGGCTTTCGTTGTGCCAGTACCTGCGCTCGACCACGGACCTGCCGATCATCCTGCTGACCGTGCTGGCGGAGGATACCGAGCGCATCGTGGGCCTCGAGATGGGCGCCGACGACTACCTGACCAAGCCGTTCAATCCGCGCGAGCTGCTGGCGCGCGTGCGAACCGTGCTGCGCCGGACCAGCACCGCGCCGGTGGCGCGGGCCGAAGCGGAAGTGCCACGCGGCTATCGCTTCGCGGGCTGGGAGCTCGACCTGCGCTCG
>DASVNF010000067.1:0-2044 GCA_036384015.1 Burkholderiales bacterium
CAAGCATCCCATGGTGGACCAGTTCGACTTGAGCTCGCTGCGGCTGATCGCCTCGGGCGCCGCGCCGATCGCGGCGAGCACCTTGCGCGCCTGTGCCGACCGTCTCAAGTGCGGCCTGATGCAGGGCTATGGCATGACCGAGGCGAGCGGCGCCACGCATCTCAACCCGCGTGTCCTCGATCCGGAAAAGGCCACTTCCATCGGGCCGCCGGTGCCGAATTGCGAGGCCAGGATCGCCGACATCGTCAGCGGCGCCTCGCTCGGCGCGAACCAGCAGGGCGAGATCTGCGTGCGCGGGCCGAACATCATGCGCGGCTACCTCAATCTTCCCGACGCCACGGCGCAGAGCATCGACGCCGAAGGCTGGTACCACACCGGCGACATCGGTTACGCCGACGAGGACGGTTACTTTTTTGTCGTGGACCGGTTGAAGGAACTCATCAAATACAGCGGCTACCAGGTTGCCCCGGCCGAACTGGAGGCGGTGCTGGTATCCCATGCCGCGATCACGGACGCGGCGGTGATCCCGAGCCCGGACGAGGAGCATGGCGAAATTCCCAAGGCTTTCGTGGTGCGCAAGGGCGAATTGAGCGAGCAGGAAGTGATGGACTACGTGGCGGCGCGCGTGGCGCCCTTCAAGAAGGTGCGCCTGGTCGAGTTCATCGACCAGATCCCGAAGTCGCCCACGGGCAAGATCCTGCGCCGCGAGCTGGTGGAGCGGGAGCGGCGCCGCATCGGCGCGATCTAGCGGGCGGACCCGTCACCCTCTCCGCCTCCCTTAGGGGGAGAGGGCGGGGGTGAGATGGTGGGCAAAAAAAAGGCCGGTCCTGGACAAGGACCGGCCAAAAAGACAGGGGGCTTCGAGGGGAAGTCCCCCTGCCCGCACAGGCGGTTATGAGGGTTTGTCGGACGGCGCGCCGAGGCGCCGTTGCATGATCTGGTCGCGTCCGGTGGCGCTGTTGCGCAGGGCATTGAGCAGCGCATCGGCGGGACTTTCCTGCACGTCGGAGACGATGACCGGAGGTTTGCCGGCGCTTGGGTTGCTCTCGAGCGCTGCCGCAAGGGCGGTGACCAGGTTCCGCTTCCTCATGTCTGTCTCCCCGGAAGAATGGATCGGTTGGAACGCGGCCCCATGTTGCGCAGCAGTACGCTGTCATGAAAGCGGCGCGAAGGATGTTGCTACCGCTTCCCCCCGGAGTATTATTTGGCAAGACTTTGGGCCCGTTCTTGGGAGGGAACCGTGTCGCAAATCGTCGCCGTGGTCGACGCCCTGAAGCGGGCGCTCAAATCCAGGAAGCTGACTTATGCGCTGGTCGCCCGCGAGTTGCGGATGAGCGAGGCCAGCGTGAAACGCATGTTCGCGTCCCAGCATTTCACGCTGGAGCGGTTCGAGCAGATCTGCCAGTTCGCCGGGCTCGGGCTGACGGAACTGGCGCGCGAAGTCGACAGCGAAAAGAACTACATCGTGCACCTGACGCTGGAGCAGGAGCGCGAGGTGGTGGGCAACGTGAAGCTGTTCCTGGTGGCGGTCTGCGCGCTCAACCACATGAGCCTGGAACAGATCGTCCAGATCTACGACATCCCGAAAACCGAGTGCATCCAGCTGCTGCTGAAGCTGGACCGCATCAAGTTCCTCGAGCTGATGCCCAACAACCGCATCAAGCTCAAGGTTTCACCCAATTTCTCCTGGCTGCCGAACGGTCCGATCCTGCAGTACTTCATGAGCCGGGCCCACCAGGAATACTTCCGCTACCGGTTCGACGGACCGGGGGAGGCCATCATGGTGATGAATGCGATGCTGTCGCCGGCAAACAGCGCGCAGTTCGTGATGAAGTTGCGCAAGCTGGCGCTCGAATTCTCGGAAATGCACAACGACGACAAGCACCTGACCATCGGCGACCGGCGGCCGGCCAGCGTGGTGCTGGCCCTGCGGCCCTGGGAACTGGACGATTTCAACAAGTTGCGGCGCAAGCGCAAGCCCCGACCTGCCGCCTGACGCCGCCTGCGCGGCGTGCTAGCATCCCGGCACTTCGTGAGGGCGGGG
>DASVNF010000068.1:0-25966 GCA_036384015.1 Burkholderiales bacterium
GTGCCCTGCCCGGCCAGATCCTGATTGGCGATTTCAGCACCGAGGTGGGAAGCGGGGGCAAGGTGCGGTCCTTTCGCTCCGACACGCTGGATTTCGTGGAGAACACCGCAGCGACGCTGGACCAGCTCAACGGCCTCGACATTTCCGGCGGGCGCATCGAAAACATCCGCTGCTACCTGACCGGGCGCAGCCACGGCGGCGGGCATTACCTCGTGAACCGTTATCACCTCAAGGACAAGCACGGCACCACCCGCACCGTATACAACGCGAAGATCAACATCCACCGCGCCAAGGCCGAGCCTATTTTTCTCGGCATCCAGAGCGACGACCTTTGGGCTTTCAATGCCGCGAAGATCGAGTCGATCAATCGTGATGCCGCCGCGACGGCGTCGTTTTTCATCAGGCCGTAGGCACAACGAGGGACAGGACCGCGATTCGAGGTGCTGGTGCAAACAAGACGCCTTGGATCGGTTTTACGCGGCCCCCGGCCCTGATTTTCAAATTCCATCCCACGCTGCGCCCGCCGCCACCCGAAGATGGAACTTTGCGCGGCCCGCAGGGCTCAACTGTGCACCCCCTAAAACACGTACAGCCATGATCGAGTCCCTGCTCCTTGCCGTCACCCGCATCGCCACCGTCAAGGACGGCCGCGAAAAGACCAACGCGACCGGCTTCTTTTTCGAACGGGACGGCGGCCTGTACCTGGTGACCGCGCGGCACGTGGTGAGGGAAGAAGCGGCGAACCATTTTCCGGACAGCCTGCTCATCGACCTGCATTCGAATCCGGACAACGTGGCGCAGGTGACGCGATTCTCGATCCCGCTTTATTCCGGGGGCGCGCCGGTGTGGCGAGAAGGCCTCGATTCGGCGGGCGATGTGGACGTCGCGGTTCTGGCGCTGGATCGCCCTGCCCTGCCCGCCACATTGCACCTGCGCGCATTCAGCCCGGCACACCTGGTACAGCAGCTGGACGAAATCGAGGTGGGAACGCCGATCGTGGTCGTCGGCTTTCCGCTGGGCTTCGAGGACATGCTGCACCACCTGCCGGTGGCGCGGCAGGGCATCGTCTCGACCTCGTTCGGCCTGCGCTTCCAGGGGCAGGGATATTTCCTGACCGACGCCCGCATGCACCGCGGCGCCAGCGGGGCGCCGGTGGTTGCGAGGACCCCATCCTCGAAGTCGGGGCGTGAGGATCTTCCGTGGCGGCTGCTCGGCATCCATACCTCACGCATGGACGTCACGAATCGCGACATCGAGGAGGACAGCCGTCTCAACCTGAATACCGCGTGGTATGCGGATATCATCCTGTCGCTGACGACCTAGCGATTGGCGGCTCTGGGACGGGATATACGCGGACACCGACAGACGGGGAGGAATGGGATGAAGAAAGTGAAGTTGCCTTGCGGCGAGGAAGTGCCGGCGCTGGGACAGGGTACCTGGAACATGGGCGACAGCCGCGGCAGCCGTGCCGCAGAAACCGCCGCCCTGCAGGCCGGCCTGGACCTTGGCCTGACCCTGGTCGATACCGCCGAAATGTACGGCGAGGGCAAATCGGAGGAACTGGTGGGCGAAGCGATCGCCGGCCGGCGCGACGAAGTGTTCCTGGTCAGCAAAGTCTATCCGCACAATGCTTCACGCAAAGGCGTGGCGCTCGCTTGCGAACGCAGCCTGAAGCGCCTGAACACCGATCGCCTCGATCTTTACCTGCTGCACTGGCGCGGCAACATTCCTTTCGGCGAAACCATGGAAGCATTCGTTGCGCTACAGAAGGCGGGCAAGATCCGCCATTATGGCGTGAGCAACCTCGATCTGGATGACATGCAGGAGCTGTGGAAAGTGCCCGGCGGCAAGGGCGTGCAGACCAACCAGCTGCTCTACAACCTCACGCGTCGCGGCATCGAGTACGACCTGCTGCCCTGGCTGAACGAGCGCAAGATCCCCGTGATGGCCTACTCCCCGGTGGAACAGGCGCGGCTGCTGAAGCAACGCGGCCTCGTCGACTTCGCCCGGCGCCACGCCATGACGCCGGCGCAGGCGGCCCTTGCGTGGCTGCTGGCCAAGGACAACGTGATCGCAATCCCGAAGGCCGGCAACCGCAAGCACGTCGAGGAGAACGCCGGCGCACTCGCGATCGAGCTTTCCTCCGAACAGCTGACGGAACTGGACAAGATCTTTCCGCCGCCAAGCGCGCCGACACCGTTGGAAATGCTGTAAAGGCGAGAGAAAAGAGACGAGAGAAAAGAGAAAAGGTAAGAGCACTACGGCGAATGCATGTTGGGCGGAGGATGCTCGTTCTCTTTTCTCTTTTCTCTTTTCTCTTTCCTCTTTCCTCTTTGCTCTTTTCTCTTTTTATCTCCGCCCCGGCGGAACTCCCCGCCCCACCGCAAGTCTGCTGTCATATGTCCCCGGAGCAGTCAATGGCCAGACGACTGACGCTGGCGGCAGGGCTCGCCGCCTGCATCGCCACGCAGGCCTACGCCCAGGCCGCCGCCGACGAGAAGTACATCGGGGTCGGCCTCCGCCTGCGGCCGGCGTACGAAGGCGCCGACGGCAGCCGCGCGGACGTGATTCCTTATGTGCGGCTCTACGGCGAGCATTTTTTCGCACGGACCACGCAGGGCATGCTCGAAGGAGGCTGGCGGACGCAGCCATTCGGGGGCGTGGTGTTCGGCGCGCAACTGGCGTACGAGGAAGGCCGCATCACCGGCGATTCGGCTTTTCTGCAGGAGCACAACTTCGAGGATCTCGATCCCAGCGGATCGGCGGGCCTGCATGCGGAGGGCGACTGGAAGATCGGCGCGATGCCGTTGAATGCGCTGCTGCGCTACCGTCACGACGTGGACGCCGACAACGGCGCCCAGGCCGACCTGCGCGTTACAGCCGGCATCCTGGATCGGCACGGCATTCGCGCGGGCGTGTTCGGCCAGCTCACCTGGAGCGACGACAAATCCACACAGCGGTATTTCGGCATCACGCCGGGACAATCCGCCACGACGGGATTGCCGGCTTACAGCGCCGGTTCCGGGATGCGAAGGATCGAAGTGGGCGTCCTCGGCGACGTCGACATCTCGGAACACTGGATCGGGCTGTGGGGCCTCAATATCCGCCGGTTGCAGGGCGACGCGAAGGATTCTCCGCTGGCGCTCGACAAGACGAATTTGTACGCGAATGCAGGCGTCGCGTATCGCTTTTAGGCCAGTGCCGAAAAAACTGAGAGGGAAGATAAAAGGAAAAATCTGACGCCCCAGCGGATCATTCTTTCCTCTTTCCTCTTTCCTCTTTCCTCTTTCCTCTTTCCTCTTTCCCCTTCCTCTTGCATTTGCTTTCAGGCTGGCAGCCGTACCGCAAGTTGACGGCAAGGCCCGACCTGGTTACACCCTTGGCGGATCCGTCTCGCGGGCGAAGTGGCGATGCTTCTCCAATGCCGCGACGAACTCCTGCAAGGCTTCCCTCGCCTGCTCTCCGCCGTATTGAAGCAATCCGGGATCCGCGTCGCCCGACGGCAGGGCGGGAGGGATGCCTGCCTTGTCCAGCAATGCCGTTGCCGCTCCGAGGAGCAGGATCGGCTTGCAATGCCGGTATTGGTCCTTGAGGAATTCGAGCGCATGGCCGCTGCCGGATAGCCCCCGCGCCGCGGCTTCCCCATCAGGAATTATCATCGCGTCCCATAGCACCGAGGGCGCCGTCTCCAGAGACACCTCGATCTCAATGGGGTCGCCCTTCTCCGTTCCCACCTGTCCGAGTTTGACTCCCACGAACCGGGGTATGGCACCCGCGTCCGACAGGGCGGCATGCATGGCGAGCGCCGACTCGCCGTCGACTCCATCGGCGACGATCACCGCGATTCGCCGCGTCTTGATGCCCTCGCTGCCGGGCCGCGCAAACAGGGATAACGCGTCCGAGGCCTGCACGTCTTTCTTGCTCGCCCGGCCGGCGATTTTCGGCAATGGATCCGGCAGGGTGCGCATCCCGATCCCATCCGCCACCGCCTGCGCCAGCTCCTCGGCGACGTTGCGCAACTGCGCGATGACGCGCTGGCGCACGGCCGTCGTCTGGACCTTCGTCAATTCGAACCGGAAAGCGCGAATGATGTGCTGCTTCTCGATGTCGCTCTGGCTGTTCCAGAACAGCGTGGCCTGGTTGTAGTGCTCAGCGAATTTTTCCGGCTTGCCGCGGACCTTGTGTTCCTCGGTCGGTTGCGGAAAGGACATGAAGCCCTTCACGCCGGCCTGGAACGGACACCCCCCTCCGAGGGAATTCGGCTCATATGCCACGCGGCCGCGTGGAATGGCCTGGCGATGCATGCCATCGCGCTGGTTGTTGTGGACTTGCGCGACCGGCGCGTTGATCGGAATTTCATGGAAGTTCGGGCCGCCGAGCCGGGAAATCTGGGTGTCCACATAGGAATGGATGCGCCCCGCCAGCAGGGGATCGTTGCTGAAGTCCAGCCCCGGCACGATATGCGCGGTGCAAAATGCGACCTGCTCGGTCTCCGCAAAGAAATTGTCCGGGTTGCGGTTCAGCACCATGCGTCCGATGGGCGTGACGGGCACGAGCTCCTCCGGAACCAGCTTGGTCGCGTCGAGGACGTCGAAGCTGAAGCGTTCGGCAGTGTCCTCGTCGAATATCTGGACGCCAAGCTCCCATTCCGGGTAGGCGCCCGCCTCGATGGCTTCCCAGAGGTCCCGGCGATGGAAATCGGGGTCCGCCCCCGAGATCTTTACGGCTTCGTCCCATGCCAGGGAATGCGTGCCGGCAACGGGGTTCCAGTGGAACTTTACGAACTGCGAGTCTCCCGCCTCGTTGACGAAGCGGAAGGAATGCACCCCGAAGCCCTGCATCATCCGGTAACTGCGGGGGATTGCGCGGTCCGACATCACCCACATGAGCATGTGCGTCGTCTCGGGCATCAACGACACGAAATCCCAGAAGGTGTCGTGGGCGGAGGCGGCCTGCGGCATGCCGTGATGGGGCTCGGGTTTCACCGCGTGGACGATGTCCGGAAACTTCATGGCGTCCTGGATGAAGAACACGGGGATGTTGTTGCCGACCAGGTCCCAGTTACCCTCGTCGGTGTAGAACTTCACGGCGAAGCCGCGCACATCGCGGGCGGTATCGGTGGATCCGCGCTCACCCGCCACGGTGGAAAAGCGGACAAATACGGGAGTGCGCTTTCCGGCTTCGGCGAAAATGGACGCCCGCGTAAGCTTTGTAAGCGGTTTGTAGCACTCGAAATAGCCATGCGCGCCGGAACCGCGCGCATGCACGATCCGTTCCGGTATGCGCTCATGGTCGAAGTGGGTGATTTTCTCCCTGAGGATGAAATCCTCGAGCAGGGAAGGGCCCCGCAGTCCCGCCTTGAGGGAATTCTGATTGTCTGCAACCGGCACGCCCTGGTTTGTCGTCAGGGTGCGGCCGCCCGAGTCGACCCGCACACGGTCGAGCGGACCGTTGGCGGGATTCAAGCCGGCAGGCGGCGTCCCGCCGCCGACCTTGTCCGACGCGTTGGACTCGGTGAGCGTGCTTCCCGTCACCGTGGGGTCGGGCGGCGCGGCGGATTGTCCCGTTGCCGGTTCTGCCGCGGCGGCTCCGAACTCGGAAGGTTTGGCGGCGTTGAAAGGAAACGCCGCAGCCAGTGCCTCGACTCCAGCTTGCTTCGCAGCCGCTGCGTCGGCGCCCGCGGCATCGGCGTTTTTGCGTGCCGGCCCGCTCACCGTCGAACGGGCCGATGTTTTCGATGCCGAATTTGCCGCAGGACGGCCTGCCGGATGAGCGCTTCTGGTGGTCGGTTTGCTGCGATTGTCTTTGCGGGCTGCCATGGGTTCTATTTCCGTCCTTTGCGGGTAAATGAGGGATGCGTTGCCCGAACCTTCGAGATCTTTGCGCCGGGCAAAACCTGGGTGGGAGTTGAAGGCGTTTGCAACGTCCATACCACGTGGCGGCGGAAAATTATTGCCGTAGTTTCATGGGCAAGCCGCCCCGCCCCCGGTTCCGGGAGCGGCAAGAGTTACAAGCGGACACGCAATCTTTGCAATATTCGCCAGTCAGTATCGGACACAACAGGCGCAATGCTTGACTGAAAAACGCCTTCCAGTCGTGGTACGCATTTTGCAAGCTCACGTGCTTGCTGCGGGCCGCTTTGAAGCGCCCGCCGGACTAACCTCACGAAGAGCAAAAAGAAATGAACCTGATAGCCCTGACAACCCGATTCACCAAAGCTGGATTTAGCGAACCCCTGTTGCTGATTCGCGACGGTCGACTCATCCGTCGCAACCTGAAACGCCTGCTGATGAGCCCCGAGGAACTGATGGCGAGGCTACGCCGCCTGGGCGTGCGCACGCTCGGTTCAGTCAGCATGTGCATGCTCAACCCGGACGGCGAAGTGAGCGTCTTCCTCGCCAACTGACCGAATTTCCCGGCGCCCGATGCGAGGCTTCGATGCGCGTTCGGCGTGTATTTCGGCCGGCGCGTGAACTTCCCGCCAGTTACGGCGTCAACGAACAGTGCGCCAGGCACGGCAATTGCAATACCCCGGTCATGTGTCCCTGTCAAAGTCGTCGAATCACGACCCTGGAGGCGAGCCATGCAAGCGAATTCCGTCGTTTCCTCGAGCAGTCCGGCCGCCTGCGCACCGACCGTTTGGGTGGACGTCAGCCAGCACGCGGCGGGGCACGGCCTCGCGGCACAGGTTTGCATCACCCACGCGGCATGGATGGATGCTGTGTATTTCGTGCGCGAAGCGGGCGATCGGCTCGACCCGGTTCGCGAGAACTGGCGCATGGGCAGGCTGATCGAGGAAGTTTCCTGTGCCGTTTCGGCACGTTCCCGTCCCGGCGTCCAGCCAAGCGAGTTCACGCTATCGCTCGAAGAAGGATTCGATCGGTTGCGATCGCTTGAACTGCCGGCGGCGCAGCTCCGGGTACGGATCGAACACGAGCATGCATCGCCCGAGATCTGGGTGGATGTCGCGCGCAGCGACGTGCCGATGCGCGGCAGGAGCCAGAAACCAATGAACTGGAGCAAGACATGAGCATTGCAGCCAACCCGCCTTCGCCGGCCGTGGAATTCCTCGACATCACCCCGCTCGCCCGCCGCTACGGTTTCAGGATCGACGTAAAAATCGCGCGGGAACTCGCGGATCGCGCCAACGATGAAACGGTCATCGGCTGCGTGCTGCGTGCCGCGGCCGATGCGCTGATGATGCGCGGCTCACGCCTGGGAATGATCAGTCCGTTTCAGTCCATGAAGCTGATGGAGGCCACCCTGAATCCCCTGGTCTTTGCCATCAAGACGATGCGCGCGCCCGCCCAGCTTCTGGGGCACCTGCGGCTGGCGATGCAGCTCGACGATCGCCACTATGCGGAACCGACCATAACGCTGCGTCTCGCCGCCTGAGAACTGCCGGGCCGCACAGCCTCGGCAAACGCTGTCGCAGGCAGGCGACGGGCCCCGGACAAGAAGAGTTACGCGTTACCAGCTGAAACTCGGTGCGATTGCCGCAGTCCATTGCGGATGGCCCGCGTTTTCGACTCCCTGTTTCCGGCTGCCGAAGCCGGGCATGCCTTGCGCATGGACGATGCCAATGTGCTTGCCCGCACCGGTCTGGCCACGGCGTACCCGGCACCGCCGCCATGGGAAGGGGTTCAGGCAAGGAGCGATAGCGGCGACGGGCCCCGCGTCCTGCTGCTGACATCGAGCCTGGGCTCCGGGCATGTCCGCGCGGCGCAAGCGATAGAGCTCGCCGTGCGTGAACGCAATGCCGGCTCCAGCGTAATGACGCTGGATTTCTGGTCGCTCATGGATGAGAAAGTCGCCTGGGCGGTGCGTACCGCATACCTGCGCCTGGTGCAGGAACATCCCGCGCTGTTCGACCGCATTTACCAGCTCGACCAGCGCATGTGGCGGGCGATCCTGGAGTGCAGTGAACCGCCGCCTGCCGCCTTCGCAGAAGTGTTGGCGCTCATGCCTCGCGTGGGGAGCGCAGGAAGCGGCGACGAGGACGGCGCGCACTATCCTTCGGATCGCCTGATGGTGCCGCTGCTGATCGCAGCGCTCTCCGGGCAGCCTCGCGCAACGCCAGGCGGCAGCCGGTTGCTGCGGCTCGGACTGGTGCAAACCGCCTGGGCGCGGCTGAGCCGGCGCCTGGCGGCGGAAGTGCGCGCCTTCGATCCGGACGTCATCGTCGCGACGCAGATGAATTCGGCTGCGCTGCTTTCTCGCGAAAAGGAAGGCCCGCGCATCCCGACCGTGGGCGTACCGACGGATTTCGGCCTGCATGATTTCTGGATCCAGACCGGCATCGAGTACTACTGCCTCGCCCACGACACTGTGAACGGCGTCCGCCACGCGGGATTGGATGCGGACAAGGTGATCGCCACCGGCATCCCGCTGATGCCCGGCTTCCGGCAGCCTCCTTCCGTGGAACAGGCACGGCAGACGCTGGGCCTCGACCCTGCAGGGCCGGTCGTTCTGGTTGCCGGGGGCGGACTCGGACTGGGCGTGCATGTGGTCACGCACAGGCTGCTTGCAGCGCCGACTCCCGTTCAGGTGCTGGTGATCGCCGGGCACAACGATGCCGCGCGGCGAGCGCTGGCGCCGTTGGCCGCAAGCCATCCAAAACGCCTGCATGTCCGGGACTGGACGGACAGCATGGAGCTCTACATGCGCGCGGCGGATATCGTGGTCGGCAAGCCCGGCGGCCTGACCGTGGCGGAAGTCCTGGCCTGCGGACGGCCGCTGCTTGCCACGCGCGCCCTCGGCGGCCAGGAAGGCTTCAACGTGCGCTTCCTGGAAAGCCATGGTGTCGGCCGGTTGGTCGCCGAAGCGGAACTGGTGGAGGCGATCGGAGATCTGCTGGCGAACCCCGATGCGCTGCGGCGCATGCAGGAGCGCGCCTGGGCACTCGGGCGCCGCACCGGCGCCGATCGTATCGCCGAACTCGCGGAAAGCCTTGCAGGGCGGCGATCGGCGGCGCGCCTGGCGGCGGGACAATGAGGGACTGGGTGCGCAACCTCGTGCAGCGCGGGCTTGGCCACGTAGACCAGCGTTACCAGCGCGCCAACCGACTGCAGGCGGTCGGGCCGATCCTTTACGTCGGCCGCGCGATCTACCGCGGTCCCACCATCCGGTTCGACGACGATACCGCGCTCCACGCCGGCGACGAAGTCGGGATGCTGCATTTCAACAATTTTCGCTTCACGCAGATCGAATCCGCGACGCAGGCGGCCGTGGCGCTGGGATTTGCCCGCCTGATGATCGAGTCCATGCACGCCCTCGCGGATCGCGCATTCCGCGACCCGGCCTTCTGCGATCTCTCGGTGTTCCACGCGGTGAGCTGGCTTCCCGCGCACGGTCATCGCGTGGGCTTCGTAACGCAGCCGCTTCCGGATGGCGCAAGAAAGCGGCTTCTCGCCATCTGGTTCCAATTGCTGGTATGGGCGTTTGCGCCGGCGCAGGAAAGCCGGAGCTCGCGCCCCGATCCGCATTTCTACTGGCTGACACGCAAGGTCCTGCTGCAACGCTTCGCGGCGGGCCAGAAGGTACGCCGGCTCCGTAATGCTGACACACGGCCCGTCTGACGGCGGACGCATTTACCTGACGTTCGACGACGGACCGGATCCGGTCTGGACACCTCGGGTATTGGACGTCCTCGCAGCCGCCGGCGCATGCGCGACGTTCTTCGTCGTCGGCGCCAGTGCCCGCGCCAACCCCGGACTGTTGCGACGCATGACCGAGCTGGGGCATGAAATCGGCAACCATACCGGCACGCATCGGCATCCCTGGACCCTGCCACCCGCGGCGGCGCGGCGCGAGGTCGTGGACGGTGCGGCCGCCATCGCGGACATCACCGGCATCCGCCCGCGGTTTTACCGGCCGCCGCACGGCCGGTTGCGGCGCTGCATGGTCGAGCAGGCGCGAACCGACGGTCAGGCCACGGTGCTCTGGAGCCTGAGCGCCGTCGACTGGGGTCCATTGGGCAGTACGCCGGGAATCCTCGGCCGCCTGCGGAAAGCGGTGCCCGGGGACATCGTGCTGATGCATGACGGCGGGCGCGGACCGAACAAGCCGCAACACATGATGGCTGTGCTGCCTGCTTTTTTTGACGTCAGGGCCGAACGGCGAATGGCGGCAGGTTCGCTGCACCAGGCCTCGCGAGCCAACATGCTCTGACGCGGGCTACCTTTGGGCTGCCGTCCCTTTGCGGCGGCTGCGGCGATGCGACCGGATCGACAGCACGCTTTCCGCGGTTACCGCGGCGGATCGTCTCGAAGCATGCCATGGCCACCCAACGGGCGGACGCAGGAAACGGGCGCAGGGATCGCGCCGCGTGCAGCGGCTGATCCAGTTGCGCTGTCTTGGTGGACGCCTAGTCATGGGTGCGTTCCCGCCGTGAGCAGAGGTCCGGGCGACCCATCAGAATGATTTCGTCGACGACCTCCGGAAGCAAGGGCACGCAGCTCGAGTAGGTGAGCACCGGAAAACTGGCGACGGTGCGCCGCACTTCTTCGCAAACGCGTACGCCGTCCGGCCAGGTAACCTGCATCAGGTAGACCCCGCCGGGATCCCGGGAAACCTGGGTCACGTGGAACTGATCCGTCTCCCGGATGCCGGCGCGCTGCGTGATCACCCGGATTGCGTTCTCCAGCAGTTCCTTTTTTGTTGTCATGCTTCGCTCCTTTGCTGGAGCGATGAACCTCATCCCGTCGCAAGTCAGCGACGGCGTGCCCACCGCGTTGTCCGGTGTGACAGGGTGCTTCGCATCGAGTTCCGGATTTTTGCCCTAAAGAACTGTCCCCGCCAGGGCTTGGCAGAACTAGCCGCCACTGAGCGCGGCGACGATCATGACTTCGTCGCCGGCAAGGAGGCGCCGGTCGAGGCGTTGCGCCATTTTCCCGTTGACGAAAAAACGGATGTGGGGGCGGATGCGATCCTGTTCGTCGACGATCCGGTGACGCATGCCGGGGAAACGCGCATCGAGCACGCTCAGCAACGCCTCGAGCGAGTCCCCCTCGGCTTCGATCTGCTTCTGCCCGCCGGTATAGGAAAACAGCGGGCTGGGGATGAGGACGCGAATCAAGCCGCTGCGATCGAGTAGATGTGCGGCAGGTGCTCGGCGATCCGGTTCCAGTTGCGGCCCTCATCGGCGCTGGCCCAGATTTCGCCGCTGGTGGTACCGAAGTAGAGGCCCAGTGGATTCGCATCGTCGGCGCACATGGCCTGGCGTTTCACCGTCCACCAGGCGTGCTGCTTCGGCATGCCGTGATCCTGACGCTCCCAGGATTCGCCTGCATCGCGCGTGCGATAGACGGCGGGATGGCCATCCGGACTGGTGCGCGGCCAGACCTCGGTGCCATCCATCGGAAACACCCAGGCGCAATCCGGATCGCGCGGATGCAGGACGATGGGAAAGCCGATGTCGCCGATTTCCTTCGGCATGTTGCGCCCGATGCGGATCCATTTGCTTGCGGGCCGGTCGAGCCGGTAGATGCCGCAATGATTCTGCTGGTAGAGCCGCTGCGGATTCCCGGGGTGCAATGCAACGGTGTGCGGATCGTGCCCGTACTCGAGGTCGGGATCCGGCAGGAAATCCGCGTCCACGCCGCGGTTAAGCGGCTTCCAGGTCCCGCCGGCATCGGTGCTTTCGAATACGCCGCCTATCGATATGCCGACGTAGAGGTGACGCGCGTCGGCCGGGTCGACGCGGATCGAATGCGCCTGGGCGCCATTCGGCCCCGGAAAAATCGCGTGCCTGATTTCCGGATAGAGGCCGTCGTTGAATCCGGCAACCTCCTTCCAGGTAGCGCCCCCGTCTTCGGACCGGAACATTCCGACCGGAGACGTGCCCGCGTACCAGACACCGGGTTCGGAGGCATGGCCGGGGGAAAGCCAGAACACGCTTTCGACGGCGCGCCCTTCCTCGCCTTCGTCCACCTTGCGGAATGCCGGCGGTTGCGTTGCCTCGCTCCAGGTCCTGCCGGCGTCCTGCGAGCGAAATACCGTCGGACCGAGATGCCCCGTCTTCGCGGCCATCAACCAGGTGCGGCCATCGCGGGGATCGGGCACCAGGTGATTGACGATGTTGCCGAGGAAATGCGGGCCGTCGAGCTGCCAGGCCTTGCGTGCCGCATCGCCGCGATAAATGAACGCGCCCTTGCGCGTGCCCACCAGCAGGGTCACCGGCGCCGTCATCCCGCTGGCTCCGCTTGCCGCCCGATCATCCCTCCTTGTGCTCCGGACAGGTCGGCAGCCTGCCGAATGGCGCGGTCGGCATCAAGACCCGGGCCCGGTTCTTCATATGCCATTCTCCTGGTGCAAGGGGGGTTCAACGCGTCAACCGAAGCTGAAGCCCGGCGTGCGCGTGTAGTAATGCAGGCCCTCGTCCTGGATCACGAACGAGCGCATGCGTTTGCTGCCGCGGTTGTGGTGCGAATGCAGCAGCGACGCCGGGGTGATCTGCGCGGCGCCGGTCGACCAGTCGATGCGCTTGTCCTCGATCATCGAGTGGATGCCCTCGCCTTCTATTGCCAGGGTCACGGCCACGCCGTTATGGCGGTGCGGGCGCTGGTCCCCGCCAGCTTCCAGCGTGTTGATCGCGGTATTGATCAGCGGCGTGGTGTGATAGCCGGGGGCGAAATCATGGCAGGAGAACATCACCGAGCAACCGGTGGTCCTCTCGGTTCTCTTGCGCGTGTAGACGCCCTGGAATATGTGCTCGATCTCCGCCGCGCGCCAGTGCGTGGCCTTGACCGCCGGCTTGTCGATGGGTGGGGGGCGCAGGCCCTCGAACGCCAGCAGCGGCTCGTCGCTCACGCCGAACAGGAGCGCATCCGCTGTCGCGCGATGCGTGGTGTCGCCGGACGAAAAGCAGAGGACGTCCCCGGTGCCCCAGATGATGGCCTCATTGCGGTTGCGGCTCTCGCCGGCTCCCCGCATCACGTAAAACACTTCGCCCGACGCGGCGAACGCGGTGTGCAGTTCTTCGCCGGCGCGGATGCGAAAATACCGGCACAGCAGCGTCGGCGTCGTCGCGGGATAGGCCGTCGCCAGGTCGGCCGAAGCATCCAGGGCAATCGTCGACGTTGGCGTCCCCGCGTCGAACGCCCTGTCCCGTTCCGCCAGGAACTGGCGCGCGGGGACCGCCGGATACCCGAAGGTGAAGGGATTCTCGGAAGTACAGAAGCGGGCGCGTTGCTGCGGCGTGTCCTGGGTTGCAGCATCAGCGCGAACCCGGTCCGGTGCGTTCATGGGTGTTTCCTCCTTGGCCGGGTCGAGCCCGGATTTCGCATGCCCCCAATATACTCCACAAAAAAAGCCCCGCGCCGGCGCGAATTTCACAGCGCGTAAACGGTCGAATTTGCCAGGGACATCCGCTCCCGGCGCATGCCACTTTATCCCGCACGAAGATGACCGCCTGCCAATGAATACAGCATCCATGCTGAAGTTGCGCCCCCGCCTTCCGGCGAAACTCATCGCCGTGTCCTGGCACGACCTGTTCGCGATCGGCCTTCCGGTCCTGCTGGTAGCGGTACTTGCCGCCTGGCTGGCGGTGAAATTCGTCAGGCCGGCGCCCCCGGATGTCATCTACCTGATCGGCGGCGCGGAAGGCAGCAGCTACCGGTCGACCGCCGAGAAGTACCAGAAAATCATCCAGCGCAATGGCGTGAAAGTGGAAATCATCCCGTCGCAGGGTTCGCTGGACAACCTGCGCCTGCTCGCCGACAGGACGTTCCGCGCCGATGTCGCATTCGTGCAAGGGGGCCTGACCGAAGGCGTGGATGTGTCGGGACTGGTTTCGCTGGGCAGCATCCTGGTCCAGCCGCTGACCGTGTTCTATCGCAACGCGATGCCGCTCGAACGCCTGTCGCAGCTCGAGGGCAAGCGCATCGCCGTAGGCGGGGAAGGCTCGGGCACGCGGTCGCTCGCATTGACCCTGCTCAAGGCCAGCGGCGTCGACGGCGCGCCGACGAGGCTCTTCGACCTGGCAGGCCAGGAAGCCGCCGAAGCGTTAAAGCAGCACAAGGTGGACGCTGCCTTCCTGATGGGCGACTCGGCAACGCCGAAAGTCATCGTCGACCTGATGAAGACGCCGGGTGTTAAGTTGATGAACATGTCCCAGGCGGAAAGCTACGCACGCCGGTTTCGCTTCCTGTCCGAACTCTCGTTGCCGGAAGGCGCGGCGGACCTGGCGAAGAATATTCCATCGACCAAGGTCAGCATGGTGGGCCCGACCGTGGAACTGGTTGCGAGAGAGAGCCTGCACCCGGCGCTATCCGACCTGCTGATCGGCGCGGCGCGCGAAGTGCACGGATCCGCCGGCATGTTTCGCAAGGCGGGCGAATTCCCCGCGCCGCAGGAACGCGATTTTCCGATCAGCGCGGACGCCCAGCGCTACTACAAATCCGGCACGCCTTTTCTCTATAGCCGCCTGCCGTTCTGGCTGGCGAGCCTGACGGACCGCCTGCTCGTGATCCTCGTGCCGCTGCTGGTGATCCTCCTGCCCCTGACCCGAATCGTGCCGCCGATATACCGGTGGCGCGTGCGCTCCCGCATCTACCGCTGGTATGGGAAGCTCATTTCCATCGAACGCGACATGATCACGCACCCGGAACCCGAGGAGCGCGAACGCATCCTCGAACGCCTGAACGAGATCGAGAACTCGGTCAACAACATCAAGACCCCGCTGTCTTTCGCGGACCAGCTCTATGTCCTGCGCCAGCACATAGCGTGGGTGAGGCAGAGGTTGATGGAAGGCGCGAGCGCATAGCGCTGGCGCGCCAGGCTGAGCGAAATGGTGAAAGGTAAAAGGGGAAAGTGGAAGAAGCCCTGCTTTTCCCTTTCACCTTTTGCACTTTAACCTTTCACCTGCTTTTCGGCGGTTCCGCCACCATCTGCCTCTCCCCCGCCCTCGCGCCGCCTACCCTCGGCATGACGAACGGATGCGCCATCTCGTACGCACGGGCGGCACGCAGTACTTTCGCATCGCAGAACTTGTCTCCCACCAGTTGCAGGGTCACGGGCAGGCCGCTGCGGGTGAATCCGCAAGGCACCGTGGCGGCAGGTTGCTGGGAGAGGTTGAACGGGTAGGTGAACGGGGACCATTCCCACCAGCGCGTGCGGTCGGTGCCCGGCGGCACTTCGTGTCCTGCTTCGAAAGCGGCCACTGCGAGTTGGGGGGTAAGCAGCAGGTCGTAGTCCTGGTGCAGCAGGCACATGCGCCGCGCGAAGGCTTCCCGCAGGCGCTCGATCTTGCGAAGTTCGATCGCACTGAGCCCGAAGCCGCGCTCGGCGATCGCCAGCATCGGCGGATCGAGTAACGACCTCTGTTCGGCATTCATGGGCGCGATGGCCATGCCCAGCGCCACCTCCCATAGCGGCTGCATGATGGAAATCGGGTCTTCAAGTTGCAGGTCCAGCACTTCGACCTTCGCGCCCAGCGCTTCGAACTGGCGCGCTCCACGATCCACGAGTTCCGCCACTTCCGGATCGACCCGCGCGTAGCCCAGGGTGCGGCTGTACCCGATGCGCATGCCCTTGACGCCGGCATCGGCGCCTTCGCGATAATCGATATCCAGGGCCGGTGCGCGGTACCAGTCGCGCACGTCGGGTTTCGCAATCACATTGAGCATCAGCAGCGCGTCGCCGACGGTGCGCGAGATCGGCCCCTGGTGCCAGAGCGTTCCGGCAGGCGAATGGGGATGTACCGGCACGAGTCCAAATGTCGGCTTGAAGCCGAACAAGCCGCAGAATCCCGCCGGGATCCGGATCGACCCGCCGCCGTCGGTCGCAATATGCATGAAGCCCATGCCGGTCGCCGCCGCAACGGCGGCACCGCCGCTGCTGCCACCGGGAGTCAGTTTTGTATTCCACGGATTCACCGTGACGCCGGTGAGCGGACTGTCTGTCACACCTTTCCAGCCGAATTCCGGGGTCGTGGTCTTGCCCAGGAATACCGCACCCTGTTCTTTCATGCGCGCAACCGGCGGACCATCCTCGGTCCAGGGTTGATTCGAATCGATGGTGCGCGATCCACGCCGGGTCGGCCAGCCCTCGGTGACAATCAGGTCCTTGACCGTGGCCGGCACGCCATCCACCGCACCGGCCGGTTCGCCGCGCTGCCAGCGCGCTTCCGAGCTGCGCGCATCCTTCAGCGCCCGTGCTTCATCCACCAGCACGAACGCGTTGTAAATCGGGTTCAATTCCGCAATGCGGCCGAGCGCCGCCTGCGTGGCTTCCACCGGCGACAGGCGCTTGCTACGGTACTGCGCGACCAGTTCACCGGCCGTCAAAGAAAGAATGTCGTCGGACATCTTCCGCTCCCGCTGCGTGCAGAAAATGAAACGCGGACGCGAGGACACGCTCTCGCGCCGCTGCATGAATCCTTCAGGAAACCCGGCTCCGCGGCCACAGCCGCGGAGCCGGACGAACAACCCTGCCTGGAGCCGCCTACGCTTTCTTCATCGCCGTCATCACCGCTTCCGCGGAAATCGGCATGTGCCGCACCCGCGCGCCCACGGCGTTGAAGATGGCGTTGGCAACCGCCGGCGCAACGATGGTCGAGGCCGGTTCGCCAACTCCGCTGGGATGGTGCCCGGAGTCGATGATGGTCACGTCGATTTCCGGAACCTGCGCCAGGCGGATCGGCACGTAGTCGTGGAAGTTGGTCTGCTCGAACCCGCCGTTCTTCAATGTCAGTTTCTCGGACATGATCTGGCTCGCGCCCCAGAGCGCGGAACCGCGGATCTGCGCTTCGACGTTCTTCGGGTTCACCACCGTCCCCGGGTCCATCACAATGGTCAGTTTGTTGATGGTGAAAGTCCCGGTGGCGGGATCGACCGTGACTTCCGCAATGCCGGCAACCCAGGTCGGGCTCTGGCGCTCTTCCGCCGCCGTTACCGCGATGCCCATGCCGGTGTTGGGCGGCAGCTTCTTGCTTCCATACCCCGCCTTCCCCGCTGCGACCCGCAGGCAGTTCGCCAGCCTTAGCGCACCACCCACCGTCGCCGACTCGTAGGGCACCCAGGCCTTGTCCTTTCCCCAGGGCAGCGAAATCCACAACTGGTCCATGTAGTAGTCGGAACGCGTGCCCTCCGGATAGCCGGTGTTGGGAATGCCACGGCTGCCGCCCTTGCCGTTCAGCATCGACAACCGGAACTCGAGCGGATCGCGCCCGGCGGCCAGCGCCACCTCATCCAGGGACGACTCGACGACGAAAATGTTGTACGAGTTCGACACCGTGCGCAGCGCGCTCGCCTGCACCGCCCAGGTGGTGGGTTCATGGTTCCAGGCGCGCACGCGATGGTTCTTCATGTAGTACCAATGGTCGCTGCCGCCGATGGACCACTGGTCGATGTCCTGCTTCTTCTCGTCCCAGGAATCCTGCTGCAGCCAGTCGGTGCCATATTTCTTGCCGACGCCGAAGCGCGCGCCCATCCAGCCGCAAACGATGTCCTGGTTCATCGCCAGGAGTTCGCCGTCCTTGATGCCGGCCTTGACCTTGTGATACGTCGGCGTGCGCGCAAAGCTCGTGGCGAAATTGGACTCCCGCGTATGGATCAGCTTCACCGGCCGGCCGATCTCCTTGACGCAATAGGCCGCGGCGAGGATGTCGTCGTAGTCCTGCTTGCCGCCGAAGCCCCCGCCCACCAGGTACTGGTGCACGAATATCTTCAGTTCCTCCGGCTTTTTCTTCAGCACCTTGGACAGATACCCGGTCAGCGTCATGCGCGCGAAAGACGTGCTCTGCGTGCCGACGTGGACATGCCACTCGCCGTTGGTCATCTGCACCGTACAGTTGAGCGGCTCCATGGTCGCGTGGCACACCATGTCCGTGGTGTATTCCATCTCGAGCACTTTTTCCGCTTCGCCGAATCCCTTGTCGACGTCGCCTTCGAGCACCCAGGCCGCGCCCGCCTTCTCGTCCTTCGCCAGCTGCTTGTACTGCTCAAGCAGGTCGGCCGAGCTCAGGTTCGCATACGGTCCCGCGTCCCATTTCACCTTCAGCGCCTTCGCGGCCTTCATCGCCGTGGGGAACTTGTCCGCCACCGCCACCACCCAGCCGGTGCACTTTCCCATCGAGTCGTCGATCTTGACCGCCTTGATGAAGCCGGGGATTTTCTTCGCTTCGGAGTCGTCGATGCTGAGCACCTTCGACGAGTAGCGAGTCCGCGGTACTACCAACGCGCCGTAAGCCATGTTCGGCAGGAACACGTCGATGCCGTACTTGGCCTGGCCATTGGTCTTGGACGGGATATCCAAAGCCGGAACCGATTTGCCGATGATCTTGTACTGGCTCTTGTCCTTCAGCACGATGCTCTTCAGGTCGTCGGGATAGGTGAACTTGCGGTCGAACTTCACCTTCTGCAGGATTTCCCCGTAGCCCACCGAGCGGCCGGAAACCTTGTCGTAAACCCGGCTCGATTCGGCATGGCAATCCGCCACGTTTGCGCCAAGCACTTTCGCCCCGGCCTCGACCAGGACCATGCGGCCCGCCGCGCCCGCCCGTGCGATCCGGTCGAACTCGGTGGTGACGCTGCCGCTGTTGACCGTGTAAGCCAGCCCGTAGATGTTGAAGTTCTCCACGCTTTCCAGCGGGGTGTCGAGGCGCACGTCTTCCCACTTCACTTCCAGTTCCTCGGCGATCACCTGCGCCAGGCCGGTGCCGATGTGCTGGCCCATTTCCGTCTTGACGATGTGCATCGTGGTCTTGCCGTCGGGCGTGATGGTGAACCAGATCGCCGGCGTGTAGGCCGGCGTGCCGATGGCCGCTTCGGCGCCCGTGCTGGCGACCAGCCCGGGCAGGCCGATGCTGAGGAAGCCGCTGCCGGCAATGATCGACGAGCGCACCAGGAAATCGCGGCGGCTGATTCCGGGCCTGGCCGCCGCATCCACAGCCGTGCCGCTTTCAAGCGTGTTTTTCTCAAGCATGATTGGTCTCCTCCTTCATCAGCTGCGCGGCGCGCTGGACGGCGCCGACGATGCGCGAGTACGTGGCGCAGCGGCAGAGGTTGCCGTTCATGTGCGCGACGATCTGTTCCTCGCTTGGCGCGGGATTGACTGCAAGCAGTGCCGCCGCCTGCATGATCTGCCCCGACTGGCAGTAACCGCACTGCGGCACCTGCGCTTCGATCCAGGCCTGCTGCACCGGATGCGCATCGGAAGGATCGAGCCCCTCGATGGTGGTGATGAGCGAATCGGCGGCGACGTCACCGAGCTTGACCTGGCAGGAACGCACGGGCTGTCCGTTGAGGTGGACCGTACAGGAACCGCAGAGGCCCTGCCCGCATCCGAACTTGGTGCCCGTGAGTCTCAGGTCTTCGCGGATCACCCAGAGTAGCGGCGTGTCGGGCGGCGAATCGGAAAAATAGCTTTGACCGTTGATGCTGAGTGTTGGCATGGCTGTCAGACCTCCGTTGCACGAGTTGCACTGATGAAAAAACGATCCCTTGTCGGGGACCAATCCAGAGCGGAACATCCGCGGGCTGTTGCTGCCGCGCCGAGGTTCACCCATCGTTGGAAACGGGCTGCAGCAGTCTTGCGGCCCGCCTCCAGGTTCGATTCGTGTCGCATCACTTGAAGGGCAGGCGCTGGCCTGCCATGAAATTGCTGAACGAGGCTTCGGCGATCCGGTACCACTGGTACTGGGCATGGCGGAATGCCGACCAGGACTGGTAGAAGCGCCGGAACACGGGATTGGTCGCGGACTCCTCTTCGTAGAGGTCGTTGGCCGCCTTGAGGGCCGCGGTCATCACGTCTTTCGGATAGGGATGCAGTTGCACACCCTGTTGCACCAGACGGGCGAGCGCCGGCGGATTCTTCGCGTCATAGGCGGCAATCATGCGAACGTTGGCCTCGGCCGCAGCCACTTCGAAGGCTTCCTTGTAGGACTGCGGCAACTTGTTCCACTCGTTGAGATTGACCAAGAAGGACACGCAGGAACTGCCCTCCCACCAGCCGGGAAAATAGTAATGGGGCGCAACGCGGTAGAAACCGAGCTTCTCGTCATCGTAAGGCCCGACCCATTCGGCCGCATCGATGGTGCCTTTCTCCAGCGCCGGGTAGATGTCGCTACCCGGAATGGATTGCGGCACGGCGCCCAGTCGCGCCATGATCTCGCCCGCTATGCCCGGGATGCGGACCTTGCGGCCCTTGAGGTCGGCCACGCTGCCGAATTCCGAACGCCACCAGCCACCCATCTGCGCACCGGAATTCCCGGCGGGAAACAGGATGGTGTTGTGTTCGCGATAGAGCTCGCGCACCAGTTCGAGTCCGCCGCCGTAGTACATCCAGGCGTTGTGCATGCGCGAGTTAAGGCCGAAGGGCAGCGCGGCGTCGAAGGCGAACGCCTTGTTCTTGCCGATGAAGTAGAAACCCTGGGTCTGGCCGCACTCGACCGTGCCCTGCTCGCAGGCGTTGAGCACCTCGAAGCCCGGCACCAGTTCGCCCGAAGCAAACACCCGGATCTCGAACTTGCCGCCCGTCAGCGCCTTGAGGCGATGGGAGAGCGCCTCGGCCGCGCCGAATATGTTGTCGACGCTTTTCGGAAAACTGGACGCCATGCGCCAGCGGACCGGAGGGTCCGATTGCGCCACGGCGGGTGCGGCAAACGCGGTGGCTGCGGCTCCCGCGCCCGCCGACGTCATGAACTTGCGTCGGTCCATCATTCCTTTCCGGTCGCACCCGCGGGCGCGCCTCCGTAGTTCTTAAGATCCTCGGGACGCAGGTCGAATACCGCCGGCGCCGATTCGAAATCGTCGCTGACGGGGACTTCAAGCCTGGGCATCGAACTGGAGTCGAGCTTTCCATGTTCCACCATGGCCAGATTCGGGAAGGCGATGACCAACCCCACCATCAGTACCTGGATGCAGACGAAAGGCACGGCGCCCAGATAAATATCGGACGTTTTCACCTGCTTCGGCGCCACGCTGCGCAAGTAGAAAAGCGCGAAACCGAACGGCGGGTGCAGGAAGGAGGTCTGCATGTTCACGCTGAGCAGCACCCCGAACCAGACCAGATCGATGCCGAGTTTGTCCGCCACGGGAGCCAGCAACGGTACGAGGATGAAAGCGAGTTCGAAGTAGTCGAGGAAAAACGCCAGCACGAATACCAGCAGGTTGACCGCGATCAGGAAGCCCAGCGCACCGCCCGGCAGGCCGGTCAGCAGGTGCTCCACCCACAGGTCGCCGTTGACGCCCCGGAACACCAGGCCGAATACGGTCGATCCGATCAGGATGAACATGACGAAGCAGGACAGCTTCGCGGTCGTGTCCAGTGACTGCCTGAGGACACGCAGGCTCAGGCGCCCGCGCACGGCGGCCAGTGCCAATGCGCCGCACGCACCCATCGCCCCCCCTTCGGTCGGCGTGGCGATGCCCAGGAAAATCGTGCCCAGCACCAGGAAGATCAGCACCACCGGCGGGATCATGGTGAGCAGCGCGCGACGGACCAGCAGGTTTCCGCGCAGGGTCCGCGCCTCGGGCGGCAAGGCCGGCACCGATGCGGGCCGCAACAGGCTCATGATGAAAACGTAGCCGGCGTACAGCCCCATCAGCATCAGGCCCGGAACCAGCGCGCCCCGATATAGGTCGCCGATGGATCTGCCGAGCTGGTCCGCCATCACGATCAGCACCAGCGAAGGCGGGATGATCTGCGCCAGCGTTCCCGACGCGGCAATGACACCGGACGAAAGGCGCTTGTCGTAGCCGTAACGCATCATGATCGGCAGCGAGATCAGGCCCATCGCAATGACCGAGGCGGCGACCACGCCGGTCGTCGCCGCCAGCAGGCCGCCCACGAATATCACCGAGTACGCCAGGCCACCGCGGATCGGGCCGAACAATTGCCCGATGGTCTCGAGCAGGTCTTCCGCCATGCCGCTGCGCTCCAGGACCAGCCCCATGAACGTGAAGAACGGGATCGCAAGCAGCGTGTCGTTCTGCATCACGCCGTAGATTCTCTGGGGCAGCGCCTGAAGCAGTTCCGGATGCAGCAAGCCGACTTCGACGCCGATGAATCCGAACAGCAGGCCGATCGCCGACAACGCGAACGCAACGGGGTAGCCTAGCAGCAGGAACAGGACCAGGCCCGCGAACATCAGCGGGCCGATGTACTGCACCAGAAACGCGGTCAACCAGGACTCCCATCGTGCTGCCGCCCCTGGATGAGCGCCTTGACTTCATCTTCCTGCGTGTTGTGCCGGTCGAGCAATGCCTGCGCGGGATAACGCCCCGACAATGCGGCGATCAGCTTGATGGCCTGCGATGCGCCCTGCAGGAGCAGCAGCAGGAATCCGGCGGGAATGAGCAGCTTCACCGGCCACAGGATGAGGCCGCCCGCCTGCAGGGAGATTTCGCGGCTGGTGAAAGACATCACAAAGTACGGCCAGCCGTACCAGAGCACCAGCAAGGTGAGCGGCACCAGGAAGAAAACGGTGCCGAACAGTTCGATCCAGAGCCGGGCGCGCGCGGCGAAGCGGGTGTTGACGATGTCCACCCGCACATGCTCGTTGTTCAACAGCGTATAGCCCGCTGCGAGCAGGAACACCGCCGCGAACAGGTACCACTGGATCTCGAGGAAGGCATTCGAGCTGAAGTTGAAGGCTTTGCGCGATACCGCGTTGGCGGCGCTGACCAGGGTCATCGCCAGGATCAGCCAGCTCACGCCGGCGCCCACTTTGCGGTTGACGGCGTCGATGCCAGCGGAAATGCGCAGCCAGAGGCCCATGTTCACCCCGGCCATGCCTTGCTGGTCTGTTGCGAAGCCCCCACCGATTCCGCCTTTCATTTTTAATTCGAATGCGCGGAACATCTTTGCAGCTTCCGTACCATCACGCCGTTTTCCTCGGCACTGCGGAAAATCAGCGGCCTAGCACTGGAGCTGCGCCCTGGTATCTCCGACCGGAGCGTCGAAATGGTGCTGGTCAGCGTTGCTGCGCACGGCCTTCGTGCCAAACTTTCCGCGGCTCGAACTCCCTGCGACGATTGTGCGACGCGCACGGAGAACAAAACATCAGGCGGACGAAGGAAAGACCCGAGTTCGTTGGTGGGAGATGCGTCTCCCCCTTTCGGGTGATTGGAAGTCCCGCGCGCGAAGAACGGCCAGCTACGAGATCAAAACTTGACCAGGCCGCGGCGCGCCGCCAAAGAGATGGCTTCGGCCCGGCTGGTGACATCCAGTTTGACGAACAGGCTCTTCATGTGGCTCTTGACCGTGCTTTCGGTGATGTGCAGCACCACGCCGATGGCACGGTTGCTTTTGCCTTCCGCCAGGAGGTTCAGGATCTGCTCCTCGCGTTCCGTCAGCGGCTCTTCCTGCACGCGTTGCGCAAGCTTCGCGGCCACCTTCGGCTGCAGGTAAGCCTCGCCCGCATGGACCGCGCGAATGCAATTGAACAGTTCTTCGGGCTGCACGTCCTTCAGCAGATACGCCTTCGCCCCCGCGCGCAACCCTGCGTAGATATCCTCGTCGTGGTCGAACGTGGTAAGCACGATGATGCCGGCTTTCGGATCCTCCGCGCGAATGCGGCGGATCGCCTCCACGCCCTCTACCTTGGGCATGCGCAAATCCATCAGGACCACGTCGGGACGCAAGCTGCGCCACAGGTCGATGGCTTCCTGGCCGTCGCCTGCCTCGCCGATGACTGTGACGTCATCTTCCATGTTGATGATCGCCGCCAGCCCGCGGCGGACCAGGGAATGGTCTTCGGCAATCAGCACGCGGATGGGCACCGCCTTCGGCGCGGCCGCCCCCACCTGGGAATTTCTCTGCGGACTAGGCTGGGACACTGTTCAATACGCTCCTTGGCATGACGGTTTCCACCCGCGTCCCGCTGGCGGGCGCGCTGGCGACGAGCAGGCGTGCACCGATGCGTTCGGCGCGCTCGCGCATGCCGAGCAGCCCGAATCCATCGTGGTGCTGACGGGAATCGAAACCCACGCCATCATCCACGATCGACAGCCGGACCGCACCAGGATCGAACACCAGGTTCAGCTCGACGTGCTGCGCGCCGGCGTGCTTGAGAACATTGGTGACTCCCTCCTGCGCGATCCTCAGCAGTTCGCTTTCAACATCGCCCGGCAGCGGGATCTTGTCGCCGGACGTGGCGAAATGCGTGTGCAGGGTTCCACTCGCTTCCGCGCGCTTCAACAAAGCCTGCAAGGCATTGGCAAGATCCGCCTGCTGCAGCGCCTCCGGCCTCAGGGCCCGCACCGACAGGCGCGCTTCGGCCAGGCCCGCCTGCGCCAGGCTGCGGGCATGTTCGATGTGTTCCAGCGCCAGCTCGAGGTTGTCCTTCTTCAGCGTGCGGTTCGCCGCTTCCAGGTTCAGCACCACGCCGGTGAAGCCCTGCGCGAGGGTGTCGTGGATGTCGCGGGCGATGCGGTTGCGTTCCTCAAGGATGGCGGCCTGCCGCGCCTGGTCGCCAAGCCGGGCCATCTGAACGGCAAGCGTGGCCTGCCCCGCCAGCGCTTCCGCGAGGTAGAGCTTGCTCTCCAGTTCCCTCGAGTCGCTCTTGCTGCTGCGAACGCAGATCCAGCCCACTGTTTCCTTGCCGAGCACCATCGGCACCGTCAGCAACGTGCGCACGCCGAGCGAATTGATGTACGCGCGATTCTCTTCGGGCATGCCGGAAACCTCCCCGGACAGCACGTAAGTCTCGGCGCGGGCCACCGGGAAAGTGGAGACCGGGCGGCCTCCGATCGGGGGCGGATGCAATGCCGCCGGATGATGGGATTCCGACGCGGGGATGATGCGGGAGTCGAGGTATTCCAGGTGCAGCCGGATGGAATTGTTGGCATGGTCCGGGAACCAGAGGGTTCCACCCACGCCCTGCAACTGCTGGACGGTGACCTTGAGGACGTGACCGAGGAACTTGTCAAGGTTCGATTCGGCGGCGAGGAAATTGAGCGACTGGATCAGCATCTCCGACTGGCCGCGCGCGAGTTCCGCGGCCATGCGGTGCTGGACCACTTCCTGTTCCAGGATGCGGTTCGCTTCCTCGAGGTCACGAAGGCGCGCCGGCCCGTTTACCACTGAGCCTCCCGGCGGTGCCCTGCGTGAATCCAATGTCGCCCGATCCGGTTCCACCTTCGCATCTCCCGACAGACCGGAACGCCCGCCGTTCCGCCGGGGAGGATTATGCGCGCATCGCCTTCGCTTTGGGACAACTGGCGGTGGCGACTCCCAGTGGCGGGAGCCAGGTCAGGCCGGGGATTTCTTCATCTTCGCCGCAAACTTCTGCCGGAATTTGGCCACCTTGGGCGCGACGATGAACTGGCAGTAGGGCTGGTTCGGATTGTTCTCGAAATATTCCTGGTGATAGCGCTCGGCCACATAGAAATGTCCGGCGGGTACGATCTGGGTGACAATGGGTCCGCCGAACGCCTTGTCATCGGTCAGTTCGCGGACGATTTCCCTGGCTTCCGACTTTTGCTCCGGGGTGTGATAGAAGATCGCGGAGCGATACTGCGTGCCGACGTCGTTGCCCTGGCGATTCAGGGTGGTCGGGTCATGGATGACGAAAAACACTTCGAGAAGGTCGCGGAAACGGATTTTTGCGGGATCGTAGGTCACCTGCACGACTTCGGCATGTCCGGTGTCCCCGTCGCAGACCCGCTCATAGGTGGGATCGGGCATTTCCCCGCCCATATATCCGGATTCGACACTGGTCACGCCGTCGAGCCGGTCGTAGACCGCCTCCAGGCACCAGAAACAACCGCCTGCAAGAGTGGCAACTTCCTTGTCCGCCATGTTCGCCCCCGAATGCTTTGTGCTCGAAGGAGTTTAACCCTTACTGCCCCGGAGCGAGAGCGGATGCGCAAACCGGTCAGGCCGCCCGGACGGAAAGCGCCGCGGTACCGGCGGGCGTATCGCGCGCTGTCACGACTTCCTGCCACGCAGCTGCAAGGCGCCGGGCCAGCACGTCAGCGTTCCACTCGAGCACATAGGCGCGGCCCTCTCCGGATAACCGGTT
>DASVNF010000069.1:0-24732 GCA_036384015.1 Burkholderiales bacterium
TCGAATCGAGCATGGTTCCTCCGTTGCGATGCGGCGTGCGCGCGGGGCGCCGCCTCATTCTGGATTGCCGGCACGGATTGCCGGCTGCAGATTTTCCTGACCGAGGCTGATTTTACGCCAAGCACCCGATCTCCACCGCAGATACAGCATGCTGCCCAGCAGGCAGGTATAGACCAGCGCCACGGCCCAGCCGCCGACGGTGCCGAAACCGAACTGGGGCAGGAAATCCACCCAGCCCTGGCCCGGCGCAAACGTGAACATGTGCGTGAAGGGGATGAAACCGAAGCAGGACAGGATGATGATCGCCAGGGTCGGCACCCGCATGTCACCGGCCCCGCGCAGGCAGAACCCTGCTCCGAGGTTGAGCCCATCGAACAACTGGTAGCCCGCGGCGAACCAGAGCAGCGTGCGCCCCATCGAGATCACCGCAGCGGCATTGGGGTCGTCGGGATTGACGAACAGGGGCACCAGCCAGGGGCCGACGAGGGCGAGGAAGGCCGTCACCAGCCCCATGTAGGCCACGGCCAGGCTGATGGTGGCGTTGCCAACGCGAGTGGCCCAGTCCTTGTCGCCCGCGCCGATGCTTTGTCCGACCAGCGTGGTGCCGGCCAGCGCGAATCCCATCGTCGGCAGATAGGCCAGCGAGGTCAGCATCATAACGATCTGTGTTGCCGCGCCCCCGATGGCGCCGGCGCTCACCTGCATGGCCTGGAAAGCGGCGAGGCCGGCGACGTCGATCGCCGGGAACAGGCCCATGGGAAATCCCACGCGCACCAGCCGGGACATTTCGTTCCAGCCTTCGCGCCAGGTCTCGCGCGAGTGGAAATTGCGATCGACCCCGCGGCTGCAGAACAGCAGAAGCGCGAGGACGTTGCCTGCCGCAAGCGCCGCCGTGGTGGCCCAGCCGGCGCCGGCCACCCCCCAGCCGAACCGGAAAATGAACAACTGGTTGAGGATCGCATTGAGCACCGCTACGAAGGTCATGACGAGGAGCGTGACGCGGGTCCGGCCGATGCCGTTGAAAAAACCGGTCAGCCCCCAGAGGCCCACCGCGAACACGCCGCCGAGCGCGCGCGGAAACCAGAACTCCCCGGCCATTTGCGCGATTTGCGCTTCGAGATGCAGCCAGCCGATGAGGACGGGGCCGCAGAAGGCATAGGCGGCGAATGCGGGGGCCACCAGGAACATTCCCCACACGCCACCCCAGACGGCGCGCCCGGCGGCGCGATTGTCGCCGGCGCCGTAGGCCTGCGCGGCGAATGTCTGCACCGCACGCCCGGCGCCGCCGAAGAACAGGATGGCGACGACGATGAACCAGTAAGTCGCCCCGATCGCGGCTGTGGCGTCGGTGGACAGCCGCCCGATGAACCAGGTATCGGTGAGATTCAGCAGCGCCTGGATGCTGCTGTTGATGAATAACGGCAGGGCGAGCGCGATGACCGCGCCCAGGTCCACCTTGCGCCGGCCCTGCGCATCGAGCTTCAGCGCCGGCAGCCGGCGCACAGGAAGAGATCCGGTCGGATTTGTCATCGGAACTTGCAAAAAAAGCGCCCGGGATTTCCCGGGCGCGGGGTGTTTCGGGACTTACCGGCGCCTCGTGCCAGGCGCAATCACTCATTCATCCTTCACGCCTTCACGTTCAATGCAGATGCTTCCTCCCAGACGGCATCGGCCCCACTTCGGAAGCCGCGCTGCCGGTTTGTGCCGCTGCTGCGGCTCCCTTCCAGTTGCGCTCGAACAGCTGGTTGACCAGGGCGGTGACCTCGGCCACCTCGGGCTCGGTGAACTGGCGCGTCATCAGGTTCTGCACGTCCTCGATCATGCGGCGCCGTTGCGCCTCGCGGATCGTATCGGGGGTGGGGCCGACGAACACCACGCTGAATTCGTCCTGTCCGTCTTCGAGGTAATAGCTGACATCGAAAGCGGAGGCCTCCTCGGAGAAGGGATTGAGCGCTGCCAGCGCATCGGAAATGATCTGATGGAAGCTGCGCCCCACGTCGCCGGTCCAGCAAATCTCGAGCACGCGGCGGCGCTTGTCGAACAGGACGCCCGGTTCGTCGGGATGAACGCTCTTGGCATCGGTGAGGTTGTCCTCGTCGATGTATTCCAGCCAGGGCCGCAACGCTTCCTCGATCTGGGTGGGGGTCGTCCCCGCCCGCAACAGGACGGTCCCGTGTACGTGTACTTCCATGCGCATTGCTGCAAACTCCTGAACGATCCGGCGACGCCGGGACCCGAATCATACGGGGGCTGTAATGATACGGCTTTTGGGCCCGGTTCTGCTTGCCCACCCGGAAAGGAGGCATGCGCCTGCTCAGCGATGAGGAGATTGCCGGCCTGGCCCCGGCTGAATTCGACGCTTTTCCCGGCCCGGTTCCCACCCGGATCGTGGCCAGCGAGGCGTTCCTGCCTGGCGCTCCGTCCGGTTGTCGGCAGTGACAGCGAAATACTTCGCCGTCGGGCCGGCCCGCAGCAATCCTCGCCATGGATACGTGAACCGGGGTTGAACACGGTAGAATGCGGGGCTTCGAATCCCCGTAGTGCCGGTCTTGATCAGCGCCTCCGTCTCCCGTTTTCGCGCATTGCCCCGCAGTACCCGCGCGGTGCTGTTCATGATGGTGATGGTGTTCTGCTTCTCGATCCTCGAGACCACCGCCAAATACCTCAGTCATACGTACCCGGTGCCGATGCTGGTCTGGTGCCGGTACACCGTCCACCTGGTCCTCGCCCTGCTGCTGATCGCGCCCAGCATGGGCATGCGGATGGTTAAAACGGACCAGTTGAAGGGCCAGGTAGTGCGCGCCGCGCTGCTGATGGGATCCACCGCGTGCTATTTCGGCGCCCTGAGTTTCCTGCCGATGGCGGAGGTCAAGGCGATCAGCTTCATCTCCCCGCTGCTGGTGACGATGTTCGCGGTCTGGCTGTTGCGGGAGGAGGTCAGCCGCTCCCGCTGGCTCGCGGTGGTTGCGGGTTTCCTCGGGGTGCTGTTCATCATCCGGCCGGGAAGCGGCCTGCTGCAGTGGCCGGCATTGCTGCCGGTCGCTTCCGCGTTCTGCTACAGCCAGTACCAGATCATGACCCGCAAGTTCAGCGAAACGGAGCACCCGCTGACCACGCTGTTCTACACCGCGCTGGTGGGCTGCGTGCTGATGTCCCTGGTCGTGCCGTTTTACTGGGAAGTGCCGGAGTGGCGCCACGTGCCGCTGCTGGTGTTGCTCGGGGCGGCGGCCGGATTCGGCCATTACATGCTGATCAAGGCCCTGGAGCTGGAGAATGCCTCGTTCCTGTCGCCGCTCGGTTACATCCAGCTGCTGTGGGTGATCCTGTTCGGCTACCTCGTCTTCGGTGACCTGCCCGACGGCTGGTCGCTGATCGGCATGGTGATCATCGTCGGCGCCGGCCTGTATGTCGCGCTGGGACACCGGTTCAAGCCGCGCGAAGAGCCGGAAACCACAATTGAGTGATTGGTGACCAGCAATTGGTATTGGTAAAAAGCCAGTCCGGAATCCGGTCACCAATCACCAATCACCAAGCACTTGCGTTGCGCGCCTGCGCTAGCGCACGTCGCCCGGACTGAACACCGGTTTTCTCTCGGCTGCCGGTGCGTCGTCGGGTTCAATATCCGATTCGAACAAGCCTTCGAGCTCTTCCGCTGCTTCATTGGAAGTCTGGATCAGCTTGGTCTCGTCGTGATAGACCGCGTGCTGCCGCTCGAGGAGGTGTTCGTCGTGGCGCTGGAAGGTGTCGACCGTATCGCGCGCATCCCAGGCCGGGATTCCCAGCTCGATGAGAATGTCGCGGCCGAGCGCCAGGGAGGACAGCAGGGTCTCGCGGATCAGGTAATCCACCCCCAGGTCCATCAGCCTGTAGGCATGGAAACGGTTGCGGGCGCGGGCGAAGACCTTCAGCTTTGGAAAATGCTTCTTTACCGTTTCGACGGTGCGCAGCGAAGCCTCGACGTCGTCGATCGCGAGCACCAGGATTTCGGCCGTTTCCGCGCCCGCCGCCCGCAGCACGTCGAGCCGGGAGGCATCGCCGTAGTAGGCGCGGGTGCCGAAGCGGCGCACGGTGGTAATCTGCTCGGAACTCCTGTCGAGCGCGGTAAAGGAAATCTTCTTTGCCCGCAGCAGGCGTCCCGCTATCTGGCCGACCCGGCCGAAGCCGGCAATGATCACGCGGTTGCCGCTCTCGGCGATCTCGTCGAATTTTTCCTCCGCCGGTTTCATCAGCCATTTCGCCAGCAGCACATCGTTGAAGGCAAAGGCGACCGGGGTGAGGGCCATCGAAATGGTCACCACGATCACCAGTGAATTCGCGAGGGTGCGATCCATGATCCCGTTCTCGGCGGCGAGACTGAAGAGCACGAAGGCGAACTCGCCGCCCTGGCAGAGGGCCACCGCCAGCCCGCGCGAAGATGCCCAGGCATGGCCGGAAAACCGGCCGATCGCCAGCAGCACCGCCGACTTGATCGCCATCAGGCCGACCGTTGCGCCGAGGATCGCGACCGGGTAGGTCGCTAGCAGGCCGAGGTCGGCGGACATGCCGACCGAGATGAAGAACAGGCCCAGCAGCAGGCCCTTGAACGGTTCGATGTCCGCTTCCAGTTCGTGGCGGAATTCGGAATCGGCCAGCAGGACGCCGGCGAGGAAGGCGCCGAGCGACATGGAAAGTCCGACCGATGACATCAGCAGCGAAATGCCGATCACGACCAGCAGCGTCGCGGCGGTGAAGATTTCCTGGATGCCGCTCTCGGCGATGACTTTCAGCACGGGCCGCAGCAGGTAGCGGCCGCCGACGACGACCACGGCCGTGACCGCCAGCGCCTTGAGCGCGCCGAGCCAGGCGTCGGCCCCCGACGCATGCGCCGCGCCCGTACCCAGCATCGGAATGACAGCCAGCAGCGGGATGACGGCCAGATCCTGGAACAGCAGGATCGCGAAGGCCGACCGTCCATGGCGCGCCGTGAGCTGGCCTTTTTCCGCGAGAACCTGCAGCACGAACGCCGTCGAGGACATGGCGAGACCGAGACCGACGACTACCGCGGCGTTCAGGGCAAGGCCGCCGAGGAGGGCGATGCCGCCGAGGATTATCCCCGTTGCGAGGACCTGTGCAGCGCCGAGGCCGAACACGGAATGGCGCAGCACGCGCAGGCGCGAGATCTGCAGCTCGAGGCCGATGACGAACAGCAGCAGCACCACCCCCAGCTCGGCGAAGTGCAGGATGTTGTCGACTTCGGTGACGAACTTGAGGCCCCACGGACCGATGACCACGCCGGCAGCGAGGTAGCCGAGCACCGCCCCGAGCCTGAATCTGCGGAACAGCGGCACCGTGACGACGGCTGCGGCGAGGAAGATCGCGGCTTCGGAAAGTAGGTTCATCGGGAAGGTGAGGGGCAGCCGGATTCTACGCCAGCCGCAAAAGAAAAAGGCCGCGGCGCCATGCCGCGGCCTTCGTCGGTATTGCTGCCTTCCTATATTGCCGCGACCACCCGTATCTCGACTTTATAGGCGGGGGTTGCCAGCTTCGATTCGACGCAGGCGCGCGGCGGGGTATTGCCCTTCGGCACCCACTGGTCCCACACGGAATTCATCTGCGCGAAGTCCTTGATGTCGGCGAGCCAGATGGTGGTGGAAACGATCTTCGTCTTGTCGGTGCCGGCTTCCTTCAGGTACTGGTCGATTTTGTCCAGGATCTGTCCGGTCTGGCCGGCCACATCCGCATTCGTGTCGTCGGCGACGATGCCGGCGGTGTACACGGTGTCGCCATGAATCGCGACCTGCGACAGCCGGGGTCCCACGTGCAAGCGCTTGATGCCCATCTCCTTGGCTCCTTGTTCGATTCGTTAAGACAATAAATGCGGTTCAGCCCAAAAGTCCCAGCCTGCGCGCCTCGCTGACCAGGACGAATCCGGTGATCACGATGGCGCCGAGCCAGAGCAGGATGTTTCCCAGCAAGGTTGCGCCAAGCTCCTTCGGAAGGTAGCGGCGCACCAGATACACGGTGCCCAGCGAAATGATGGGTAGCGTCCAGGCCTGCGCGTAGCCGCCCCATTTCACCATGCTCACCGGATTTTCGCCGAAGATGAAATACATGATCACCGGTATCACCGTCAGAACCACGATGAATATGTCGCGCCAGCGGTTGCGCGCCTTGACGTCGTCGCGCGGAAACGCACCCTGGAGGCGCATGAAGTCCGCGAACATCCGGGAATGACCCGCGGTGGCGGCGAAGATCGTTCCATAAAGAACCACGATGGCGCCGATGTAGAACAGCCATTTCGCCCATTCGCCAAGCGTCTGGGTGTAGATGTTGGAAAGCTGCACAATCATGTCGCTGCCTTTCGGCACGACGCCCATGCCGTGCAGGATGCCGGCCCCGAGCAGGAAGAAGGCGACTGTGGCCACCGTATAAATGATCATGGAGAAAATCACGTCGACGTTCATCACCCGCACCCAGCCGCGGGCGCGGCGGCGCCAGGCTTCGGAATCCTCGTGCGGGCCGGTGTAACGGGCGTAGCCCTTCTCGACGCACCAGTAGGTGTACATGTACAGCTCGGTTGCACCGACGCCGGTGATGCCGAACACCGCCAGCGCGGTTGCCAGGCCCGCTTCCGGCAGACTGAAGGTGAATCCCTGCGCGACGTCCCCCCAGGAAAAGTATTCCGGCATGCGCGTCAGCACGACGGCGGAGAGCAGGGTGATCAGGGTGAACAGGCCGACCTTGACCATCGCCAGCCGCTCGATGCGATGGTAGGCGCCGCCAAGCAGGAGCGCCAGCGTGAGAATGAAGAAGCCGATGACCCACCAGAACACCGCGATGCCGGTGAAAATCTTCATGACCTGCGACACGCCGATGAACATGGCGCAGATCTGGAACAGCGTCATGAACACCATGGCCGCCCAGGCCCACACCACCCAGTTGACCTTGCCGATTTTTCCGGGGATGCGGTTGAAGGCTTCCAGCCCCGTTTCTCCCATTGCGATGGTGTAGCGCCCGAGGAAGGACTGGACCAGCGCCTTGATCAGACAGGAGAACACAATCAGCCACATGACCACATAGCCGACTTCGGCGCCCAGCGTGGTGGTGGCGATCAGTTCGCCGGAACCGACGATCGATGCGGAGAGCACGATCCCCGGCCCGATCTTCTTGATGATGTCGGGCAGCCTGGTCGGGGGTTCGAGGACGTCTTTCGGATCGAGGGCGTAGGGATCGAAATGGCCCTTGTCAGCGGCTGCCGTTGTCATGGTCTCCTCCTTCTGTCTGTTTTTGGGTTGTTGTCTTCTGGCGCTCTCGCGGCGCCTCATTTCCGGAACTGAAATGCCCGGCCGTACAGACCATCGGGGCGTAAGGTAACCTATTCCGGCGGCTCTAGGAAGCCGCCGGCGGGGGATTGCCGACTTGTGATTGGTGACGGGTTATTGGCTCTAGTACAAAGGGTTAGGATTTTGCCAATCGCCCTCCACCCTTCACCATTCACAATCACAAGTTACTGTTCACGAGTCACGAGTGCCGCTGCCGGCCGGCTGCCGCGCATGGTCACCAGCTCTTCGGCGACGGTGGGATGGATGGCGACGGTGTCGTCGAAATCCCGCTTGGTCGCGCCCATGCACACGGCAACGGCGAAGCCCTGCAGCATTTCGTCGGCGCCGGCGCCGATGATGTGGCAGCCGACGATCTTTTCCGTTTCGCCTGTAACGACCAGCTTCATCGAGCACTTCACCTGGCGCATTGCGAACGCGTGGACCATCGGCGTGAAGCGGGTCTCGTAGACCCTTACGTTCTCCAGCCCGTACTTCTTTATGGCGGCCTCCTCGGACAGGCCGACGGTGCCGATCGCGGGGTGGGTGAAAAGGACCGTGGGGATGTTCTCGTAGACGAGTTTGCGGTCCTTCATGCCGCCGAACAGGCGGTCGGCAAGGCGGCGTCCGGCTGCTATGGCCACCGGCGTCAATTCGAAATGGCCGATGACATCCCCGATTGCATAGATGCCCGGTACGTTCGTCTGCTGGTACTCATCGACCGGGATTTTTCCGTCCTTGTCGGTGGCAACGCCGGTCGCGCGCAGATCCAGGCGGTCGGTATTCGCCTGGCGCCCGACTGCCCAGATCAGGCTGTCGAATGCCTCCAGCACGTCGCCGTTCTCCAGGCTGACGCGGATGCCGGCCGCGTTTTTTTCCACCCTGGCGATCCTGGTTCTTGTGATCATGCGCACGCCATCCGCTTTCATCTGGACCATTAATTCGTCACGCAGCATCGAATCGAAGTCGTTGAGGAAATGCCCGCGGCGCAGGAGCATGGTCACTTCGCTGCCGAGGGCACGCATCAGTCCGGCGAATTCGACCGAGGTGTATCCGGCTCCCGCGATCGCAATCTTTTTCGGTTGGGCGGCAAGCTCGAAGAATCCGTCAGAGGTGATGCCCAGGCCCGCCCCCGGGACTTCCGGGATCTCCGGCCGCCCGCCGACCGCGATCGCGACGTGGTCTGCGGTCAGGACTTCGGCGCCGACTTTCACGGTCTTGGGGCCGATGAAGCGGCCGCTGCCGCGGATGATCTCGACGCCGTTCTTCGCCAGGTTGCGCTCATATATGCCATTGAGATCGAGCACGTGCTGGTCGCGCCTGGCCTTGAGCGTCGGCCAGTCGAAAGCGTGTCCGGAAAGATTGAACCCATAGTCCCTGGCATCATCCAGAGCATGGGCGAGCACGGCGCCGTTCCACATCACTTTCTTGGGCACGCAGCCGACATTGACGCAGGTGCCGCCGATGCGGCCCGATTCGATGATGGCGCATCTGGCGCCGTAGCTCGCGGCGCGGTTGGATATCGCGACGCCGCCGCTGCCGGCGCCGATGGTAAGCAGGTCGAAATGTCTGGTCATCGGGAAGAAACGGGGGAAAAGGGTTGCTGCGAGTATATCGAACTAGAAAAATTGAATATCCCGGCCACCGCCGTGCGGCTATTCTGGAGGCGAATAACGCGCAGGCGGGGCCTTAACTTGCGTGCATCCCGCGACAGGCGGCATTGTCACCAATCACCCATCACTAATCGAAGACTCCATGATCGATCTTTACTACTGGCCTACGCCCAACGGGCACAAGATAACGATTTTCCTCGAAGAGACCGGCCTGCCGTATCGGATCCTGCCGGTGAATATCGGCGCGGGCGAGCAGTTCAAGCCGGACTTCCTGAAGATATCGCCGAACAACCGCATGCCCGCCCTCATCGATACGGAGCCCGCCGACGGCAAGGGTCCGCTGTCCGTTTTCGAATCGGGCGCGATCCTGGTATACCTTGGGGAGAAAAGCGGCCGGTTCTTGCCGACGGACGCACGCGGCCGTTTCGAAGCATTGCAATGGCTGTTCTGGCAGATGGGCGGCCTCGGTCCGATGGCAGGCCAGAACCACCATTTCACGCAGTACGCGCAGGAAAAGCTGACTTATGCGATCGACCGCTATGTCAACGAAACGTCGCGCCTGTATGCGGTTCTGGACAAGCGGCTTGCCGATCGCGAATTCGTGGCGGGGGAATATTCGATCGCGGACATGGCCGCCTATCCCTGGATCGTCCCGCATCAGCGCCAGCGTCAGGACCTGAACGATTTCCCGAACGTGAAGCGCTGGTTCGAGGCGATCCAGTCGCGGCCGGCGGTGGTCCGGGCCTACGAAAAAGGCAAGGCCATCAACACCAAGCCGACGATCGACGAGGAATCACGCAAAATCCTGTTCGGACAGAATGCGGCAACGGTTCGCCGCTAGCGGCGGCACAAAACACAACGGGCGGCCATCGGCCGCCCGTTTCATTTGACGCTTGTACCGCTTAGTTCCAGTTGCGGACCAGGTCGTCGTAGGCTTGCTGCGTGGAACGGGTGTGCAGCGCGCCCTTTTCCTCAATGCCCGCCGCCTTCGGATTCCAGTCGCGAACCAGGTCGGCCTGCATTTCGGACCGGGTGCGCTGGCGAACCTGACCGGCGGCGCCGCCGCCGTTGAAGTTCCAGTCGCGGACCAGGTCAGCCTGGGCTGCGTCGGCGCTGCGGGTGTAGATCGTGCCTTCGGCAGCGGCGGCGCCGGCAAAAGCGGTTGCGGCAAAAGCGCTGACAAGTGCAAGTTTGGTGATTGCCTTCATGACTTCCTCCATGCGTTGAAATTCGTCGGTTGTTGCGCCCGATTGAGCCGGACCGTTCGTCGCTGCGCCGAACGCGCTCAACCTGTGGAACGCATCTTGTACGCCGGAGGTGAAAAGTTCTTGGAAGGTGTTGCGGAGTTTTAGTGGTTTATTGCTCGCCCTGGGAGCTTGTTGCTGCAAACTGGAAGAATCTTGCGCACCGTCGCCAGGCTGAAGGGAAAAGGTGAAAGGGGAAAGGGGAAAGCAAGGGCATGTCGCGCTGCTTTTACTCGGCCCGCGGTCCGCGCCGCGGCCCGTTCCTGGCCGCTATTCAATCGCCTTGTACTCCACGTGGACGATTTCCAGCCGCTCGTCGCCGCCGGGCGTTTTCACGGTAATGGTGTCGCCTTCGTGCGCCTTGATCAGCGCCCTGGCCAGCGGGGAAATCCAGGAAATGCGCCCGCGGGAGACATCGGCCTCGTCGATGCCCACGATACGGTACGTCCTTTCGCCGCCAGCGTCATCCATGATCGTTACCGTGGCCCCGAAGAAGACCTGATCGGATGCTTCACGCCGGGCGGGGTCCACCACCACCGCGGCATCGAGGCGCTTGGTCAGGAAGCGGATGCGGCGGTCAATCTCGCGCAGCCGGCGCTTGCCGTAAATGTAGTCCGCGTTCTCCGAGCGATCGCCGTTGGAAGCCGCCCAGTGGATGACCTTGACCAGTTCCGGGCGCTCCTTGTCGAGAAGCTGCAGCGCTTCGTCCTTCAGCCGCTTGAAACCCGCCGGGGTGATGTAGTTCTTCAGTCCGGTTGGTAGAACCGGCGCGGACGCATCCTGCCCGTCGTCCTCGTCGGCGTCGGACTCTTTGGTGAAGGCCTTGTTCATTTCGATTCGGTCTGCCGAGGCGATTGTGTAAGGGATCGGGGTGCGTGATCATTGTACGCAGGCGCGATGCCATCCGGACGGACTGATTGCGCGCGCGTCTTGCAGGACTTCAATCCCGCCGGTTCCATGCGGCCCGACCTTTCAGTCGAACCTCGACCGGACAGCTGGAACGGAAACCGGCGTCGCCGGAGGCTTACTTCGGGAGCGCTACGATCGTTCCGTCCAGTTGCGCGCTGAATACGTAGTCGTCACGTTGCCGACGCAGGAAAAACCGGGCTGTCGATGGCCAGTTGCTTTCGTCAGGGCCCAGCCGCCGTGTCAAATGCCACGCGACGTAGTCCCTGGCGTGGGCAGGCAGGGACCTCGTGGCCGTTTCCGGAAGTGTTTCGTCTGGCCCATATAAAACGCTGTCGACGTAAAGCCGAACGATCGGGCCTGATGAGAGGAGGTAGGTGCCGAGCGTCTCATCGACCGGCGTCACTGTGCTGCTGAAGTTGTTGCTTTTGTCGCCCATGCCGAAACTCGCCAAGTGGAATAGGGCGTAACGTTAGCCGCGCGCCGGAATCGGGACCATCGGGACAGTGCGAAACCCGACTTCCGAAAATCCTGAGGGCGATATAAATATATGAATTAATTGAAATACTGGTGCGCTGCAAAGTCGCCGGAGAAAGCTGGGGGGAAAGTCTCCGAGACTTTCGCAAAGTTACGCGGGTTGGATCGGATCCGGAAAAGAACCCCATGGCCTTTCGAGAGCCCGGCGTTCCCACGGCATGACAGTTTGCATCACGTTGCCGCACATCGCCGCAGGCCATTGACCCGCCATCTCGCCGTCGATCCAGGCTTCCCGCTGCATCGTTTCCCGGTTATCGAATACGCCATTTAATTTCTGCATATCATCCCCCGACCTTGCAGTAATACAGCAAGCCGACCAGTCCCCGGCAGCGTAAGAATACGCTATCGGCATGAAGGACGTATTCTCGCAAGAGGTGCGCACCCGCTTCGAGTGCAGGCAATGACGTAGCGCGCCGGCAATGCCTCGGCATCTGAACTGTCAGAGACCCGGAGCGGCCTGCAACTGCCAACCGGGATTTCAGGCAATGCGGAGCGATGGGAGAAGAGGCGATCGAAACGCCGGGGGAACTAGACTTTTCCTGCAATGAGTTCCAGCAACAGCGCTTGAGCGCAAACGGCCGGAGCCAGCGCGCCCACCTTGGTCGGTTTCGATCCTTTCGTGCCGTAATGGACGGTGATCGAATCGTGGTCCAGATAGTAGCAGCCCAGATGATCTTTCCCCTTGATCTTTACGGATACGGAATGGCGTAGATGCGGGCGGCTTCGCATGGGATCCTTTGGCTGGTGGAGAACTGTCCCTGGTCGAGCCAGGGACGGTGCGGGGATTTATCGATCACGCGCAAGAATTCACGAATTCGGCCTCCCCGGCATCGCGCGATACGTTTCGAAGACTACCACCGGAACCCTGGGCCCGCCGTCAGCGTAAAGCCCGAATGTCTGTAAGAGGCGTCCTACACATCCGTTGATGACTGGCGACAGAGAGAGAGGTCATGCGCTCCCGGGCAATGCCGAATACTCAATGGATTCAATTGGCTTACAATTGCCGGTGAAAACGGTATGGCGTCACTTCAACAATCCAGACTTACGGAGGAATAGCACATGACGATCAAGGTTGGGGACAAGCTGCCGCCCGGCACCTTGTACGAATTCATCGAAGAGGAAACGCCCGGCTGCACGGTGGGACCGAACGCATTCAAGATCGAGGATATCGTGCGCGGCAAGCGCATCGCCGTCTTCGGCCTGCCCGGGGCCTTTACGCCGACCTGCTCGGCGAAGCACCTGCCGGGTTTCATCCAGTCGGCGAGCAAATTCAAGGACAGGAAAGTCGACGAAATCTGGTGCGTTTCGGTCAATGACGCCTTCGTCATGGGCGCGTGGGGCAAGGAGCAGGGGAGCAAAGGCAAGGTCCGCATGATGGCGGACGGCAGCGGCCTGTTTTCCAAGGCCCTGGGCCTCGAAATGGACCTGGTCCAGCGCGGCATGGGCGTGCGTTCGGCGCGCTATTCGATGCTGGTGGTGGATGGCGAGGTCAAGACCCTCAACGTGGAGCAGCCTGGCAAATTCGAGGTCAGCGACGCGGAAACCCTGCTCAAGCAGGCTGAGAAAGTGACGCAGTTCCTGCCCTGACCATTGCCACCGTGAAAAAGCCGGCAGACGCCGGCTTTTTTTATTCCAGAAAGGCGATCAGTTCGTCGAGGACTTCATCAGGCTTCTCCGCCATCAGCGAATGTCCGGTGCCGTCGAGGCTGACCACCTTTACCCCGTTGATCGCGCCGATGAGTTCCCTGGATGCCTTCATCGGCGTCATCAGGTCGCGCTTGCCCAGGATCATCAATGACGGGCATTTCACGTTCCCGGCCGCTTCCAGGCCGCCGGCGTAGGCATTGCACGCACTGAAGTCCGCAAACAGGCTTCCCGGCGCGGAGCGTTCCATCAGCCGCATTGCATTGCCCATCATCCACACGCCCGGCGTCCGGTTGCCGCCGAGCTGCGCCGGCGCGCTGTGCGAAAACACGTTGATCATCTCGTAGGCCGCATGGTCATCGGCCTTCGAGGCATTGAGCAAAGGTTCCGAGACAGGCATGGGCGCCGCACTGCCGGCCAGCGCGATCCTGACGATGCGATCGGGATGGCGCGCAGCCGCCTCCAGTGCGACCAGCGAGCCCATGCTGTGGCCCACCAATGCGGCCTTGCCGGCGCCGGCGGTGTCGAGGAGTCGGATTATCCAGGCTGCGGCTTCGGGCACCGACGCAAGGGGTTTGCCGCAGGACTTGCCGTGGCCGGGCAGGTCAATGGCAAGCGCATTCCAGCCGTGATATGCGAAATAACGGCTCTGCAGCCCCCAGACGCTATGGTCATTCGCCGCGCCATGGATGAATACCACGGTCGGCTTGCCTGCATCGAACGCCTTGTTGGCGGTGTAGGCGTAGGTCTTGTGGGTGTCCACCGTTAGATACATTGCCGATCATCCTTTACTGAAAATCTCACGCAGACACGAACAACACGCAGGATCACGAAGAAAGTCAGGTCCCTCCGGTGTCTCCGCGAAACAGTTCGACCAGTTCGCCGATGCCGGAAACAGTCGCCGTCGGCTGGATCTCCCAGGGATCGAAGACCGCTTCCGCGGAGCGCCGCACCCAGGCTGCTTTCATTCCGGATGAGACCGCGCCGATCACATCGAAGGGATTGCTCGAAACCAGCCAGGTTTCACCGTCCCGGCTGTTGGCCGCTGCCCGAAAAAAATCATACGCCGCCGCATCCGGCTTGAAGGTGCGGGCATGAAAGAGGCTGACGACACCTTCGAACTCGCCGCGTATGCCCGCATTGCGCAACAGCGATTCGACGTCGTCGGGCCGCCCGTTGGAAAATGCAAACAGCCGCAGGGGCAACTTTTTCAGGCTTGCAAGGCCCGGGGCCACGTCGGCGAACGCCGGCAGTACCGTGTACAAGGCGAGCAGCCGGTCGATGTCCGCCGGCTGCAGCGCCACCTTGTGAAGACGTCTGGTGTACTCGAGTGCCTGTGCCGTGCAGGCGGCGAAGTCCACGTACCTGCGCATCAATGCTCGCCGGAAGGAATATTCGAGTTGCTTGTCCCGCCACTGCCGGGCGAATTCCGCCGCACGCTCTCCGGCCAGCGGACGCAACGCCGCCGTGACGCCCGCAGTGTCGATCAGGGTGCCGTAGACGTCGAAACCGAGGGTGATGGCCATGAGCGCGAACGCAGGAGCTCAGGCCTTTTGCGAAGCGTAGAGCGCGCGGCTCAGGTCTTCGAGCAAATCGTCACCGTCCTCGAGACCGATCGAAAGCCTTACCGTGCCTTCGGTGATGCCCGCTGCACACAACGCCGCGTCGTCCATACGGTAGTGTGTCGTCGTGGCCGGATGGATGACCAGCGACTTGGCGTCGCCGACGTTGGCGAGGTGCGAGAACACCCTGAGGGCCTCGATAAAGCGCTTGCCGGCCGGCCGGCCCCCTTTGAGGCTGAAGCTGAAGACGGCGCCGCAACCGCGCGGCAGGATTTTTTTCGCAAGCTCGTGATCGGGATGCGAAGGCAGCTCGGGGTAGGACACCGACTCGACGGCCTCGTGCTTCGACAGGAAGGCGACCGCCTTGCGCGTGTTGTCGATGTGTTTCTGCATGCGCAGGCCGAGGGTCTCGACGCCCTGCAGGATCTGGAACGCATTCATGGGGCTCATCGCGGCGCCGAAGTCGCGGAGGCCCTCGCGGCGCGCGCGCAGCAGGAACCCCCCGGTGGTCGATTCCTCGCTGAACACCATGCCGTGGAAGCCTTCATACGGTTCGGTCAGCGTGGGAAATCTGCCCGACTTCTCCCAGTCGAACTTGCCACCGTCCACCACGACGCCGCCGATCGCCACGCCGTGGCCGCCGAGGAACTTGGTGGCCGAGTGGAACAGCAGGTCGGCGCCGAGATCGAATGGCCGCATCAGCCAGGGCGTGGTGAACGTCGAATCCACCATCAGCGGCAGCCCGGCTTCGTGGGCCACTGCCGCGACCCTGGGCACGTCGAGGACGTCGAGACCGGGATTGCCCAGGGTTTCGCCGAAGACCAGGCGCGTGTTCGGCCGGATCGCCTTGCGGAAGGCGTTGACGTCGCGCGGATCGACGAACGTGGTATCGATGCCGAAGCGGGGCAGGGTGTATTGCAGCAGGTTGTGGGAGCCGCCGTAGAGCGAACGCGAGGCGACGATGTGCGATCCCGCGCCCATCAGCGTGGCGATCGCGAGATGCATTGCGGCCTGTCCGCTCGCAGTCGCGATGGCGCCTACGCCGCCTTCGAGCGCGGCAATGCGTTCTTCCAGCACCGCATTGGTGGGATTGGAGATGCGCGAATAGACATGGCCGGCCCGTTCCATGTTGAACAGCGAGGCAGCCTGGTCGGTGTCCTTGAAGACGTAGGAAGTGGTGAAATAGACCGGCTGGGCGCGCGCACCGAATTGCGGATCGGGCTGCTGCCCCGCGTGCAGGCTCAGCGTGTCGAACTGATAGGTTTTCGGTCCTGGCATGATGCCCTCAAGAGCTTACTTCTTCCCGCAGAGGCGCGGAGGATGCGCAGAAAAAACAAGATAAACGGAACTCTCAGTAGTGACCCTGCTGTCCGCTGAAGTAATTTCCACGTTAATCCCCATCCTGTTTTATCTTCTGAATTTCTCTGCGCGATTTTCTCTGCGCCTCTGCGTTGAAGGTCCAAGGGGGGAAGCGGTAGTCAGTAGAAAGCCCCGCGGGCGGTGATGGGCCAGACGGACTCGACCTTGCCTGCGCGCACGCCCACGATCCAGTCGTAGAGATTCACTGTCGGGTCGCAATGCCCTGGTATCAGGCGGATTTTGTCGCCGACGTCGATCGCGGTTCCTGGCGGCACGCTCAGCACGCCATGCTCATCGGATGCCTTCAGGAATTCGACCCCAGGCAGGTCAGCGACCAGCGGCATGCCGGAATCCACGGACAAGGCCTTCAGTCCCGCATCCACCACCGCGCGTTCCGGCACGCTATGGCTCATCACGGTGGCCCACACGTACAGGCTTTGCTCGAACACCTTGACGGGCTTGCCGTCTTCACCCAGATTCCGGTTGTAGTCCGCATCCATGAACACATACGATCCGGGCTGGATTTCGTTGTAAACGCCGCTGCCCGCCTCGAGCGGATAAGTGCCGGTGCCGGCGCCCGTGACGATATCGGGCCGCAAACCGGCCTCGTGCAGCAACTCGATTGTCGTGCGTACCTGCTGTACTGCCCTCGCGATCGCGGTCCGCCGGTCGGCCGGCGTCCTCACGTGCTGCGCGGCGCCCTGGTAGGCATGCAGGCCGGCGAAGCGCAGGTTCTTCGCCGCCGCAATGCGCAGCGCAAGATCAAGGACCGGCTGTCCGGCTTCCACGCCGCAGCGGTTCGCGCCGACGTTGACTTCCACCAGCACGTCCAGTTTCACTCCGGCATTGCGGGCCGCCGCATCGAGATCGCTGACGTTGCGGGCATCGTCGACGCAAACGCTGACACGGGCGCGCTTCGCCAGCACTGCAAGGCGCGCCAGCTTGGCGGGGCCCACCACTTCGTTGCTGACCATGACGTTCATGACGCCGCCGCCGACCATGGCTTCCGCCTCGGAAACCTTCTGGCAGCATACGCCCACCGCGCCGCGGGCCATCTGCCGCAGCGCGATCTCCGGGCATTTGTGCGATTTGGCGTGCGGACGCACGCGAACCTTGAAGGCGGCGAGCGTCTGGTCCATGCGGTCGAGGTTGCGTTCGAAGGCGTCCATGTCCAGCAGCAATGCCGGAGTATCCACGTCGGCGAGCGGCTGTCCCGGCCGCGCAGGTGGCGCAAGATGGGTCGTCATCGCAAGGCATGCCTGCATCGGTGCAGATTCTTCCCTTGTCTTTGCGCTTTCATCTTTCCCTCTCCCTGCGTTAGCGGCCGGTTTCGCAATCCTTGCGCATCACGTTGCCGGCACTTTCCACGGTCCAGTTGCGTCCGTAGGAGCCGTACACCAGGTCCAGGACGGCCAGCAGATTCTTCTTCTCGACAGGATCCTTGAACGTGCGCTTGTCCAGTTCCGCAAGGGCATCGTCGCGGGTCCGGCCGCCTTTCCTCCAGCCCATCGATTCGGAGGCGAATGCGCCGATGTCGGCGCAGGTCATGGTGCCGAGCGGATAGGGTGCCGCCTCGGCGGCGGCCGCAAAAGCGAACAGGACGGGCAACAGCAATTTCGGCATGATGGTCCTCGGCGGAATGGTGCGGAGTAGAATCGGGGGCAGACCGCACGTCGCGGTGACGCATTTTAGAGGGTTGTCCCGGGGATTGCCATGTTGGGTCCGGACAGGAGTTTCGTGAGGCGGGTGCTGCTGCATGCCCTGATCCTGGGATTGCTGTTCGCGTTCGCGCCGGCCGCCAGAGCTGCGCAGGACGCAGGCGCAGCCGCGCGGGAAAAGGCAGTGTCCGATCTGCGAAGCAGGGACGCGACAACCAGGGTCCGGGCCTGCGCCGTGCTCGCCGAAGCGGGCAAGCAGTCAGACCTGCCCCCGCTGTTGACGGCGCTGCATGATCCCGCACAGGAAGTGCGGCAGGCGGCGGAGCGGGCGATTTGGCGCATCTGGAGCCGGTCTGGCGATGCGGCAACCGATCGTGTATTCGAAGCGGGAATGGCGCAGATGGAGAAGGGCGACTGGCGGGCCGCGGTGGAAACTTTCGGGCAGGTGATCCGCATGAAACCGGAATTCGCCGAGGGCTGGAACAAGCGCGCCACCCTTTATTTCCTGCTGGGCGAGGACGATCTTTCCCTGCGCGATTGCGATGAAGTGATCCGGCGCAATCCGCAGCATTTCGGTGTTCTCGCCGGCTACGGCCAGCTTCATATCCGCAAGGGCGACCTGGCAGGCGCGCTCGATTATTTCGAGCGCGCTCTGGCAATCAATCCGAACATGGACGGGGTCCGCGATTCGATCGACGCAATCGGCAAAATCCTGTCCGAGAAGCAGAAACGCTTCATCTGAATGCGGCCATGAACGACACGCCTGGAGACGGGCGGGACAACCCGCAGTCCGCAATCGATGCTCCCGCCGCCCCGCCGATGCTGGGCAGGGTGCGGGGCTCCGGCCGCGGCGGCTTGCAGGGATTCCTCGGCAATCTTGCGGCGGGCGCGCGCCTGCTGTTTTTCATGCGAACGGATCCGCTGCGTTTCCGTGCCGATGCCAACCAGCTCATCGCGCTCGTCGCGCTCGGGGTCCTGATGAATGTGGCGGCGGGCGTCGCGTTCGTCGGGACGGACGGCTTCTTCGACTTCCAAGCCCTGCCCTCGGCAGTGTTCGGCATCCTGCTGGTATTGCTGGCGGGGCACGTGATCGGCGGAATCCTGCGTACCCCGCAGCCCGCGATGCTGATTCCCGTGGCGGTGGCATCCGCGGCGCTCACGCTCAACGTCATCGCCAATTGCGCATGGCTGGCCGTCGACCATGGCTGGATTCCGCTGCGGGACGGCGTCAATTCCGTGGAGCTGTACAACGTCCTGGTCGCCTGGTGGGCCGCGGCGACCCTGCTGGCGGTCGCCCGTATTGCGGGTGGCGACGCCAGGGGAGCGGCCCTGCCGGTGCTTGTCTTCGCGACCGTCGTGCTGGTGCCGACTTACTTTCTGCCACCGGGATGGCTTTGGGACTCGAATGATGCGGAAAACTTGCCCGGCGATCGCCCGCGGTCTTTTGCCGCCGTTGAGGAGGCGACTTTCTACGCCCAGCCCGGACTGCTGCAGGCCGCCCTGGAAAAACTGCGGCCGCAGCGGCCGGGGATCCCGGACCTGTACTTCGTCGGTTTCGCGCCATATGCCTCGCAGGATGTGTTCATGAAGGAAATGAAGTCGGTGGAGAGCCTGCTGCGCGAACGCTTCGATACCGGCGGCCGCGGCATTGCGCTGGTCAACCACGCCTCGCTGGTCGACAGGATGCCCATCGCATCGCTGACCAGTTTGCGGCAGACCCTGCGGGCGGTCGGCAGGCGCATCGATCCGGCGGAAGACATCGTGCTGCTGCACATCACGACGCACGGGTCGGAGACGCATCAGTTGAGCACGGAGTTCTGGCCGCTCCAGCTCGCCCAAATCCGTCCCGCCGATTTGCGGTCGGCGCTTGACGATGCGGGCATCAAGTGGCGGATCGTCGTCGTGTCGGCATGCTATTCCGGCGGGTTCATCGAGGCGCTCAAGGATCCGCACACTCTGGTGATGACTGCGGCCGACGCCAAACACACGTCTTTCGGATGCGGCGACGATTCCGAATACACGTATTTCTCGCGGGCGTTATACGACGAAGCCCTGCGCCAGACCCATTCCTTTGCCGATGCCTTCGTGATGGCCAGGGCGTGGATTCGCGAGCGGGAAGTCAGGGAGGGGCTCGAACCTTCCAACCCGCAGATGTACATGGGTTCCGCGCTGGCGCAAAAGCTGCCGGTCCTGCAGCGCAGGCTTGCGGGCGGGGAAGCTGCGAAGTAGGGCACGCCCGATTGCAACCGCGGCGTAGCCACGGATTGGCACGATAGAATCATTGCCTGGAAGAGCCCGTGGAGGGAATCGTTCGATGTCCATGCGTTTTCATGCGGCCGTGGCGCTCCTGGCTTGCCTTTGCTTTATGGCCGATGCCGCCGACTGGACGCCGATGTCCCGCCAGCGGGCCCTCGAAGAGACCAGGAGCGGCCAGTTGGAGAAGCGCCGCCTGGGTTTCGCAAGGCTTGCCGAAGTGGGAACCCTGGAAGACGTGCCGCTGGTGCTGGCGGCGCTTTGGGACGAAGAGGAAATGATCCGTGGGATGGCGGAGCAGGTGGTGTGGGGCATCTGGATGCGAACCGACGACCCGGTGGCGGACCCCATGTTCCAGACCGGGTTGCGCCTGCTTACCGAGAACGAACCCGTCGAGGCGATCGAGAAGCTGAACGGCGTGATCGCGCTGAAACCGGAATTCGCCGAGGCATGGAATCGACGCGGCGATGCCTTCGTCGCGCTGGGCGACCACGACCGTGCGCTGGCGGACTACGGCCACGCGATTGAACTCAATCCTTACCAGTTCGGCGCGTTGGAAAGCTGCGGCCAGATCTGGCTGGAGCGCAGCGACTACCGCAAGGCGGCGGACTATTTCCGCCGCGCGCTCGAACTCAACCCCAACCAGCCGGAACTGGCGCTGGTACTTATCGAGCTGGAGAAAAAGCTGGAGAACGACAAGATCTGAAGAGGCGTGACGACGGGGAAGGCTTCGACGAGTGATGCGAAAGCCGGGAATATCAGGGCCCGTTACGCCTTTTTGTCACTCGTCACCCGTCACGTAGTCACGTCTTCCTGGCTTTCTTCTTCTCAGGCAACTCGATCCCCGACAGCTTCTGATAAACCTTGATCACGGCGATGTCGTCCTCGTAGCCGAGGCCGGCGCCGGCGGCGCCGAGGAACTGCTGGTGCGCGGCCGCCGTGAGCGGCAGCGGAAACGCCATTTTCTTCGCCGAATCGAGCACGATGCCGAGATCCTTGACGAAAATGTTCACCGCCGACAGGGGCGTGTAATCGCCCTCGAGGACATGCGGCACCCGGTTCTGGAACATCCAGGACGAGCCGGCGCTGTTGGAAATGACTTCGTAGATGACCTTGGGATCGGCGCCGGTGCGGATGCCGAGCGCGATCGCTTCCGCGGCGGCGGCAATGTGCACCCCGGCCAGCAGCTGGTTGATCATTTTCACCTTGGAGCCGGTGCCGGCGTCGTCGCCCAGTTGATACACCTTGATTGCGATGGCCTTGAGCACCGCGTCGGCCTTCCTGAAGGCGGCTTTGGATCCCGACCCCATGATGGAAAGCTCGCCCTTGGCGGCTCGCCCGGCGCCGCCGGAAACCGGGGCGTCGATCAGCAGCAACCCTTTCGCTTCCAGCCGCTTGCCCAGGTCGACGGCGAATTCCGGCGCGACGGTGCTGCTGGCAACGACGACCGAGCCCTTGGCCAGGGTGCTCGCGGCCCCGTCCTTGCCGAACAGCACTTCATTGGTCTGGTCGGCGTTTACGACCAGGATGATGACGACCGGGGCATTGCGGCCGACTTCGGCGGGACTTTTCGCGGCAATGCCGCCTTCGTTGGCAAAAGCCTTGACGACCTCCGGCCGTACATCGAAGGCGTGGACGTCGAACCCCTTCCCGACCAGCGTGCGAGCAACGCCGATGCCCATCGAACCCAGTCCGATCACGCCCACCGCCTGCTTCTTCGCCGCCATCTGCCCGCTCCCTTGTCATGTGGTTTTTTGCCTGGACCTTCATCGCCGGTTACACTGCGGCGAATTCACCAGCCCCGCGGGAACAATGAAATCGAAGGTCGTTCTGTGCATCGCCGGCGCCCTGTTGTTCACCGCCTGCCATGGCAAGCCCAATTATAATCCGATGAAAACCCACCACACTCCGGACGGATTCCGCAACAACTATCCGCATCCCGGCAAGCAGAGCTTCTGGAAGTGGCAGTGGCAGCGCATGACCGGGAATCTGCCGGAGGACCCGAAGGAGGGCTACAACTTTCCGTTGCTCAGACCCGACACCGCTTTCCTCGCCTCCAACCGGACCGAACCGACGCTCACCTGGATCGGCCACGCCACATTCCTGCTGCAGCTCGGCGGCGTGAACATCCTCACCGATCCGCATCTCACCGAGCGTGCGTCGCCGCTGTCATTTGCCGGACCGAAACGCCGCGTCGCACCGGGCCTGGATTTCGATACCCTTCCGCATGTCGACGTGGTGGTGATTTCCCACAGTCATTACGACCACCTCGACCGGGGCACCGTGCAACGCCTGAACTCACAGAAGGGCGGACCGCCGATGTTCTTCGTCCCGCTGGCCCTGAAAGACTGGTTCCACGACCAGGGCATCGACAACGTGACGGAACTCGACTGGTGGGACAGCCGCGATCACATGGGCCTCAAGCTGCACCTGGCTCCGGTGCAGCACTGGAGCGCGCGCACGCCCTGGGACACCAACAAGACCTTGTGGGGCTCCTGGGTCATCGAGCATCCGCAGATGCGTTTCCTGTTCGGCGGGGATTTCGGCTATTCGCAGGACCTCGCCGACATCGGCAAGCGCTTCGGCAGGATCGACCTTGCCGCACTGCCGATCGGCGCCTACGAGCCGCGCTGGTTCATGAAGGTCATGCATGTCAACCCGGAAGAGGCGGTCAAGGCGCATCGCGACCTCAATGCAAGATATTCGGTGGCCATGCACTGGGGCACCTTCAAGCTGACGGATGAGCGCCTGGATGAGCCGCCCATGAAACTCGCGCAAGCGCTCGCCAGCGCGGGCATCCCCGCGGAGCGTTTCTTCATCATGAAGCACGGCGAAACACGCAAGCTCGATTTCATCGTCGCGGCTGCGGCCGATGGAGCAGACCGGCAGCGCCGCGCCGCGCGCTGAGGCGGCGGCGCCGGATTTCGACGCGCTCGCCGGGCGCATCCGCGGCTGGGCGGCGGAACTCGGCTTCCAGCAGGCCGGCATCGCCGATTGCGAGCTGGGCGAGGCCGAAGCCCGGCTGATGGAATGGCTCGATCGCGGCTGGCATGGCGACATGGATTACATGTCGGCGCATGGCTCGCGCCGCTCCCGTCCCGCGGAACTTGTGCCCGGCACCTTGCGCGTAATCACGGTGCGGATGAATTATTTTCCGCCGGAGGCCCGCGATCCTTGGGAGGTCCTGGCGGAGAGCGACAAGGCCTACATAGCCCGGTACGCGCTGGGACGCGACTATCACAAGGTCCTGCGGAACCGGTTGCAGGCACTCTGCGACAGGATCGAGGCGAGCATCGGCAAGTTTTCCCATCGGGTATTCACCGACAGCGCGCCGGTGATGGAAGTCGAACTGGCGGCAAAATCCGGCCTCGGCTGGCGCGGCAAGCACACGCTGCTGCTGAATCGCGAGGCAGGCTCGTGGTTCTTTCTCGGGGAGATCTTCACCGACCTGCCGCTGCCGGTGGATGCGCCGCAATCCGAGCACTGCGGCACCTGCAGCCGCTGCATCGACGTCTGCCCGACGCGGGCCATCGTCGGACCCTACCAGCTGGACGCGCGCCGCTGCATTTCCTACCTGACCATCGAGAACAAGGGCGACATCCCGGAGGAATTGCGGACGCTCATCGGCAACCGGGTCTACGGCTGCGACGATTGCCAGCTGGTGTGCCCCTGGAACCGTTTTGCGCAGAAAACCGACATGGCGGACTTCGCGGCGCGCGGCGGACTCGATGCCCCCGGCATGGTGGAGCTGTTCGCGTGGAGCGAGGAAGAGTTCAACCGGCGACTGGAGGGCAGCGCCATCCGCCGCATCGGCCACGAGCGCTGGCTGCGCAATATTGCCGTGGGCCTGGGCAACGCACCGTCCTCGCCGGCTGTCGTCGCTGCCCTGGAGGGGCGGCGCGATCATCCCTCCGCAATGGTCCGCAGCCACGTTGCCTGGGCGCTCTCCCGCCACCAGCAGGGTTGAGATTGTCACCGACTTCGTCTATAAAGTGCCCCTCGCGCGAACGGCGCCTGGCGGCATGACCAAGGAGAATTGAGAATTGGGTGAATTCAGGAAGTACGCGTCCTTCAAGGGCAAGATGCTCATCGTGGGTTTCGGCTCGGTCGGGCAGGGCTCCCTGCCGCTCATCCTGCGCCACATCGACATAAAGCCCGAGCAGATCACCATCGTCACGGCCAACGCGTTCGGCCGCGAGATCGCGGGCAGCCTCGGCGTGAAGTTCATCATCGAGCCGATCAGGAAGGAATCGTATGTCTCCCAGTACGACAAGTATCTCGCCGAAGGCGATTTCCTGGTCAACGCGTCGTATGACGTGAACAGCCTCGACACCATCGAGTACTGCCAGAAGCGCGGCATCCTCTACATCGACGCCTGCATCGAGCCGTGGCCCGGCGGTCACAACAACACCAGCGTGCCGGCGGCGCGGCGCACCAACTATGCCTACCGCGAGGCGGCGCTGAAAATGCGCGCCAAGTACCCGAAGGGGCCGGCCTGCGTGCTGATGCACGGCGCGAATCCGGGCCTGGTTTCCCACCTGACCAAGCAGGCGCTCCTGAACGTGGCCAAGGACACCGGCCTCAAGGTCACGGAACCGAAGACCCGCGCCAAGTGGGCCGAACTCGCGCAGAAGCTCGAGATCAAGGTCATCCACATT
>DASVNF010000070.1:0-9423 GCA_036384015.1 Burkholderiales bacterium
TGATGCCGCGGTACATGCCGGTCGAGCCGCTGCCGGCGGTGAATAGGGCCTTTTCGCCGAACAACTTGGCGTACTGCGCCTGCAGCTGGTTGCCGAAAGGGTCGTTGACTGCCCGGAAATAGTCGAGGCAACTCGCCAGCCCTTCGATCTCATGCGCTGGCGTGATTCCCAACGCATTTTCGTCGTAGTAGACGCAGGCCAGCCGCCCCCCCCTTTTCTGGAAGCCGGCCTCATTGAGTTGCTTGAAGAATGCCGCGACACCGGGTGGAATGGTCGTGTTGAAGACCACGTTGACTCCGCTCGACATGATCTTGTTGACCGCGGCGCTGTACTCGTTGTGGTCGACCGGAAAATATTCCTCGCCGATCACCTCGCCGCCATTCTTGACGATCGTCTTGCGCGCGTACTCGTTGAGAACGTGCGGCCAGACATAGTCGGCGGAGGGGAGGTAGAACTTCTTGCCGCCGTTCTTGATCAGCCAGGGGATGAAGGTGTCGCATTGCTGCGCCGGCGTCGGTCCGGTGCAGAACAGGAAGGGCGTGCATTCCTTGCCTTCGTACAGTTGCGGATAGATGTAGAGCGTCTTGCCGCGGTTGACGATCGTGTCCTTGATGGCATTGCGCATGGAACTGGTAATGCCGCCGAACACGACGTCGACCTTGTCCTGCGTCACCAGCTTGCGCACCTTGGTCACGGCAAGCTGTTCGTTGGTGGCGGTGTCCTCCAGGATCATCTGTATCGGCCGGCCGAGCAAGCCCCCGCTCGCGTTGATCTGCTCGATCGCCATTTTCGCAACTTGTGAATTTGGGATGCCGCCCCAGCTGATGGGGCCCGTCAGGTCGGTTGCAATGCCGACCTTGATCGGGTCTGCCGCCCAAGCGCCTTTCGGATTCAGAAGATAGCTGCCCCCGCCAAGGGCGATCATGCCCGACAGCAGGCTGGTTCGTTGCAGGAAAAGCCGTCGGGAAGCGGACGGCGAGCGGTGGTTGCGATCGTCGACTGTCATTATTTGCTCCTCCACTTTGACAAAAGGCCTTCCGGCCGGACCTTCACGATCGCGATCGCGATCACGAAGACAAGAACGTCTGCCACAACGGGCTTGATCGCCCAGGGCAAGGCGGCGCTGCCGGCGCCTACCAGCGCCGCGCCCGCGATGGCACCCTCGAAGCCGCCCATGCCGCCGAGCATGACGGCCAGGAAGGATTTGATCAGGAAGGGCACCCCCATGTCCGCGCTGATCGCGTAGATCGGCACCATCAAACCGCCGGCAAGGCCGGCAAGCGCTGCGCCGAACGTGAATGTCGCGGCGTATACACGGGACGTGGAAATGCCGGAGGCGCGCGCGAGGGCCGGATTCTCGAGCGCGGCGCGCACCTGCAGTCCGAGACGCGTGCGGGTGAGCAGCAGGTAGGATCCGACCATCACGACGGCCGTTATCAGGATCACGGCCGTGCGCCAGCGGGAAATGGAGATCTCACCAAAAGAAAACGAGCCGACCAGGGGAGCGGTGACCGAATAGAATTGGCCGCCCAGCAACGAGCGCACGCTTTCCCGGAGCGCCAGGCCGATGGCATAAGTGCCGAGCATGGCGACGATCGGGGTTGCATAAAACCGGTGGATGACGACGCGTTCAAGGGCCAGGCCGACCAGGGCGACGGCGAAGGGCGCGACAAGCATGCCAATCCAGACCGGCAGGCCGAGATTGTGAAACAGGTACACCGTATATCCGCCCAGCAGGACGAACTCGCCATGGGCGAAATTGAAAATGCCCATCATGCTGGCGATCACGCCGAGGCCGAGCACAACCAGCACGAAAATCGAGCTGTAGGCGAGCACGTCGAAGAAAAAAGCAACAACGCTACTCATCAGAATGGATCCGTTGAAGCAAGCCCGCCATGCCGTTCGCACGAAGCGTGCCCGCTTGAATTCACATCACGATGAAATCGTTAAAGCCCGGAATTAGCAATGAATCGGCCGCCGGACAGTCGCCTGTAACTATTCTTTTCTGGTCGCGGCTAAGATGCAAGGGCTGCACCAAACGCGCAAAGAGTGGCACCGAATTGGGGAAGGCGCAACAGAAAAACACCCGGTCTGCGCGGCATGAATCTGTTGTTTGGGAGGAACGCTTGTCGCCGGTTCGACATGGAGCAGCTTGCCGTCGGCATCAACCCTGAACGTCTGCGGCCCACTTCTATGTGGGGCAGTGCAGCCTTGTGCAGCAGTCCTTCTTGCGCAGCGTGCGCATGCTGCGCGCAGGTCGAACTGTGGCGATGGTACAGGTATGCGCTTCGGTTCGGGCGTGGTCACGCGGTCGAACCGGAGCACGCGGTTGGTTTCGAAGAAATGCGCGTGGCCGCGCACGTGGATGGCGTGCTCACCGGTGTTGACCTCAAGGGTGGCGCACTAATGGCCGGCGGTGATCTCGATGCCGCCGACGGAATGATCTCCCCTGGAACGATTCCGCCGGCCGGTCGCTCGCCCGGCTTGATGGGATTGAAAATTGCTACAAGCTTGCTGCCTTGTTCCACGTTTACCACACAACATGCAGGCCTTGCACGCGAAGGTCGCAAGCGCGCTAGACTGTGCGCCGTGCAGATACGCCTGCTGATGCGCCGGGACAGTGCGGCGCGCACCGATTGATTGCACTCGGGGTCATGGAGACTGCAGATGGCGAATACCTTGCAGCCACAGGTCGACGGTCCACTGAAAGTGAGTGGCGACGCGGAGATTTTCGCGGCGGACGGCAGCCTGCTCGAACAGGCCGAAGAACTGCTGCTTTGCCGCTGCGGCCGCTCCGCCTCCAAGCCCTATTGCGACGGCTCCCACAGGGACACGGGTTTCCGCGACCGCGGCGCGGTGTCCGCGGCGTACAAGCCGAAATGCGCCGATCCCGAGTCCACCGGCGGCGTGCTCAAGATCAGCCTGCGTCCGAACGGACCGATCCGTTGCCTGGGCGACATGCGCATCGACGATCCTTCCGGCGCCATCGCCTGGACCGGCAAGCAGGCCTTCCTCTGCCGCTGCGGGGAATCGAAGAACAAGCCGTTTTGCGACGGGACGCACCGCGACAGCGGGTTCGCGTCCGACTGAGCCCGCCGACGGCGTGCGACACGAAGGTTAAAGGTTAAAGGTTAAAGGTTAAAGGTAAAAGGTAAAAGGTAAAAGGTGAAAGGTTAAAGTAGAAAAACTGGCTACCTTCGACCTTACCTCGGAACTATTTCTTCCGGAAATAAAAAAGACGCGGCACGCGCGTCTCTTTTGGTGGGAAGTCCTGAAAAATTTACTTTTACCTTTTACCTTTTCTCTCGTCTCTACCCGTGCAGCTTGCCCGGCGTTTCGTCGGGAACAATCACGTTGCCGATGAGCTTGTCCCGCATCCGCCGCCCCTCGATGAATTTCCATTTCACCGCAACATCTTCAGGCTGCGGGCGCAGCAGGGAGTCGACGTAATCGGCGGCGTTCTCGATTTGCGGTGCCTGCGCAGTCTTCTTGTCCATACGGTGGAGGGGCCGGGTTATCGGGATGGGACAAGCTAGCATGCTGCTGGCGGCGCCTTTGTGACAGTTTATTGACAGTATTTTCGTTATGTAAAAGGGCGCCGCATTCAACAGACTACGGGCGGCTTCTGAACCGGCTTCGATGGCCCGGCGCCCAATATTTGTGCAACCGCTTTATGACTTTTGCGTAAGCAAACGCTTAATTCGTGAATATGCGCCACAGGGCGCTGCCGAAACGCCCCATGGCGAGCAGGTTGAAAGCCGCGGCTGTGAGCGCGATCACGACGACCAGTGTCCGCGCGTCTGTCGTCCGGTTGCTGAAGGCCGTCCACGACAGCTTCAGTGCGGCCAGCGAGAAAGCAGGCACGATCAGCAGCAGCGGCAGCATCAGCAGGTAGCTGAAGGTGGACTGCTCGTCGAGCGGTACGCGCGATAACATGTTGCCGAACCAGAGTGTCCCCGCGCCCAGCGCCAGCGCCGCCCCCGCGGCTTTCGGCGCGGAACGCTGCCACCAGGTCCGTATCGGCTCTTCCGCCTCCGCTTCGGAGTTCGGTTGTTGCGCCTCCGGAAGGTTGCTCTGCAGTCCCCCGGGTTCGCCGGCCGTCATGCTGCCGCCTGCTGGAGTTTTTCGCGGATATCCTCGATGCGCTTGCGGTTCACGCCAAAGTCGCTGTAGCCGAGGCGCGAAGCGGAGCGCACATGGATGACCTTCTCGTAGGCCGGCAGGTAGAACTCGACGTCGTCGACAAAACCCAGGAGCGCGCTCTCGTATTCGACATAGAGGTAATCGGGCGTTTGCTCGATGATGCGGGCGCGCGGCGTGTCGCCGATGATGGAGCGCAGCTTCCGGACCACTTCCTCGCGCGTGCCGAGGTAGCCCAGGGGCGCGATCGCGTGCGCCCTGTCCTCGGCCTGGCTGCTCACGGCATTGGGCGAGGAAGGCGCTTCCTTGAGTTTGCCGTTCCTGACGCCCAGGCCGTGCGGCCGCGTGCCGCTCAGCAATCCCATCGCCGCGTTCCCTCGAACAGTCCTGTCCTGAAGTTTTCTGCCATCTATAGGGTCTATGCGCACCGTGTGCCCGGGCATAGTTTTACACAGCGGCATCGATCTTGTGCAACACTGGCCATGCTCCGGATTACAAGGCAGAACAAAATTGCCGGTCAATTCCTCCTTTTTCTGGCTTGCCGCCCCGCTCGGCCTGGTTGCTGCGCTCGGGGCGTATGCAGTCGGACAGGAGCGGCTGGAGGAGATCGATCTGTCGGCCGGCAGCTTCACCACCACCCGCGCCGACAAGCAGGCCTTTTCCGAACCCGCCGCCGTGCTCGATACCCGGCAGCGGCAGCTTTTCATGGCGGGCAGAAGTGTGTTCCAGCGCCAGTGGGCTTCGGTCAACTCGCTGAACGGCGACTGGGGCCTGGGCCCGACCTTCGTCGCCGACCGCTGCAGCGCCTGCCACGTCAATACCGGCCGCGGCAAGCCGCCGGAATCCGGTGAACAGATGCTTTCCATGCTGGTGCGCGTGAGCATTCCCGGCGCGGACGAACACGGCGCGCCGAAACCGCATCCGAATTACGGCGACCAGCTGCAGAACCGCGCCCTGGACGGCACCAGCGTGGACCTCGCCTACGCCGGCGCACCCGTGCCCCGCGAAGCGGACATCTACCTCGACTGGGAAGCGCGCACAGTCGCATTTCCCGACGGTGAAACCGTCGAGCTCCGATCGCCGAAGCTGCGCATCGAGAATCTCAACTTCGGTCCGCTCGGCGACGATGTCATGACCTCCACGCGCAATGCACAGCCGATCTTCGGCCTCGGCTTGCTGGAAGCCGTGCCCGAGGACACGCTCAAGGACATCGCGCGCAAACAGCAGGCGGCAGGCGTCAACGGCCGCCTCAACTACGTCTGGGATTCGATCAGCAAGCGCCCCGCCGCCGGACGCTTCGGATGGAAGGCCAACCAGGCCACGCTGAAACAGCAGATCGTCAGCGCCGCGATCGGCGACATGGGCGTGGCTTCGAAATTTTCTCCGGAGCAGAATTGCCCGCCGGTGCAGGACATCTGCGCGCGCCTCCTGCCGGGCAACGTGCCGGAGCTCGGCACCAACGAGATCGACACGCTGGAGCTCTGGCTGCGCGGCCTCGCGGTGCCCGCCCGGCGCAACATGCGCGATCCGCAGGTGCAAAGGGGCGGGCGACTTTTCGCGCAAGCGCAATGTGCGGTCTGCCACGTGCCGGAACTGAAAACCGGAACCTCCGTGGAAATGCGCCAGCTTTCCGGCCGCACCTTCCGCGCCTATACCGACATGCTGCTGCACGACATGGGCGAGGAACTTGCGGATGGCCGGCCCGATTTCCTTGCCGGCCCGCGCGACTGGCGCACGCCGCCGCTGTGGGGATTGGGACTTTCCCCGACGGTCAGCGGCAGCGGCGCGCTGCTGCATGACGGCCGTGCGCGCAATGTCACCGAAGCGATTCTCTGGCACGGCGGCGAGGCCGATGCCGCGCGCGAAACCTTCCGCAATATGCCGAAAGCCGATCGCGACGCGCTCGCCCGATTCGTGGAATCGATCTAAGACCGTGACGAGTGACGCGTGACAAGTGACAAGGGCCCCTTCGGGGAAAGCTTTCCTTGCCGGTAACCCTGTTTTCCTGGCTGGTCGGCGCCTTCGTCATCGTCGCGGCGATGCTGGACTGGAACTGGTTCTTCGAGCATCCGAAGGCGAAGTTCTTCGTCGGTCACTTCGGTCGCGGCGGCGCGCGGCTTTTTTATGCGGCGCTGGGCTGCGCTCTTGTCGTCCTCGGGTTTGCCTGCCGGAACACAATCTGAATCTCATCGCGCGGTAAACTGCCGCCAACAATGACAATCCCCTAAGGGGAGAGGAGAACAACATGGTTATGGAGCGCGTCGCGGCATGGACGCTTGCCGTCATTTTCATTTTCCCGGTTGCCGTCCTGCAGGCGGAGGAACTGTCGATCGCCACGCCCGAGTCCGTGGGCATGTCGGCGGAACGCTTGAACCGCATCGCCGGCGTTTTCCAGGAGCATGTCGACAAGGGCAATCTGCCCGGCGTGGTCGTGATGGTGGCGCGCAAGGGAAAGCTGGTCTATTCGGAGTCGCTGGGATTCCAGGACAAGGCCGCGGAGAAGCCGCTGGCGAAAGACGCGATCTTTCGCATGTATTCGATGACCAAGCCCATGGCTTCAGTGGCGGCGATGATGCTGATCGAAGAAGGGAAGATGCAGCTCAACGACCCCGTCTCGAAATTCCTGCCCGCCATGAAGGAGATGAAGGTCAGCGTCGCGAAAACGGATGCGGAGTTCGCAAGGACGACCTATTCGCTGGTGCCGGCGGACCGCGAAATGACCGTGCAGGACCTGCTGCGCCACACCTCCGGCCTGCTTTACGCCAATCTCACGCAGAACACCGGAGTGAAGGAAGCCTATGCGAAGGGCGGCGTCGACGATGACGTCAGGGGACTGACCGCGGAAGAAGAAGTCGAGCGGTTGTCGAAGGCGCCGCTGGGACACCAGCCCGGCACCGTCTGGGAATACAGCCTCTCGACCGACATGCTCGGGCGCGTCATCGAGGCGGCATCGGGCAAGCGCCTGGGCGAATTCCTCGAGGAGCGATTGTTCAGGCCGCTCGGCATGGACGACACGGGATTTTTTGTCGCGCCGGACAAGGCCGGGCGCCTGGCGCAGGGCCTGGAGAAGGATTCCTTCAGCGGCGCCGCCATCAAGCTCTATGACGTTTCATCGCCGCCGGGCAACGATTCGGGGGGAGCGGGCGCGGTTTCGACCGCGCGGGATTACCTGCGCTTCGCGCAAATGCTGGCGAACGGCGGCCGGTTCGACGGCCGGCTGTTGCTGAGCCGCAAGAGCATCGAACTGATGACTGCCGATCACCTCGGCACGCGCATCCTCGCGCAGTCGCCGATGACGCCGGGCGAGATATTACTGAGCACGCCGGGCTATAGCTTCGGCCTCGGCTTCGCCGTGCGCCAGGCACCGGGCGTGGCCGGCGTCGCCGGATCGCAAGGCGAGTTCATGTGGGGCGGTTACGCCGGCACCTACTTCTGGGTGGATCCCAAGGAACAGCTCGTCGGCATCTATATGACGCAGGCGCCCAGCCCGATCCGCGCCTATTACCGAAAGTTGTTCAAGACGCTGGTCTACTCGGCGATCGACGACTGACGATAAAGCCGACTCTATTTTCACCTCAGAGGCGCAGAGGACACAGGGGAAAGCAGGGGCAATTGATTATGAAATGGCAGGCAGGGGAAGATCGTCACAGTTGGCATGCTGACCGAGCCCGTCGCGATGAAACCTGGTTCCATTTTCTCCTGCTTTTCCCTGTGTCCGCTGTGCCTCCGTGGTGAAGGTCGGCTTGATTCTTGCGGAACTTGTATTGGCGCGTGCAGTCAGTACGCCAACGGCATTTTTGGCCACGCACATTTTGGGTTGGCGATGAGAACCCGCGGCAAACAGCGCAGTCTCATTACGAACGGCGATCAAGGGAAGGGAGGCTTTCCTTTCGCCCCAAATGGCGCAATAATGAAAATTCGTCCGCACCAACAATAACTTAGACACGGCGGACAAGCAAAAATCCAGGGAGAACGCAATGTGCCAATCGGCTCATGGGTGGCTGGCGGTTGTCGCCCGTGCCACAGTCGGCAGCCGCAACTCCCCGTAAATTTTACATTTCCCGGACCCAAGCCTATGGACGCACTCAGACATCCGATCGCTGCCGACAATGAAATGACGCACATGCTTGCGGCGCTGACGGCGCTCAAGAAGGGGGACGGCTCCATCCGCCTGCCATCGGAATGGACCGGGTTGCCGGGCAAGGTGGCCGACGCGTTCAACGAAGTCGTCGACCTGAACGAACGGATGTCCGAAGAACTCGCCCGCCTGAGCCGTACCGTCGGCAAGGAAGGCAAGCTCAAGCAGCGCGCCGCGCTGGGGGAAGTCAGGGGGTTCTGGGCGGATTCCATCGAGTCAGTCAACGCCCTCATCGACGACCTGGTCCACCCGACCAGCGAAACCGCCCGGGTGATCGGCGCGGTCGCCCAGGGCGACCTGTCGCAGACCATGGCCATCGAGGTCGATGACCGGCCGCTGCAGGGCGAATTCCTGCGCACGGCCAAGACCATCAACAAGATGGTGGACCAGCTCGGCTCCTTCGCCTCGGAAGTGACGCGCGTTGCGCGGGAAGTGGGCACGGAAGGCAAGCTGGGTGGGCAGGCCACGGTGAAGGGGGTGGCCGGTACCTGGAAAGACTTGACCGATAGCGTGAACTCCATGGCCGGCAACCTGACCGGCCAGGTGCGCAACATCGCCGAAGTGACGACCGCCGTGGCCACCGGCGACCTTTCGAAAAAAATCACCGTCGACGTCAAGGGCGAATTCCTCGAGCTGAAAAACACCATCAACACGATGGTGGATCAATTGCGTTCCTTTGCGTCGGAAGTAACGCGGGTGGCGCGCGAAGTGGGTACCGAGGGCAAGCTGGGCGGCCAGGCACAGGTGGAAGGCGTTTCCGGCACCTGGAAGGACTTGACCGACAGCGTGAACTCCATGGCCGGCAACCTGACCGGCCAGGTGCGCAACATCGCCGAAGTGACGACCGCCGTGGCAACCGGCGATCTTTCGAAGAAAATCACCGTCGACGTCAAGGGCGAAATCCTGGAACTGAAGAACACCATCAACACGATGGTGGACCAGCTCAGCTCCTTCGCCTCGGAAGTGACGCGGGTGGCGCGGGAAGTGGGTACCGAAGGCAAGCTCGGCGGGCAGGCGAACGTACAGGGCGTGGCCGGTACCTGGAAAGACTTGACCGAGAGCGTGAACTCCATGGCCGGCAACCTGACCGGCCAGGTGCGCAACATCGCCGAAGTGACGACCGCCGTGGCAACCGGCGATCTTTC
>DASVNF010000071.1:0-3418 GCA_036384015.1 Burkholderiales bacterium
ACACCGCGCGCCACCCGCGACAGCACCGCGGCCTGATAGCCGCAACCGGTGCCAATCTCCAGCACCTTTTCCAGGGCCCGGCCGCCGCGGGCCAGTTCGACCATGCGCGCCACGGTGAAAGGGTTGGAAATGGTCTGGCCGAATCCGATTGGCAGGGAGACGTCATCGTAGGCGCGGCTCGACAGCGCTTCGTCGACGAAAATATGGCGCGGGATATCCAGCATTGCGGCCAGGACCTGTTCGTCCTTTACCCCTTGGTCGCGCAGGCGCTCGACCATGCGCATGCGGGTGCGCTGCGAGGTCATGCCGATGCCGCTGATCCGGGTATTCATGGTGTCGGCGCCGATTTCAGGTCCGGGCAGGGTCGTCGAGCCAGTCGCGGACGTTATCCAGTTTCGCGTACTGCGTAAGGTCGATCTGCAGCGGGGTAATCGAAACCCGGCGACTGGCGATGGCATGAAAATCGGTGCCTTCGCCCGCATCCTGCGCATTGCCGGCAGCGCCCACCCAATAAACCGTTTCTCCCCGGGGATTGATCTGCTTGATCACGGGCTCGGCCTTGTGCCGCCTGCCCAAGCGGGTGACCTCGGTTCCCGCAAGCTGATCATACGGTACATCAGGCACGTTGACGTTGAGCAGAATCGGAAATGCCAGCGGACGCCGGCTGGCGCGTTCCACGAGCTCGCTCGCCACCCGCGCAGCTGTCGCATAGTTGCCTGCGGACTTGCTGGCGAGAGACACAGCGATCGACGGAATGCCGAGCAGAAAGCCCTCCGTGGCGGCCGCCACTGTGCCGGAATAGATGGTGTCGTCACCCATGTTGGCACCGTGATTGATACCCGAAACCACCATGTCGGGAAGGTTGTCGAGCAGGCCGGTGACGCCGAGATGCACGCAATCGGTCGGCGTGCCGTTGACGTAAAAATAGCCGTTGTGGGAACGGCGCACCTGCAGGGGGCGGTCCAGCGTGAGCGAATTGCTGGCCCCGCTGCGGTCCCGCTCCGGCGCCACGACCGTGATTTCGGCCAGGGCGGAAAGCGCTTCGGCCAGCGCTGCAAGGCCGGGCGCGAAATACCCGTCGTCGTTGCTCAGCAGGATGCGCACGGGAAAGGAAAACTGCGGATGTCGAGGCGGGTCCAGGGAGCGACTGGTGCGGAAATGCGGTCTTCCCGTCCGTTCATTCTGCTCGCGGTTGTGCCGGCGCCTTCAAGTTTGCTGCGGAAATTGGTCGGGGCGAGAGGATTTGAACCTCCGACCACCTGCACCCCATGCAGGTACGCTACCAGGCTGCGCTACGCCCCGAATCGAACGGCGATTATATAGCAGAGGACCGCTGCAGGCGATCAGGCGCGCAACAAGTCGAGGACGTTCTGGAGTTCGCGGCGCAACAACGCCGGAGTAAGTTTGGACGCGGCCGGTTTTCCCTGCACCGCGGACTCGTCGAGCCGGGCGCGGGCGCCGCTGATGGTGAATCCCTGCTCGTACAGCAGTTCACGGATGCGGCGGATGAGCAGGACTTCATGATGCTGGTAGTAGCGGCGGTTGCCGCGCCGTTTCACCGGTTTGAGCTGGGTGAATTCCTGCTCCCAGTAGCGCAGCACATGCGGCTTGACGCCGCAAAGCTCGCTCACTTCACCGATGGTGAAGTAACGCTTTGCGGGAATCGGGGGCAGCTGGGTCTTAGGACTGCTGCTGTGGTTGTTGCTGCTGTCCACCGTAATTCTTCTCGACCATGGCCTTCAGTTTCTGGCTGGCGTGGAAAGTAACGACGCGGCGCGCGGTGATCGGGATTTCTTCCCCGGTCTTGGGATTGCGGCCCGGGCGCTGCGGCTTGTCGCGTAACTGGAAATTGCCGAACCCCGACAGCTTCACGCCGTCCCCGCTCTCGAGGGCAATGCGGACTTCCTCGAAAAAGGATTCGACCATGTCTTTCGCTTCGCGCTTGTTGAGACCGACTTTCTCGAACAACAGATCCGCCAGGTCTGCTTTGGTCAGTGTCATGAATTCCCCTTATTGTCTGAGCTTAGCGCCGAATTCTTGTTCCAGAACCTTAAGTAAACCCGCAATGGCGGCATCTACCTCGGCATCTGTAAGTGTTTTTTGAGTATCTTGCAATAACACACGGAAAGCAAGACCTTTTTTCCCGGCATCTATGTTCTTGCCGCGATAAACGTCGAACACCGCGATGTTGTCCACAATCGCCGGCCTGGCCAGCATCAATGCATCCAGCATGGCCTGGACGGGGGTGGTTTCATCGACTGTGACCGCCAGGTCGCGCCGGACCGGCGGGTACTTCGAAACCTCCCGATAGCCGGGCAGCCCTACGATCTGCAACGGCCCGGCATCCAGTTCGAACAGCACGGCAGGCCCCGGAACCCCGTATTTTGTACGCCATTTCGGATGCAATTCACCGATAAAGCCGATTTCCCTGCCTTCCACCAGAACCCGGGCGCTACGGCCGGGGTGCAAGGCAGGATGACCGGTCGCTTCGAAACGAGCCGCCAAAGGCGCAATCAGGTTCTGGAGGTCGCTTTTGACATCGAAGAAATCCACCGGCCTTGAGGGTTCACCCCACTGTTCCGCCATCGCGGAGCCGTACGCCAGCGCCGCGATTCTGACCGGCTGCCGGATGCCGCCGACATCGAGGTCGCCATCCCTGACACCCGGATCGCGCAGGAAGGCCCTGCCGATCTCGAACACCCTGACCCGCTCCAGCTTGCGATTCAGGTTGTAACGGACATTTTCGAGCAATCCGCCGACAAGGGTGGAGCGCATGACCGACAGGTGGCTGGCGATCGGATTGAGAAGTTTGATGGGCAGGCCGTTGCCGGCGAGGTCGGATTCCCAGGAGGCCTCGACGAAACTGTAGTTCACGACCTCCTGGTATTCGGCGGCTGCCAGTTTCCTCCGCAGGTCATGCAATGACCGATGGCGCTCTCCCGCGACCGACATGACCGCGGCTGCGACGGGCGGACGGACAGGAATACGCTCGAAGCCATGGATCCGCGCGACTTCCTCGATCAGGTCTTCCTCGATTTCGATGTCGAAACGGTAGGACGGCGGCGTCACCACGAAGACTTCCTTGTCGCCGGCCCCTTCGCGGCTGGCCTCGAGGCCCAGGCGTCGGAAGATTTCCGCCATCTCCTCGCTGGTAACCGGCACCCCGATGACCTTGCGGGCGCGGGCCGCGCGCATGCGCACTGGCTTGCGCTGCGGCAGTTTCGCAATCGTGTCCCCGACCGGTCCCGGTTCGCCGCCGCAGATCTCCAGGATCAGTCGCGTTGCGCGCTCTATGCCGGCGACATTGTTGTCGAAGTCCCCGCCACGCTCGAACCGATGCGAAGCATCGCTCGTGAAGTTGTCGCGGCGCGCCCGGCCGGCGATCGCCTCGGGGAAGAAACACGCCGCTTCGAGGAAG
>DASVNF010000072.1:0-4818 GCA_036384015.1 Burkholderiales bacterium
ACCAAGTTCCCGGGCGCCCAGGTCGTAGGCGCGGGAGGCGGTATAGAGCGACAGCAGGAAGCTCACGCTGAGGTTGAGCACGAACATGGTGGCGACGCCGGCCAGCGCCAGGAAAAACCAGGAACGCGTGAACCAGTCTTCGAGGCCGCTGGCGCCGAACGCGAGCATGCCCGACGACAGCGTGACGTGGCGCACGTCGATCGGCAGGCCGAGGAACACGCCGATCACCGGCGCCATGCCCAGCAGGAAACCGAGCGAGATATTGGTGCCCCACCCCGCCATGTTGCGCGAGACCACGCCCGCCGCGCGCACCATGCGATTGCGACCCAGGCGCGATCCCAGCCTGTGGTCGGCGATCGCCTGCGGCAGCCGGCGATAGACCGCCCAGTTGTCGAGCCAGCCTCCGATCATCGCCGCCATCCACAGGATCACGCCCGTCAGCGCCGCGTAGAACACCGTGCCGCTGTTGACCGGGCTCAGCGTTTCGAACACGTGCTGGGCTTCCTCCGTTCCCAGATAGCTGCGCCCCAGCATCAGGCTCCACAGGTAGCTGAAGGCAAAGGCGCCGAGGAACACGAACATCACGTTGGCGGTGGCCGCGGCGATCTGCGACCGGACGATCTGCACCGTGAACTCGACCACGCTGTCGAGGCGCGAGGTGCGATCCCGGTTGCGCAGCAGCGTCGCGAGTGTCGCGGCCGTCATCGCCGGCTGTTTCGTCGCCAGCACAAGATGGAAGTGGTGCAGCAGCATGAAGCTCACCGCGTAGTTGAGTCCCGCGAGCAAACCCTCCAGGAACAGCGGCAATCCGGCGTGGGTGACTTTCAGCTTGATCGCCGCCGTGCCGACCGTCAGCAGCCCGCCGCCCGCGGCCGCCAGCCAGATCGCCCGGTACTCCCTGCTGTTGCGGGCGACATAGTGTTCGCCCGTCTTGCCCGACCGGTCGACGATCTTGCGCTCGAGCAATTTCATGTTGGTGCGCAGCAGGTGGCGAATGCTGCGATCCTTCTGCGCCGCCTGGATCAGCTCGACCAGCAGGCGGTGGATGGCCTCTCCCCGCTCCAGGCCGCGCGGCGCCAGGATCACTTCCAGCATGTGCTCCATGCGTGAAAGGCAGCGATCGAGCACTTCGAGGCCGTACACGATGTCCACGCTCACCCCCTGGGCATCGAGGCGCCGCGAGATCTCGGCCATTTCGGCGCGGACTTCCGTCGCGGCTTCACGCCACGCGTCGACCAGGCCGGCGATGCCGGTGCCTTCCCGCCAGGCATCCATGAGCGCATGGCTGGCGCGCGCAAGGCGGTGAAAAGGCGAACCGGTGACGGACGCCGGACGGCTGCGCGCACGCAGCTTGCCGGACAATCCCTGGGCTTCGATCCTTAACGCCAGCAGGCGGAAGCCGTCGGAAAACGCCGTCTGCAGCGGCGCCCAGGTCTCGGGGCGCTCCACGGGGGCAAGAGCACCGATCAACCGGTGGAATGCCTCCGGCGGCAGGCTCCTCATGCGCCGCACCGCATCGTCGGTCGCGTACAGGCGCGTGACCAGCCGGGCGAGGTCATGCTCGTCGGACGGTTGCGGGAGCAGGTGCGCGACCAGGCGATCCGTCAGTTCCGCGAGGAATCCCCGGTCGCTCGGTATGCCGGTTTCCCCGAACAGGTTGACGCCCTCGGTCTCGGTGAGAATCTCGGCGAAGGTGTCCTGAACGGCGGTCCGCACCTCGGGGGCGCCTTCCATCACCTGCACGATCATCTCCAGCCGGCTGCGATCCGGACGGCCGTCACTGTCCACGCCGGTCTGCCTGCTCCATTCAATCAGGGCCACCAGCGCATCGAGCCTCGTCGCCAGCATCTCCGCCCGGGCGATCGCATCGAAGTGCCCCGCGAGTTCGCCGATCGCCTGCGCATGGCGCACCTCCGGTGGAAAGAAGATGAGGATGCGATCCCGAAGGGGAGCGGGAATGGAAGAAGGCGTGGAGCTGTTGGGCATGGGTGGGGAAGTTAGCATATGACGCCGTGAATATCGTGAATGTCGCGAATATCGGGTCTAAGGCTCTATTCGTTTCGCGACATTCACGATATTCACGGCATTCCAATGCGCCAGCATCGGTGAATCTTCCTGTTCCTGAAATCCGGCGGCACGGTCTGCGCGGAGATGTCGGACAGGGTCAGGCCGGCGAGCGCTGCGGTGTCGAGGCGGAAGCTGCGCAGGTTGGTCGAGAACAGCAATTCGCCCTGGGGCGAGAGCAGCGCCATGCAGGCGAGGATCAGATCGGCGTGGTCGCGCTGCACGTCCAGCACGCCCTGCATGCGCTTCGAGTTGGAGAAGCTCGGCGGGTCCAGCACGATCAGGTCGTAGCGCTGTCTCGCGCGCGCCTCGTCCTCGAGGAAGCGGCGCGCGTCGGCCTGCACCAGGCGATGCCGGGCCGGGTCCATGCCGTTGAGCTCATAGTTGCGCCGCGCCCAGTCCAGGTAGGTCTTCGACAGGTCGACGCTCACCGTTTCCTTCGCGCCGCCGGCGGCGGCGTAGACACTGAAGCTCCCCGTGTAGCAAAACAGGTTGAGAAACCGCCTGCCTGCGGCCATTTGCCCGGCCAGGGCGCGGGTCTGGCGATGGTCGAGAAACAGTCCGGTATCGAGGTAGTCCGTCAGGTTGACGACGAAACGGCAGCCACCTTCCGAAACGGTGAATTCCTCGGCCCGGGCGTCCACTTTCCGGTATTGCGCATCGGGGGTCTGGCCGTGGCGTTCCTTCAGCGCCACCAGCCGCAGCGGAATCCCGGTGGCTTGCGCCGCCGCCGCATGCATCGCCTTGCGCCACTCCCGCCCGGCCGGCCCGTCGTCGGCAACGCGGCTGTACTCCTGCAAATGTGCGCGATCTCCGTAGATATCCAGCACCAGGGGCAGCTCCGGGATGTCGCGGTCATAGACGCGAAAGCATTCGATGCCGTTCTTGCGAGCCCATTTGCGCAGGTGCCGGAAATTCTTGCCGGCCCGATTGGCGAACATTTCGGCTTGCTGAATGGTCTCTAGCATGGGGATCGGTGAAAGTGTCTTTTTCGCCCAACACTACGACCAAAAAAACACGAGGCGCGCGCAAAAGCGTCTAAGATTTGCAGGGATACAACATGTTCATGCGCATCATGCCAACCAACCGTCCTCGCCTCAAGGTTCTTGCCCTGGCTGCAATGCTCGGGGTCGGCAGCGTGTGCGCCCAGGACGATCCCTGGTACAGCGGCATTCGGTCGAACTGGGGACCCGGCGGCAACTCCCTGGGAGTCCGCGGTTCCCTGCCCGGCGAGCTTTCCATGGGAGGCACCGGCCCGGACAGCCTCGCGGCGCACGAGCAGTTTGGCGGCTACCGCTTTACCGATTCCCTGGCCATCGAAGGCGCCCAGACCAGCTATGGCCAGAATGGCCCGGCATGCGCCGGCGAGCCGCTGGCCGGCGACATTTTCCGGCCTTGCACCGGTTCCGCCTGGAGCGTTGCCGGGATCGCCACCCTGCCGTTCAACTCGGGGCTGTCCCTCTACGGCCGCCTGGGACTGCATTACTGGCAGAAAGCCCAGCTGGATGAAAACGCCTCCGCCGGACGCCGCAACATCGACGACATCGGCAGCGTCCTCGGCGTCGGCGTCAGCTACGAGCTGTCCCGCGCCGTGACCGTCCACGCGGAATCGGAACGCTACTCGGAGCTCTTCAACAACGGCGGCACCGGGCCGGGGACGAATCTCGGACTGGATGCCAGCGTGCACTCGATCGGCTTGTCCATCAAATTCTGAGAAAAACTCAGAATTTGATGGCTGCCTCAGAGACGAGAGAAAAGAGAAGAGAGAAAAGGTAGAAATCCAGGACCTGGTTCTCTTTTCTCTTTTCTCTTTTCTCTCTTCTCTCTTCTCTCTTCTCTTTCCTCTTTCCTCTGTTTTACCTCACGACTTCTTCGTCGTGAGGTAAATCCCGCCAAATATTAAAACCGCCCCCGCGTAGTGATACGCATGCAGGCGCTCGTCGAGGAAGATCACCGAGAGCAGCGCGCCGAACACCGGCATCAGGTGCACGAACAGCCCCGCCTTGTTCGCGCCGACCTGGGCGACGCCGCGGTTCCAGAACAGGTAGGCGACAATCGACGGCAGGGTGCCGTAATAGGCGAGCGCGGACACCGTCGACAGGTTCAGCGCGAACCCGCCGCGCTGGAAAAACTCCCAGAGATAGAACGGCAGCAGGAACGGCAGGCTGAGCAGCAGCATGGCGGCCAGGAACGCGATGGCGGAGAGTTCCGGCGGCCGCCGCCGCAGCACGAGGGTATAGACCGACCACAGGAACTGGGCGGCGATCAGCCACAGGTCGCCCGGGTTGAAGTGAAATCCTGCGAGGGTCGCGACTTCGCCGCGCGCGATGATCGCCAGCACGCCGGCGAGCGACAACACGACGCCGCAGGCCTGCAGCCCGGAGAGGCGTTCCCGCACGATCACCCAGGACAGCAGGATGATCAGGATCGGGGAGAAGGAATTGAACAGCACGCCGTTGGCCACGGCGGTGTATTGCAGGCCGACGTAGATGAGGGTGTTGAACGCGATCGCGCCGAGACAGCCCAGCAGCGCCAGCACCAGCCAGTTGGCGCGTACCACGTGCCAGTTGCGCTTCAGTTCCGGCGCCGCGAACGGCAGCAACAGCAGCAGCGCGATGGACCAGCGCCAGAATCCCATGGCCACCGGCGGCATCTCGTCGCGCATCGCCCGCCCGACCACCCAGTTGGCGGCCCAGAAAAGCGAAGTCAGGGAAAGCAGGAGGTAGGGGGATTTCAGCCAGCCGAGCGAAGTTG
>DASVNF010000073.1:0-13529 GCA_036384015.1 Burkholderiales bacterium
TGAAGGACCTGAAGAAATCCGTCGATTTCTTCACAAAGCTCGGCTTCAGTTTCAATCCGCAGTTCACCGACGAAACCGCCACCTGCATGATCGTGTCGGACGACATATTCGTCATGTTGCTGACAGAGCAGAAGTTCAGGACCTTCACGCCGAAGGCCCTGTGTGACGCGACAAAGAGCACCGAAGTGCTGGTGGCCCTGTCCCTCGATAGCGGAAAGGAGGTGCAGGACATCGTCCGCAAGGCCGTTGCAGCGGGCGGCTCCACCTATAACGAACCGCGGAATCACGGCTTCATGTACCAGCACGGGTTCCAGGACCTGGACGGGCACATCTGGGAGTTTTTCTACATGGACCCCGCCGCCATTTCGCAGGCTGCATAAAAACCAATAGAAAGGAAAATCCTCATGAGATACGTCGATGGCTTTGTAGTGCCGGTCCCGAAAAAGAATCTGGCTGCCTACCGCCGGATTTCGCAAAAGGCCGGGAAAATCTGGATGGAGTTCGGCGCGCTCGAGTATGTCGAATGCGTGGCCGACGATGTGAAACCCGGGAAGGTGACATCCTTCCCGCAAGGCGTGAAGCTGAAGCGCGGCGAAGTCGTGGTGTTCTCCTGGATAACGTATAAATCGCGCGCCGATCGCGACCGCATCAACAAGAAGGTAATGAAGGATCCGCGTCTCGACGACATGATGGATCCGAAGGCAATGCCGTTCGACGCCAAACGCATGGTGTACGGCGGATTCAAGGCGATCGTCGAATTGTGATCCGCAGGCAGCGGACGGCAGGCTGCTAGCATCCAGATGCGGAATCACGGCCCGGGGACTTGACAAGTTTCTGGGCGCCGCTATATTTAACCCATTGGTTAACTACGAGCGGGTGGGAATGCCGTCATGACAACCGATCGCCTGAGCGCAACGTTCGCGGCGCTGGCCGATCCCACGCGACGCGCAATCCTGGCCCGGCTGGCATCCGGCGAGAAATCGGTGAACGAGCTTGCGGAACCCTTCAACATCAGCCTGCCTGCGGTTTCGAAACACCTGAAGGTGCTGGAATCCGCGGGACTGATCGCCCGGGGACGCGACGCGCAATGGCGCCCGTGCCGGCTCGAGGCGGAACCGCTCAAGCAGGTTTCCGACTGGGTCGAGCGCTATCGGCGCTACTGGGAGCAGAGCTTCGACCGCCTTGATGAATACCTGCGCGAAGTGCAGGTGAAACAAAGCAGAAAGCGGCGCAAATAGGCTGCACGGCGATCACGGGCCAAACGATTTCCAGGAGACAGAAATGCGATTCATGGTGATAGTAAAGGCAGACAAGAGTTCTGAAGCCGGCGTCCTTCCCGACGAGAAGCTCCTCGCGGAAATGGGAAAGTACAACGAGGAACTGGCAAAGGCCGGCGTGCTCCTGGCCGGCGAAGGTTTGCACCCGAGTTCAAAGGGCGCGCGCGTAAGGTTTTCCGGCAGCAAGCGCACGGTAATAGACGGGCCCTTCGCGGAAACCAAGGAACTGATCGCCGGATTCTGGATATTCAAGGTGAAATCGAAGGCGGAGGCCATCGAGTGGGTCAAGCGCAGTCCCAATCCCTTTCCAGGTACCGAATCCGAAATCGAGATCCGGCAGATATTCGAAGCCGAGGATTTCGGCGCCGAATTCACGCCCGAACTGCGGGCGCAGGAAGAACGCACCCTGGCCCAGGCCCTGAGGAACCGCTGATCGCAGCGATCAAAGGAGTCCGACATGTACGTGGAACCCTATCTTTTTTTCGATGGCCGCTGCGAAGAGGCGCTCGACTTCTACTCCAGGGCCGCCGGCGCGAAAGTGGAGATGCTGTTGCGTTTCAGGGACAGCCCCGAACCGCCGCCGCCCGGCATGGTGCCGCCGGGGTCGGACAACAAGATCATGCATTGCGGCTTCCGCATCGGCGATACGCTCCTGATGGCCTCCGACGGCAACTGCACCGGCAAACCGGCCTTCAGCGGCTTCTCGCTTTCACTCACTGCGGCGGACACGGCCGAGGCGGAACGCCTGTTCAAGGCGCTGGGTGAAGGCGGCAAGGTGGAGATGCCGCTCGGGAAAACCTTCTTCTCGCAGAGTTTCGGCATGCTCACCGACCGCTTCGGCGTCGGCTGGATGGTAATCGTCAATTCCTGACCCATGGAGAATCCCATGAGATTCGCAGTCCTCGCATTCGGCCTGCTCGTTGCAGGCACCGCCGCCGCCGCGCCGGAAAGTTACACCATCGATCCGACCCATACCTACCCGAGCCTGGAGTTTTCCCACATGGGCCTCTCGATATGGCGCGGGAAGTTCGACAAGACCCGCGGCACGGTCGTCCTCGACCGGGCGGCGAAAACCGGAACCGTCGACATCGTGGTCGACGTCGCCAGCATCAATTTTGGCCTGGCGGCAATGGACGAGAAAGCGCGTTCCGAGGATTTCTTCGATGCCGGGAAGTTTCCCACTGCTTCCTACAAGGGTACGCTCCGGTTTACCGGCGACAAGCCCACGTCCGTCGATGGCCAGGTCACGATCATGGGCGTGACGCGCGCGCTGGCCCTCGGCATCAATCTGTTCAACTGCATGCCGCATCCCATGCTGAAGAAGGAAGTCTGCGGCGCCGATGCCGAAGGCGTCGTCAACTGGTCCGAGTACGGAATGAAAATGAGTCAGTACGGCAAGGGCGATGCCGGCAAGGTCCAGTTGCGCATCCAGGTCGAGGCGCTCAAAAACGATTGAGCGGGCGTTTCGCCGCCTTCAGGAGGAATTCATGCCAGTGGAAAAATCCGCAAGCCAGCACGGGCGACCCTTCGCCATTTCGCGCGTGTTCAACGCACCGCGCGAACTCGTATGGAAATCCTGGACCGAGGCCGACCGGCTCAAGCAATGGTGGGGCCCGAAAGGTTTCGTCGTGCACACCTCGAAGGTCGACCTGCGCCCCGGCGGCACGTTTCACTTCGGCATGACCGCACCCGACGGCAGCGACATGTGGGGCCGGTTCGTTTTCCGCGAGATCGATGCGCCGCTGCGCCTGGTATTCATCAATTCGTTCTCCGATCCGGAGGGCGGCCTGGGCCGGCATCCCGGCCATCTCTCCTGGCCCCTGCAAATGATTTCAACCGTCACCTTCTGGGAATCGGCGGGCAAGACCAAGATCACCGTGCAATCGGAGCCTTACGAAGCCAGCGAGCAGGAACGCAGGACCTTCCACGAAGGCATGCCGTCGATGCAGCAAGGCTGGACCGGTACCTTCGAACAGCTCCACGACTACCTGGCAAGCCCGCGGGCCGGGGCCTGAAGGAACGCCGCCGTAATGAACGCATCCGGAGCAATCGCCGGCGCAAGTTCCGGGACGCAGGATCGCGTGCTCTATTTCACGCGGGTCTTCGATGCGCCCCGCAACGCGGTGTTCCGGGCCTGGACCGACCGAAAGCAGCTCATGCAATGGTGGGGACCGGCGGGATTTTCGGTGACTTTCCTGGAGATGGCTATCCGTCCGGGCGGGGCGTGGCGCAAGTGCATGCGATCTCCCGAAGGCAGGGAATACTGGCGCCACGGCGTTTATCTCGAAATCGTCGAACCGGAGCGCCTCGTGTTCACCTACGTGTCGGACGATCCGGAAAGCGATCCGGAGCACGAAACCATCGTGACGATGGTTTTCGAGGAGCGCGGCGAAAAAACGCTGATGACCTTCCGGCAGCAGGAGTTCGAATCGGTGGCGGCGCGCGATTCCCACCAGGGTGGATGGAAGAGCTGCATGGATCGTTTTGCCGCCGCGCTGGCGCACGCACAAGACTGAGTTCAAGAAGCCCGAGGACAAGAGGAGAATTACCGTGACAGGCAGCATCGACAGCCGCAAGCGCTGGCTGGCCCTCTACGTTCTTTGCATCGGCGTGCTGATGATCGTGCTGGACACGACCATCGTGAATGTCGCCCTTCCTTCCATCCGCGAAGACCTGCACTTTACCGAGACTTCCCTGGTCTGGGTGGTGAACGCCTACATGCTCACGTTCGGCGGCTTCCTGCTCCTCGGCGGGCGGCTGGGCGATCTCTTCGGCCATCGCAAGGTTTTCCTGCTTGGCCTCACCCTCTTCACGGTGGCCTCCCTTGCATGCGGCCTCGCGAACTCGCAGGGCCTGCTCATCGCCGCCCGTGCCATCCAGGGACTCGGAGGCGCCGTCGTCTCCGCCGTTTCGCTGTCGCTGATCATGAACCTGTTCACCGAACCGGCCGAGCGCGCGAAGGCCATGGGGATCTACGGCTTCGTCTGCGCCGGCGGCGGCAGCATCGGCGTGCTGCTGGGCGGACTGCTGACCGATGCGCTGAGCTGGCACTGGATCTTTCTTGTCAACCTGCCGATCGGAATCGTGGTCTACGTGCTGTGCCTGTCCCTGCTGCACGGCGGCAGGGGACAGGCCGCGGCGGCCCGCCTCGACGTCGCGGGCGCCGTCACGGTGACAACCTCGCTGATGCTTGCGGTGTACGCCGTCGTCAACGGCAACGAGGCCGGCTGGACATCGGTGCGATCCCTCGGGATGCTCTCCGCCTCGGCGGTACTGCTGGGACTGTTCCTCGGGATCGAGAGCCGGGTCCGCGAGCCGCTCATGCCGCTCGGCCTGTTCCGCCTGCGCAATGTGGCCACGGCCAACGTCGTCGGCGTGCTGTGGGCCGCCGCGATGTTCGCCTGGTTCTTCATTTCGGCGCTCTACATGCAACTCGTGCTTGGCTACACCGCACTGCAGGTAGGCCTGGGTTTCCTCCCCGCCAACCTCATCATGGCCGCGTTCTCGCTCGGCCTTTCCGCGAAGATCGTCATGCGCTTCGGCATCAGGACGCCGCTTGCGGCTGGACTGCTGCTCGCTGCGATCGGACTGGCGCTTTTCGCGCGGGCGCCCGCCGGCGGCAGCTTCGTCGTCGACGTCCTTCCGGGCATGCTGCTTCTGGGCCTCGGCGCCGGTGTTGCGTTCAATCCCGTACTGCTCGCGGCAATGAGCGACGTGAAGCCGGAGGAATCGGGACTCGCGTCGGGCGTGGTCAATACTTCATTCATGATGGGCGGCGCGCTGGGGCTGGCGGTTCTCGCCAGCCTCGCGGCAGCCCGCACCGACAGCCTTCTGGCCTCCGGCGCGGATGCAGTGACCGCACTCAACAGCGGCTACCACCTTGCTTTCCTCATCGGCGCACTGTTTGCCGCTGCGGCTGCCGTGCTCGGCGCGGTGTTCCTCCGTCCCGGCCAGACTGGGCAGGCACAAGGCCACGGCGCGGGCACCGGCTCGCAGCCCGGGCAGGATCCCGCCGCCGCCCGTTCGCACTGAAAACGCCGCAGCCGCAAGAAAACACGCGGCTTCGCACATGGGCCTCCGCGTTGCCATGTTCAATGAGGCGAACTAGCTCGATGCCGGCGGAAAACTGCTTATCGCGATGAGCATCCTGGCCGCCGGCCGGTTCAACCTGGCACAGGCGCAAGACCCGTCGCGTGCATGGCGGAGTTCCATGTACCATTCCCGGCGCTGGCGTTCCGGATCGGAATGATTCTGCTGTTCGCCGGTTGCGGAATGCTACTCACCGGATGGCGTGCTGATATCGGCGCCGTCCGCCTGATTGTGTTCACGCTGACGGCCACCGCCATCTATCACCGCTTCTGGACCAGGGACGGACCCGGCCCAGCGGGCTGCGAGCCGCATTGCCCTTACTTCCGTCGTCGTCGGCCTGCTGCTGTTGCTGCAGAACGCGCGCTGACGCCACTAGAGGATTCGAGGAAGCACTCATGAGCAACAGCGGTCCCGGTTACGGCAAGAGCCCGAACCATCGCGTCGAGGCGAGGCCTGCGGGCGTGCGCGTGCGGGTGACGTTCAACGGCGAGGTCATTGCCGATTCCCGCGATGCGATCAGGCTCGAGGAGAGCGGCTACCCGCCCGTGTACTACGTGCCCCATCACGACGTGAAGATGGAACGGTTCATGCGAACGGAGCACACCACCTATTGCCCGTTCAAGGGTCACGCTTCCTACTATTCGCTTTCGTCAGGCGGGAAGACGCAGGAAAACGCCGTCTGGAGCTACGAGCAACCGTACGACGAGGTCAGTGCAATCAGGGAACGGCTCGCGTTCTACCCGGGCAAGGTCGACCGCATCGAAACCCTCCCGGTCTGAGCACAGATCCCGGGCAGGCAATTTGACGGAACAGGTTCCTGGGATTCCAGGTCACCGCCGCGATCAGCATCCTGGTCCTGATTGCGACCGCCCTGGTCACAATGACCATGCTCCGGCGGGTACCGGCGGGCAGACACTAGCCGCGCGGGAAGCGGATTTTTCTTCCCCGCGCGGCCGCAGCTTCGCCATAATGTTGGCTCCATTTCCACAGGAGGCAGGCCATGGCCAAAGGTCAGCAGCGCAGCAACAAGGAAAAGAAGAAACCGAAGCAGGACAAGAAGCCGGCAGCGCCGGGAGCACCGGGACGCGTGCCCGGCAGATAGTCACTCCTGACAGAGCCGGAAACTGACGGCAGCTGCACCGGCTGCCGTCAATCACCGCGCCTCATCGCCATGGTTCAGCGTGGGTGGCCGTGCGCGGCGGGCAGGCGGGAAAGATGCTGGTCGACGAAAATGACATGCGCCTGCGGTAGCGTCAGCTCTTGAGCCGGTACCCCGTCCTGAATATCCAGACCACCGCGCCCAGGCAAAGCAGGAAGAACCCCAGGGTTGCCAGCAGGCTCACCTCCACGCCCACGTCCGAGGTGCCGTAGAAGCTCCAGCGGAAGCCGCTGATCAGGTAGACCACCGGATTGAAAAGGCTCACCGTGCGCCACGCCGCCGGCAGCATGTCAATGGAGTAGAACGCCCCTCCCAGGAAAGTCAGCGGGGTGATGACCAGCATCGGAACGAACTGCAGTTGCTCGAACCCCTTCGCCCAGATGCCGATGATGAAGCCAAACAGGCTGAAGGTCGCCGCGGTGAGCAGCAGGAAGGCGACCATCCACCCCGGATGCAGGATCTGGATGGGCACGAACAGCGATGCCGTCGCCAGGATGACCAGCCCGAGGATCATCGACTTGGTCGCCGCCGCGCCCACATAGGCCAGCACCATCTCAAGCGCCGAGACCGGCGCCGACAGGACTTCGTAAATCGTGCCCGTGAACCTGGGGAGATAGATCCCGAACGAGGCGTTGTTGAGGCTTTCGGTGAACAGCGACAGCATGATCAGTCCCGGCACGATGAAGGCCCCGTACGGAACGCCGCCCACTTCGCTCATCCGGGCGCCGATGGCGGCGCCGAAGACCACGAAGTACAGGGAAGTGGTGATCACCGGCGTCACCAGGCTCTGCCATACGGTGCGCTTGAAGCGCGCCAGCTCGAAGCGATAGATCGCCGATACGCCGTGGCGGTTGAATGAGGGGATTCTGGCGGCCGTGCTCATGTGGGTTCGTGTACCAGGCTGACGAAAATATCCTCCAGCGAGCTTTGCCCGGTCTGCAGGTCCTTGAAGCCGATGCCGAGCTCGCTCAGCCGGCGCAGCAGCGCGGGGATGCCGGTGCCTTCTTCGGTCGCGTCGAATTCGTATTCGAGCACCGTCCCTTCCGATCTCAGCGAGAGGCGCCAGTCCCCGAGTTCAGCGGGGATGGCCTTCATCGGTTCGAGCAGGTGCAGCGTCAACTGCTTCTTGCCGAGCTTTTTCATGAGCCGGGATTTCTCCTCGACCAGGATCAGCGTGCCCTTGCTGATGACGCCGATGCGGTCGGCCATTTCCTCGGCTTCGTCGATGTAATGGGTGGTGAGGATGATGGTCACGCCGCTTTCCCTCAGCCGCTGTACCAGCGCCCACATGTCGCGCCGCAGTTCCACGTCGACGCCCGCCGTCGGTTCGTCCAGGAACAGGATCTCCGGCTCGTGAGCCAGCGCCTTGGCGATCAGCACCCGCCGCTTCATGCCGCCGGACAGGGTCATGATCCTGTCGTTGCGCTTTTCCCACAGCGACAGGTCGCGCAGCACCTTTTCAAGGTGCGCCGGGTTGCGCGCGTGTCCGAACAGGCCGCGGCTGAAACTGACCGTGTTCCATACCGTCTCGAACATGTCCGTATGCAGTTCCTGCGGCACCAACCCGATTTTTGACCGGGTTGCGCGATAGTCGCGGACGATGTCGTGACCGTCCACCAGGACCGTGCCCGTCGTCGGGGTGACGATGCCGCAGATGATGCTGATCAGCGTGGTCTTGCCCGCCCCATTGGGCCCGAGCAGGGCAAAAATCTCGCCTTTGCGGATTTCGAGATCGACCGTGTTCAGCGCCTGCAGGCCGGATGCATAGGTCTTGGTCAGGCCGGAAATGGAAATCACGGGAGGCATGGGAGCGGCATTATAGGAGGACGAGGTCCCCGGCGCGAGGCGCCAGTTATCCCGGCTGCCGGCGCCGAATGCCTCGCGCCTCGCGACCAGCACCTTCGTTTCCCGGTGCCTGGTACGCATCGAATGCCAGTGCGCCGACAAGCCTGGCGCCCATCACGGCCCCGATTACTCCTGTACGATTCAACATGGTTTCTCCTCCTCGGAAATTTCGCCGGGCGGCGAAGCTTCCTCCCTCAATGCCCGGTATAGCCCGGCCGGACCGGAAGTAAACGGGGGAATTCGCCTCGACGCTGACCACGGCGCAATGCTCCGCGGACGGCGTGAAAACGGCAGGAGGAAAGCTGTGAAAGGAGCGTGAAAGACGGAAAGGCGAGAGAAAAGAGGAAAGAGAAGAGAGAAAAGTAAAGAGTCGGAAGCAAAGCGATAGCCGGTGGAACAGGAACTTGCCTCTGTTCTAGAGCCGCTCTCTTCCCCTTGTCTCTTGTCTCTCTTGTCTCTCTTCTCTTTTCTCTTTTCTCTCGTCTCTGTTACTTGCCCGGCCTCGCCATCTGGCACCTGACCGGCGGTACGTTGTCTTTGGCCGTCACGAGCATCTCGGTTTTCCAGCCGAACCCCGTGTTCTCGGTGTCGTACTTCACGCCGGGCTGGCCTTTCTTGATGAAGCTGGTCACGTAGATCGGCGCCATGAGCTGGTGGTCCTCCGCGCGCATCCAGGATTCGCCCGCGGGGCCGTTGTACTTCATGCCCTCCAGCGCAACGGCCACTTTGTACGGATCGGTGCTCTGCACCTGGTTGACCGCCTGCACGAACATGTCGAGGGTCTGCCAGGCCGGCAGGAAGTCCATGTGCGCGATGGGCTTGTACTTCTGCCCGTAGGACAGGATCTTCTTCTCCCATTCCGGATTTGCCTCGTTGATGTGGAAGGCCATGATGGTCCTGATGCGATCGGCGCCGGACGCGCCGATTGCCGTCGGTGTGCCCCAGACATAGGAATGCGTCGTATAGAACCCGGCAGCGAGGCCTGACTGTTCGCTGGCCTTGATCAGCAGGACCAGGTCGTTCCCCCAGTTGCCGGTAAGCACGGTATCCGCGCCCGATGCCCGGATCTTGCTCACGTAGGGGGCGAAGTCCTTGATCTTCCCCAGCGGCACGAGGTCGTCGCCGACGAACTGGATATCCGGGCGCCGGGCGGCGAGGAATTCCCGCGCCGCGCGCTTGAAGGAATGGCCCCAGGCATAGTCCTGGTTGATCATGTAGACCTTCTTGATCGAAGGCTGCGCGGCGAGATGATTGGTGAGGACCTTGACCTGCATGTCGCTGTGCGGCTGGAAGCGAAAATGCCAGTAGCTGCACTTGTTCTCGGTCAGGGACGGCTCGCGCGCATCGTAGTTCAGGAACAGGACGGGTTTTTCGGGATTGCGCTCGTTGTATTTCGACAGCGCATCGCTGATCGTGAGCGCGATGCTCGATATGGTGGCCAGCACGTAGCGGATGTCCTGGTCGATCGCCTGGTTCAGGACGATGAGGGTTTCCTGCGGCGTGCCCTTGTTGTCGAAGGGCACGATCTCGATCTTTTTCCCGCCCAGCACCCCGCCCTTGGCGTTGACCTCGTCCGCCGCGGCGCGAAACAGCCTGAGGTTCTCCTCGAACACCAGGGCAAAGGTCCCGCTCAGCGGGGCGATGAAGGCGACCTTGACGGTATCGGCGGCCTGCGCGCCGGCGAACTGGAGAACCAGGCAAGCACCCAAAACGAAACGAAGCACGAATCCCATGACGGCCTCTCCACGGAAAGATCGGATCATATCGAGCCAGCCTGCAGCCCGGTCAGGTTGAGCCTGTTTTCGCTCCGGCGCAACCCCATGCCGGACGCGCCTGCAGGCCAGGATTGTGAGGATGGGTTCTGGCTTGCCACGTGCTGTCGCCCTATCCCGTACATCCTGTCAATCCTGTCTTGCTCTTCCAACGACAGTCATCCCTGCCGAATTTTATTCACGTTACGATTACCATGGCATCCGCAATCTACCCGAGAGCATTTAAATGACGAGCAATTTGGAACAGGCCGTGCAGTTTGCAATCGACCACGAAACCTCGTGGACACGCGAGATCACCGACAAATGGGGGATCCATCATGACGATCCGCCGCCATGGAACAGGCTGCTGGGGCCGGTGCATGCGCGCGGACCGGTGTCCGGCACCATCATCGCCGGCGGCGAAACCCTGATTTCCTGGGGTGAACCGAATCGCGCCGACCTTACGTTCAGCATCGCCAAGACGTACCTTGCCCTGCTCGCGGGTGTAGCCCACGATCGCGGCTACCTTCCGGACGTGAACGAGCCCGTGCGCGTCCGCGTGCCGGGGATCGGTTTCGACCGGGGACGCAATGCCGAGGTGACGTGGGAGCACCTGCTGCAACAGACCAGCGAATGGGAAGGAACGGTCTTCGGCATTCCGGACCAGGTGGACCGCTACCGCACCCTTTCCTTCCAGGGCGGTACGGCGAAGGGAAGGAAAGGCGATCCACGGCCGCTGCAGGCGCCGGGCACGTTCTGGGAATACAACGACGTGCGCATCAACCAGCTGTCATTGGCGTTGCTGCATATATTCGGACGCGCGCTGCCGGAGGTTTTCCGCGAAACCATCATGCAACCCATCGGGGCCAGCGAGGGCTGGCGCTGGGTCGGTTACGACAACGCCTGGGTCGAGCTACTGGGCACGCGCGTCCAGTCGGTGCCCGGCGGCACGCACTGGGGTGGCGGCCTGTCGATTGGCAGTCTCGACCAGGCCCGCCTCGGCCGGTTGCTGCTGGACGATGGCAAGGCGAACGGCCGGCAGGTCCTGTCGGCGGAATGGGTGCAGCGCATGCGCACGCCGTGCAGTATCGCGCCGTTCTATGGATACCTGACCTGGCTCAATCACGAGCAGCGCATATTCCCCAGCGTGCCGGCATCGAGCTGTTTCGGAATCGGCGCCGGGACCTCGTTCACCTGGATCGAACCGGAGCGGCGCATGGTTCTGGTGGTGCGATGGATCGACGCGGACCACGCCGACGATTTCTTCGGTCAGGTATTGCAGGCCCTGGACAGTTAGGTCTTTTGCCGTTCAGGGTTCGCGGCTGACCAGCACGATGTGTTCCGGGCTCGCCGCCTGGTAGTGGACCAGGCCCGCGAAGTCCGTGTCTATCAGGACGCCTGCGCCCAGGTGCGCCCACTTGGCCTCCGGGAAGTCCTTGCCGTACTGGGCGTTGTCTATCGAGACGACGACCACGCCGCTGAAGCTGGTATCGATCGCGACGACGTCTCCAAGCCTTGCTTCATTGCCATCCGCATAATTCATGGAAAATTCCGGTTTGTTCCGTTGGAGTTGAATTCGTTAACCGCGGAGGCGCAGAGCAAACACGCAGAGAACGGCAACTGGATCGAATGCAAGCGACGGCGGCACGCGGGACATCAATCCACTTCATGCCCCGTTTGCATTCCGCCCATCCTCTGGGCCTCCGCGGCGAAGATACAAGGGTGGAGCCGCCCCCCCCGGCATGGACTACTTGCAGGCGAACTTCCAGAGCACTTCGCCCATGGTGTCCGCGACCAGCGGTTCCCACTCGTGGGGCGATTCATCGGCGTAGATCACCTTGCCCTCGCCCATGTGTTCCGCGGGCAGCGATACGACCAGTCCCCGGAGCTGCTTCTCCCCGCAGTCATACTCGACCAGCGAAAACCCTTCGTGTGATCTGCATTGATGGATCATTTGCCTGCTTCCAGCTGCGCCAGCCATTCGTCGTCCGATCCCTCGTTGATGCCTTCGAACAGGATCGTGCTGAGATAGCGCTCGCCCGTGTCGGGCAGCATGGCGAGGATGACGTCGCCGCGCTTCGCCTTTTTGGCCACTTCCAGTGCCGCGGCGAACGTGCCGCCGGCCGAGATCCCGGCAAAGATTCCTTCCTTCTGCGCCAGCGCGCGTGCCGTGTCGCGGGCGTAGGTATCGGTAACGGGAATGTTCTCGTGCACCACGTCGCGATTGAGCACCGCCGGGACGAAGTCCGGTGTCCAGCCCTGGATCTTGTGCGGCGCCCAGGGCTTGCCCGCCAGCATCGCCGCGGCTTCCGGCTCGGTCACTACGATGCGCGTATCGGGCCTGGCAAGACGAATCATTTCGCCGACGCCGGTCAGTGTGCCGCCGGTACCCCAGCCGGTCACGAACCAGTCGAGGCGCCGTCCGGCGAAGTCCTGCAGGATTTCCGGACCGGTGGTGTTCCTGTGATAGGCGGGATTGGCCGGATTGTCGAACTGGCGCGCGAGAAAGGCGCCGTGCTTCTTCGCGAACTCCTCGGCCCGCCTGACCATGCCGCTGCCGCGCTCGGGTCCCGGTGTGAGCAGCACCCTGGCGCCCAGCGCGCGCATCAGCTTGCGCCGTTCGATCGAGAAGGTTTCGACCATGAACGCAACGAACGGGTAGCCCTTGGCCGCGCAGACCATCGCCAGCGCGATGCCGGTATTGCCCGACGTCGCTTCGACCACCATCTGGCCCGGCTTGAGCGCCCCGCTCTGCTCCGCGTCCAGAATGATGGCGTGCGCCAGCCGGTCCTTGACCGAGGACATCGGATTGAACGCCTCGATCTTCACGTACATTTCGATGCCTGGCGGCGCCAGCCGGTTGATGCGTACGACCGGCGTACGGCCGATAGTGTCAAGAATGCTGTCGTGGATCATGGCGTTGCTCCTGGAGGGAGTAGGGGAAGGGAGGTAAAGAGAACGCTGCACTGGATTTATACCAGAGAAGTCCATCCCGGCCCAATGCTCGCCGGCTCCAGGCCCGCGAACCGGCCAACGGCCACAATGCACGCGGTTCGATTCCGTCGTCGAGGAATGCCGGCGTATTGCGCGCTCTTTCAGCTTGCCACCCCCGCATTAACTGCCCCGGTCAGCAAGCGCCAACCTGCCCCGGGGAACAATGCGAACGTATTTCGGCCTGTTGGTGTTTCTGTGCGATCCCGTCTTGCTTGCGGCCGCCGAAGCTGACGAATCGAAACGGCCATGGATCGCGCTGGTCCTGTCCGGCGGCGGTGCGCGCGGACTGGCCCACGTCGGCGTGCTGCCAGCATGGGCGCGCTGGTGGGCGGAACCTGCGCGTCAGGCGTCGATTCGAAGACGATGCGCAAGGCCTTTTCCGACCACGAGTCGCGTCCGACTGCGGCCCATATC
>DASVNF010000074.1:0-2421 GCA_036384015.1 Burkholderiales bacterium
GCGCGTGGACGTCGTAGCAGCCCTTGCGCAGCTGGCTCAGGTTGGTCGGCTCGAAGCCGTATTCCTCGCGCGGGCGGCCGACCACGGCGTTGAGGGCAACCGAGCCCATCTGCGCGCCCTGGTATTCCCAGTAGTTGGCACCGTTATCGCGCTCGCGCAGCTTGGGTGCGGTGGCGTAGGCTTCGCCGGACAGCTGGTTGTCGAAAACTTCGGCGGGTTCGGTGATGTGATCATCGACGCTAATCAGCACCATATCTTCCATTTTCATCGCAAGCACTCCCGGGGATTCTTAGTACCCAACCGGTCTGCTGCAACTGTTCGGGCGGATCAATGCTTATGGCACGGCCGCGTATGCATTCATCGCCCGGGCGAGTTTTCGGCACTGCGATGCCGAAAGCTCGGTACCTGCCTCGTCAATTAGCTTCCGCGTGGGCCGATTGATCGAGCCGAGGCCTGGAAGCGAATGCGGATCCGCGCGAACGCTGCCGGAATGCCTCGAGCACCGGCTTCTCGAGGAAATGCCAGGAAACCGCCGCGAACGGCAGCACGGCAGCGAAGTTCGCCAGGGCCATTTGCCCGGCGCTCAGCCCGGGCCACCAGGCCGAAACCGCGACCATCACGGGATAGGCGTAGATGTAGATGCCATAGCTGTAGTCGGGCAGCCGCGAGATCGCGGGCGTCCAGCGCAACGGACGAAAGCCACAGTAGAGCACGGCATAGGCGGTGAACAGAAGCCGCGTCAGGAAGGCCACGGGGGTGTGAGCCGCCACGAGCTGGACCGCCAGCAGCGCCAGCACCATGCCGCCATGAAGCGGAATATGATCCCGCCACAGCGCAGCGGCGCAGCCGGCCAGGAACAGCGGGAACAGCCGCGCGGACTGATCGAGCCAATAGGTTGCCGCGGGAACGTGCGTGTGCACCAGCTCCTGCAAGCCGGACAGGTACCAAAGCACCATGAACAGCATGGCCGCCGGAACGACGAAATAGGTCATCGTCCTGGTCCCCGTCAGTCCCAGCAGACTGAGCAGGATGAGCCCCAGATAGCAGCGCATTTCCCAGGGCAGGGTCCAGAGCGAACCGTTCAGCGTGCACAGCGTGGTCGGATCGCCGCAGTAGACGCCGGTGAGCGCGTAATGGGCCTTCATGAAGCTGAGATTGCCGAGCAGGAAGCGGAGTGTCTCGCCGCCGAAATAGCGCGGCAGATCGGCGGTGGTATAGGCTATGCCGAGCAGCGTGGCGCCGAGCACGAAGGCGGCCAGAGCCGGATACATCCGGGCCAGCCGGGCCAGGAAGAAGCGCCGGCGATCGTGATGCCGCACCAGGCTGCGAAACACGAGGAAGCCGCTGAGGAAGAAGAAGCCGTCGACCGCGACCCAGGAAACCGGCACCCCCAGCCAGGGCGACAGCCAGTCCACTTCGTCCAGGCCCGTCGCCTGGTAATAGCAGTGCGAGACGATGACGGCGGACGCGAGAACCAGCCGCACCAGCGTGAGGTTGTTATTCTGCGGTTCCAGCGATTTGGGCGTTATCCGAAAGCCCCAACGGGGCTTCGCGCCGGCATCACTGGCCATCGCTCAGTCCCGCCGGGAAGTGCTTGGCCTTCCATGCCAGGCTGGCGGCGGCCGCGTCGGCCGGTGGCATGATCCTGCGGCGGTTGTTGCCCAGTTCCGAGCTGTCCTGCAGGTTGCGATTGTCCCTCATCAGGTCCTGAGCCTGGTTGTCCTCAAACGCGAGCGCGTTCGCCTTCACCAGCTTGATCCAGTTCTGCTGGCCGTCCAGCGGTACGACGACATTGCCGCGAACCGCCCCGCTGTTCGCGCCTGCAACCGTGATGCCGTGATACATCGAACCGATCACGATGTTGTCCGTGATCTCCAGGTTCACGAACGGATTCTTTTCCGATTCGTCGGTCGCGAAGATGCCCTGCATCAGGCCTCCCGATCCCTTCTCGATCAGGTTGTCTTTGACCAGGATGTCCGACTGCGCGGTTTGATTTGCGAGGGTGAAAATCTGAATGCCGTCCGGATGGTCTCCCGGCGCGGGATGGGCACGCGCGATGTAGTTGCCGCTGATCACGGACTGCGAAGCATCGCTCGCCTGGATCGCGTCGGAGCCGAAATCGTGAATGATGGTGCCGGCGACGACGGCCTGGCGGGTTCCGATCAGGCGAATCCCGTTCGACACGAGCGAGACCTTGAGCTGCTTCAGCGACACCTGCTTGCTGTTATGGATGTAGACCCCGCCCGGCACGTTGCCATCGGGCGGCGATTGGCCGACCACGTCGAGTTCGGAAAGGTCGATGCCGGAACCGTCCTCGACCGTGACGCGCCAGGTGAGCCCTTCGATGCTGCCCCCGAAGCGCAGCCGCGAAAGGGCAATGCGATTGCCGCCGTCGATGACGATCGCTTCGAACAATGCCGG
>DASVNF010000075.1:0-8011 GCA_036384015.1 Burkholderiales bacterium
TATCTGAATCTTAAAACGTATCACGTCATGGAAAAAGCAAACGCCGAGTAACCAGCCGGGGCCCGCCCCCGGCGGGGGGCAATGGTGGATCATCGGCGCGGAGCTGGTGCTTTGCGCGCGCACTCTTGCCACTTGTCGACCATCGCCCTTTGCAGTACCAGGTAGTCGACGGCGGCAAACTCCCGCAGCTTGCGCAGCAGCCCGTCGACGCTGTTGCGCGCGGCGCGGTCCGGCACGAACCGGCCAGGAAGATCGCGCGGCTCCGTGTATTGTTCCTTTTTCGAGTATTCGCTTGCCCGAAAGAAGGCATGCAGCAGGTTGCCGGCGGTCTTGCCAACGCCGATCGCTTCCATCCGGGTCGCGCTCCATGCACCGTCTTGCGCGTGGATCGCGTAATAGCCATCGGGCCCGACGCCGACCATGATCCCGGGATTGGGCCGGCCGTCGACCTTGAGCGCAAGGTCGGCCTTGTCGTAGGTGCTATCGAGCCTGTCGCCGTTATCCGGATCGAAGTTCCCGTGCGCGTCGACGGGCGCCAGCGCGATCGGCACGCGCAGCAGGCTGACGGTCAACCAGGCCAGCATCTCGGCCTGGTCATCTTGCAGCGGGGTCGAGGTGTTGACCTGGGCCAAGTCGGCCGCAATCCCCCGCGCCTCGGTCTTGATCCAGCTCCGCCCCTCCAATTCCTCGATGCCCGCCCCGGTTTCGTAGTAGCCGCCCTGAATCCGGAAATATTCGTGATGGACGTTGGTCGTGGCGTCGTCCAGATGCGGCACGATGGGATCGCCGCGCAAAATCGCGGCATGGATCGCGTCCTTGGTCGTGCGGGGCGAAAAATCCGACGTAGAGGGATGGCGCCAGCGCGCCGCGCCGGTACTCGGCTCGCCCGTCGGACGGCCGCCGGCATCCATCTTCTCCTGTTCCAGCGGCGTTCCGAGGAAATAGTTTTTCGTCAGACTGACGAACTGCAGCTTGTCCTTCCCTTCGTCGAATTTGAAGAAATGCCCGGATACCGGATCCGCCGCCAGCGTGTCATTCTCCGGCGCCGGCCCGTCCCCGCTTTGGTAGCGCGCGTAGGCACGATAATTTTCTTCCAGCAGATAGGTGTTGAGGCGCTTCATGTAGACCACCTGTCCGATGTTGGTGACGTCCTGGTCGTCGCCGGTCCTGCCGGCGTTGCCATCGATATGCGCGACCGTGAACAAGGCCCCCGGCATCGCGATCAATTCGGCCTGCACCAGATCGGTATACCTCGTGATGTTGACCGCGGTTTCCTCCAGCAGCGCCAGGCGCAGGTTGCGTTCCTTCGGCGCGGCGCCGAATCCGAGCGCGTTCTGAAACGACGCGGCAAGATGGCTGGACAGCGTGGCCGACAGGATTTCCGTCAATGTCACGACGTCACCGGTGGTGACCGTGCCCGCCGGCGCCCTGGCCTCGCCCGGCAGCAGCGCCCGGTATCCGGCCTCCGTGACCACGGCCCGCTCGGCATTGGCCGGAAACTTGGGGGCGTGCAGCGCGCCCAGATTGATATAGAGCGCTTCGATGGGATCAAATTGCTTGCTGTTGCCCGGCTTGGTCATGACGTTGTAGGCGAACGCGATCCCCGGCGCGACCGGTTCATGCTTCGGTTCGCCGGTGAATTGCCAACGCAGCGGATAGTGGAAAAACTGCGATTCCACCGTGTAGTCCATCGTCGCCTGCTTGATGCCCGCCTTGACCAGCGGCGACAGCTCCGGCTTGATATTGATCGACCATATCCCGGGCGAGCGCGTCATGACATTGTGCGGCCCAAGGGCGAAATGCTGGGGCAGCCTGCTGAACGTGGTCGCATATGCCGGTATCCTTTCGGTGCGGCCGAAAAATCGCGGGATGCTCGGACGCACGGGACGCTGCTTCATGTCATACGACGGCTGGACCGGGTAGGCAGGGCCCGGCAAACGGTCGTCCGCGGCCGCGCGCCCCTCGTTTTCGGGACGCGCCGGACTCACGGCGCCAAACCGCGCCTGGAACCGCGAAAGCGAACTCAGTAGAGGACTGCCGTCACCCCTGCTCCGGTGCGGGTCCGGACTCGCCGTCAATCTCGTCGCCGTGTACTGTTGAATGCGGGAAGGCAGCTGCGCCGTGTTGCTGCGCAGCGCCGGGCTGGAAACGGACGCATCATGCGGCGGCGTGCCGGACGACGCCAGGCCGGATTCCAACTCCCCCCGGTTGGAATGCTCCAGCGATTTGGCGTGATCGATCATGGCCGTGAAGTCGCGCTCCAGTTCCTGCAACTGCCTGCGCTGATCCTCTTCCCCCTGTTTGACATAGCTGCCGGAACTCTCGGCCGCGGCGAGCTCGCTCCTGAGCGGTCCATGGACGGTCAGCCCGCTACGGTTGCCGGCCTGCTTGATGTGCTCCATCATCGCCTGCAAGAACAGCAGCGCCCGGCGGCTGTTGTCGAGTTCGGCGAAGGAATCGACCAGGCGATTGCCTTTTTCATTGAGCCACTTGAGCAGGTGCGCGATGCCCGAGATGGCGTTGCCCAGCCGGGTTTCCCGTGCCACCTGCTGGTCGTAGGCGCCCGCGTTCTGTCCGATGATCCCATGCGCGTTCAACAGAATGTTAAACACAGGCATGGCAAATTTGTCGGGACCGCGTGTGATCAGCCGCGCCGCGACCGCTTCCAGCCAATCGGTGCCCAACGTGGCGGGACTGTAACGCGGATTGCTAAGCACGTTGCCAAGCGAACGCCAGAACATGTCGTTGGCGATCGTGCCGGTGGTCAGCGACGCGTCGCGCCATGGATGGTTCGCCAGCGCGCCGGCACCGCTTTCCATCAGCTTCAACACCCCCCCGGCGACACTGGCGCCGGCCAGCGTCGCCACGTCGAGACCCGCGCCGCGCGGCAGGCCCGCCGTCTTGCCTATCCGGTAGGTGGTCAGCAGGCGCAGGAACTCCTCGGCCGTCGGCAGCAGAAAGTCCATCTTGAATTTTCCGCCGGTCGTTTCGGTTTGCCGCCAGTGGACCGGCACCACGTTGCGGATCAGGTCTTTGCCCACGCTGATCAGCTCCTGGGCCATCACGATGCAGGCCACGGCGAGCGCGAGCCTGTCGTTGGGCACGTCGTTGGCGCCGGAGGAGGAAAAGACCTGGTTTCCGCCGAACAGCGTGCCGGTGTCAGGATGGAAATGCTGGCGCATCGCATTGAGCGTCCGATTCATCCCATAGACCAGCAACCCGACCATGACGGCCTTGACCGCGGTGCTCAACAAGCGGACCGTGGTATTCGGATTCTCCACCAGCTCCGGACGCAACAACGGCAAGCTCGTCAGTGCGATGCCGGCGCTGGCCAGATTGCCGCCGATGCCGCCGCGATCCTTGATAAAGACGGCGGCCGGCACATGATCGCCGGTCGAGGTGATCAGCTTCGAATCGGCAATCCCGTCCGTCGTCCCCAGCGGGCCGGTGTAGCGTCCCCGGTAGTGGTAGAGGTCGATATCGGCCTCGACGCCCGGCCCGACGCCGAAGGCCGCGCCGGACGCGCCGTCTCCCAGCGAGGGTTGCGGCTGCACCAGCCGCATCCTGGCGCCGGCCTTCCCGAGCACCAGCTCGTGAATCGCATGGTCTTCCGTCGTGATGCGCAGCGTGGTCTCGCTGTCCGGTTTTGCCCGCCGCTGGAGCGTGGCGAATTTCACCCCCGGCTCCCGTCCCGCCGGCCCCATGACCTCGATCCCGCTGGCCGACAACGGCCTGATGCCGTGGATTTCGGCCAGCACCGGGCCATCGATATTGACGGTGATGTCGAGGCCGGTCGTTTCATTCTTTTTCCGCGGCGAGCTCTTGCCGAACTGTCCGTTCTCGAAAATGACGAGCCGGTTTTCGATCGCGTTATAGTCCAGGTGATATCTGAAATAGTCGTTGTCGTCCCGTGGCCCGAAGCCGCGCGGCATCGCGTGTTCGCCATTGGCCCAGTTTTCGGACTTGGTGCGCAGCCGGGTCGAATTCGGCGGTGCCGACATCAGCTTTTGATCGGACTCCTTGTCGTCGCGGCGGACATGCAGCGTGGCCTCCTTGGACAAGGCCTGCAGCCGGGAGCGGAACACGGTCTCCAGGACAACACCATCGCCGGCGGCGGCCGATCCCGCGGGGGCACGGGCGCCGTCGGCAGCATCATTTTTTTTGTTCAAGGCCACGGCCAGTTCCTTGAACTTCTCGAACTCGACGACGCGATCGCCGTAGCCTTTGACAAAGTAGCGCGACTCCTCCGCGCCCTCCCGCGCCTTGACCGTGTCCGTCAACACGGTCAGGCGCTCCGCCACCACGGCGCCGTTGTTCAACGCGGGCACGATCAGAATGCCGGCGTGATCGTTGAGGCTCGCCAGCACGCGGCCTGCCGATGCCGAGGGGGCGAAGACGGCGCCGATATCCTTGCAGAACTGGTCGAAGTCCTGCCCGGACGCGCCATATGTCGCTTTCGTCCGGTTCAATGTCGCGGCTTGGGCGTCAACCATCTGAACCACGAAATCGTTCGCCACCTGGTCCGCGACCGTATTCGCAACGACCTCGATCTCCCCGATGGCCTGCTCGATGTTGGGCGTCCCCATGCCGGCGCCGGGCGCTTGGAAAATCTCCAGCGCGCAGACCAGTTCGGGCGTGAGCACGGACTTGCCCTTGCCGGCGGGATCCTTTTCACTCGCGGCATGAAGAAAAGACTCGGCGGCCTTCAAATCGTAACGCTGCAATGCCTCCCGCAGGGTCCTGGGTGGAACCGTCGTGCCTTCGCGGAAAACCGTCGGCCTCAATCCGGCCTGATTGATGAGCCGAGCCGCGCGCAGCAACGCCCGGAGATCGTCCGGCAAGGGGGCGGGGCTGGTTTCAGGCGTGGCACCGCATTGAAACAAGCCGCGCATCAAATGCGTATCGCGGTTGTCGATCGCCACCTCCAGCGGCGTGCGGTTGCCGCTTCCGCGCGCGTCGGGGGCGAAACCCGGCAACCGCATCAGCCTGTCCTGTATCGCCGCGTGTCCGTGCGCATGCTCGATCAGATCGGCAATTTTCGAAGCCGCGACCACTTCCCCGCCGCTCCGGGCCCGCACCACCAGCGATTCGAGCCTGGCCAAGGCCCGGCTCCCCACCGCATGTTCCAACTCCTGCAGGAACCCAGGCGCCGCACCACCGGAAGCGGTGGATACCTGATCCACCGCGGTCAAATTTTTCAACTCCATAGTTCCCTCCCTGCACGCGCATTGGGCCACCGCCACCTCGAATCCGACGGGCCGGGGATGCCTCCCATGCCGGCGGCACCCCTACTCATGGCATCAGTCTCGGGACGGAACACAAATGTTCCATGACATTTTCATGACATTGCCGTTGGATGGAACCGGGCGCCAAACCACCTCACTTAATATTGAACTTTCCGCATCAATCCGATTTTCACATCGGACCGCGCCGCGCTGCCCGTCCAAGGTTGCAACGCCCGCGTGATACATGTGCGGAAGTTTTCACGCCAGCCCCGCGCTTGGCATACCGTCCACCCGGAACCGTGCGCAGCGCCGATTGTGGCCCGCACGTTTCCGCACGCATTCCAATCTCGCCAGATGGCATGGGCCAATGAATGAGATGAATGGCGTGCCAACAGAATTTAAGGAAAAACATGGGAAACATCTCGTCGACTCACCTGCCCCCGCCGTCTTGTGGGGCTGATTACACTCCGCTCCCGTCATCAGAGGAGGCTTCATCCTCGCGTAATGCGGCCACCGGCGCCGATGCGCCAAACAGGGAAACTGAATCCACTCGCCCCGACACCACGCCGAATCGACAACACGCGGACCGCGCCAGGCTGCTGCAATCGCTGGCCGACGCGAATGTCGACAGCGGCGGGCATGTGGCCGCAAGCTCGGAGATCGAGGTGGACGACGCGCCGCCCGCCAGCCAGCCGTCCGATAATGAAAAGAGTGCTTCCACCGCTACCCACGAATGGCCCGTCCTGACGTGCACGCTCATGATCTCCCCGCATAGCGGCGAGGTGGCGTGGGCCGGCGCGGAGGTGGATCGTCAATCGGCGCGGCGGCAGGATGCGGCGGCGCTGGGCGGCCTGTTCGCAGAACTCAACAGCAGCGCGGCCTTCAAGGAAACCATGCAAGGCGTCGCGGCGCGCTTACCCGCGGGCCAGCACTTCGAGATCGCCTACAAGATGGGCGCATCGATGGATCAGCTGTATAACAATTTCCGTTCCCGGTACACCGTCGAGAAGGCACACTTGTGGAAAGATGCGGACCATGCCGCGCAACGGCGTCTGGCCGCGGCGACCGACGTCGGCGCGCCGGCGGACGATTATGTCGAGCACGATCTGAAAGGAATGAGCGTCATGAGCGCGGCCCTGTGCGGGATCGCCAGACAGGGCAGCGCCTGGGATGAGAAGACGGGTGGCCGCGACTATGCCAGCATGACGGAAGTCACGGCCGAGATCGCGATCGACGTTGCGCTCGACAAGGGCGACGCCGGCGCCGGCCAACCGGCGACCGAGGCGACGCGGTCGGCGCACGAGATCCAGGCGGCGATGGCGGAGGAATTGCGACAGCCCGGCCATGCCGCGTTTCGCGCCAGCCAGGCCAACAGCCATGCCCGTTACCAGGCGGGGAAAATCGAGCTTAACTGGGGCGCGCTCGCCGGCAGCATGATCGGCGGCGGCGTCTATTCGCTAGGCATGATGATGTTGAACAACCACATCAACCGGAGCATGATTCCGGACGCGCTGCAAAAAGAACTGGGATTGGACAAGCAATCCGAAGTCAAGCAGTTGTTCAGCGACGTGTCCGAAGACTTGCTGCCGGTGGCCACCCCATGGCAAAAATTCCTGATGACGTTCAATCCCAGCTGGCAAATCGGCAGTTGGGAAATTTTCGACAACGTGATCCTGGACGCGGTATTGGGCGAAGACGAAGAAGAAGAGGCGGACGACGCGTCGACGCACGCCGCCGCCCCACTCATTGCGAGCGGGGACGAATCCGCCCAACAGTCGTGGACGGCCGCTTTGTGGAAAGCCCAGGAAAAGACGTACGCCGCGCTCTCGGAGTTATCGCTCGAGAAGGTGAGATCCGGGCTCACCTCGGCGGCCCTGGGCGTGTCGAAAATGGCGGGACAGATGGTGTCGTCGGCCCCCTTTGCGGTACCGGCCGGCATTATCTCCGGTGTATTTTCCTGGCCCGACAAAGCCATCGAAATCTGGAAACCGGGTTCATCCGGCGCCCCTTTCAAGGCCGGCTTCAAGCTTGCGGTGACCTCGCCGATGTCCAGCCTGGCTTGCAGTTCCGGCTTCTTCCTGAAAATGGGCGAAGTCGCCGCCGAAACGGAAGCGGCCGTCTTGCAGGCGCTGGAGGACAAGCTGTTGGCCTGGCCGCAGCACAATCCGTTCGACGCCTCCCAGGCATTCGACCGCGGCGACCTGGAGCAGGTAAAGCGGGCCGTCTGGGACATGACGCAAGACCAGTTGAACAATGAACCGGATGCGTTGGCGGTGCGCTTGTCGGTGCCGATGGAATTCCTGTCCGGAGTGCTGCAGGGAGGCATCTCGCTGATCCCCGGCATGAACCAGGCCATTTCCTTCGCCCTGGACACGCTGTTTTTTGGTCCGGGAGAACTGCTGTGGATGACCATCACCGGCGTCGTTTCCAACCGTGCCAACGAACAGGAATTGCGCGCGAAACTGGCCGAGGTCGAACAGCAATGCAATGAAAACAATGCGTCGCCAAAAGAGGTCCGGCACGCGCTGCTACAGTACTTGCTGGAAAACAAACTCGTCTCGGAAGACGCGCTCCAGCAATGGCGGCAACAAACCGTTTCGATGCTGGGCGGCGCGATGATTCACCAGGTCTACGAAAAGAGCGCGGACCTGAAGAATGCGGGCCGCATCGGCATGAGAACCCTGCTGGTCGACGTACCGCGGAAGATCGACGCCGCCTTGCCGGGACCGGTGCAGGCGTTGAAAGCGGAAACGGGCAGGCTCGCGGGCGAGACCGGCGAGCACATC
>DASVNF010000076.1:0-16036 GCA_036384015.1 Burkholderiales bacterium
GGCACCGTGACCCTGAACGCGGATGGCTCGTTCGATTACACACCGGACGCGAACTACAACGGCCCGGACAGCTTTACCTACCAGGTCTTCGACGGGTTCCTGTATTCGAATGTCGCCACGGTTTCGCTGACGATCGATCCGGTCAACGATGCGCCGGTCGCGCTCGCCGACAGCTTTGCCGCCACGGAAGACACGCCGCTCACCGTTTCGCCGGCAACCGGAGTGCTGGCCAACGACCTGGATGCCGAAGGCACTCCGCTCACCGCGATCCTGGTGACCGGACCGCAGCATGGTTCGCTGACGCTCAATGCGGATGGCAGCTTCACCTATACGCCGGCGGCGAATTTCAACGGGGTGGACGGGTTCACCTACCAGGCCTCGGACGGAATCGACCAGTCGGCCGTCGTTGCGGTGACGCTGAACGTGGCTGCCGTCAACGATGCCCCGGTGGCAACCCCCGACAGCTACACGACGGCGGAAGATACGCCGCTCGTCGTCGCCGCGGCGTTCGGGGTCCTCGCCAACGATTCCGACGTGGAAGGCGACGCGCTGTCGGCCGTCGTGGTTTCGGGTCCGGCGCACGGCGACCTGGTGCTGAATCCGGACGGATCCTTCACCTATACGCCGCATGCGAACTACAACGGGCCTGACAGCTTCACCTACCGCGCCGGTGATGGAACCGACAGTTCTCCGCCTGCAACCGTAACGCTCGACGTCACGCCGGTCAACGACACGCCCGTTGCGAACAACAACAGCTACGCCGTCGACGAAGACACAACCTTGACCGTCGCCGCGCCGGGCGTCATCGGCAACGACACGGACGTCGACGGCGATGCGCTGGCGTCGGCCCTGGTTACCGGGCCGGCAAATGGCGTGCTGGCCTTCAACGCCAATGGGTCCTTCACCTACACGCCCAACCTGAACTTCAACGGCTCGGACAGCTTCACCTACCGCGTCAACGATGGTGCTGCCAACTCGAACGTCGCAACGGTGGGCATCACCGTCAACCCCGTGAACGATGCGCCGGTCGCCGTCAATGACAGCTATGGCGATGCCGTCGAGGATACCCCGCTGGTGATCCCTGCCATCGCGGGAGTGCTGGCCAACGACACCGACATCGACGGCGGCAGTCTCACGGCCGCCGTGGTAACCGGGCCGTTGCACGGCAGCCTGACGCTCAATGCGAACGGCAGCTTCACCTATACGCCGCACGCCAACTACAACGGCGCGGACAGCTTCACGTATCGCGCCAACGACGGCCTGGCGAACTCGAACACCGCAACGGTGTCGTTGACCGTGGCGGCCGTCAACGATGCGCCGAACCTTGGCGTGATTGCGAACAGGACGGTGAGCGAAGGCACCACGCTCAGCTTCACCGTGACGGCGACCGATCCGGACGGCGCTGCCGATACGCTGACTTACAGCCTGCTCTCCGGGCCCGCCGGCGCGAGCATCGACCCGGTCACCGGCCTGTTCACCTTCACGCCGACCGAGGAGCAGGGGCCCGCCACCTACACCGTCAGTCTGGGGGTCACCGATGCCGGTGGGCTCGGCAGCACCGCCAGCTTCGGCCTGACGGTCAACGAGGACGGCATCATCAATGCGGGAGGCGCCGCCAACAACGGCATCGCCGATACGTTCATCCTGTCTCTGGTCGGGGGCAACGTCACGGTCTCCGTCAATGGGAGTGTCGTGTTTTCGCTACCGGCATCGGGTGTGCCGGACCTGACTTTCATCGGGTCCGCCGACACCGACACGCTCGTGATCGATTTCTCCGGCGGCAATCCCATCCCGGCCGGCGGCATCGAATTCATCGGCGGCGAAGGCGCCGGGGATAACGACACCCTGACACTTACCGGCGGGAGCGTGGGTTCGGTCATCTACACGCCCACCGGACCGGAATCCGGATCGGTGAATGTCGATGGCCGGTTGATCACCTATTCGAATCTCGAGCCCATCCATGACAACCTGGCGGTCGCCAACCGCCAGTTCGTTTTCGGCGCTGCGCATGACGCCATCACGGTTGCAGTGGCAGCGGGCCGCACCACGGTCTCCAGCCCGCTGAGCGAGCCGGTCGACTTCATCAATCCTGGTGCAACAGGTTCGGTGACGATCCGCAGCGGCGCGGGCAACGACACCATCGATCTGACCGGCACACCGTCTTACGAATTGGTCGTCGATGCGGGCACGGGCAGCAATACCGTGCTGGGCAACGGGCCGGTCACGGTCCTGGTCAACGGCACGACAGGCGCGGATACCATCGTCGCCACCAGGAGCGGCAGCAAGGTCAACTACAGCGTCAACGGCGTCAATAGCAGCGCCTCGGGGGCGGCCAAGCTGATCGTGAACGCGCTTGGCGGCAACGATACCGTCACGCTGAACAGCCTGACGATTCCGGCAATGGTCGATGGCGGGGATGGCAACGACACCTTGTCCGGGGCCAGCAGCAGCGGCAGCCTGTGGCTGATCGGCGGCGCGGGACATGACACGCTGGTCGGTGGCTCAGGCAACGACCTGCTTGATGGCGGCGCCGGCAACGATACGCTGGTGGGCGGCCCGGGCAACGATGTCCTGCTGGGCGGCAGCGGCGATGACATCCTGTCCGGAGGCGCGGGATCGGATACCCTGAACGGCGGCACCGGCACCGACACGGCGCTGGTGAACCGCATCACGCCGATCGCGTACTGGAACCTGAACGAGAAGAGCGGCAGCACCATCAAGGATTCCGCCGGTACCCCGCAGAATGGCAAGTTCTACGGCTCTAATCCGGATCTTGACGACGCCGGTCCGCCCTCGTCGCAGGCTCCGTTCGGCGCCAGGACGGGAGCCGATTTCCATGACAAGACCAGCGAATACATCGCCATTGCCGACAGCGAGGAATTCCATGTCGCCGAGGGCAGCATCCAGCTCTGGTTCAATACGCGCGATGCGAACGACCTGCAGACGCTGTTCTCCAAGGACCACGACGGCCGCGGGGCGGGCCAGCTTTACATAGCGCTCGACGATCGGGATCTGCAGGTGCGGATGGAGAGCGCAAGCGGCAGCTTTGCCATCCAGACCAACAGCAACCTGATCTCGTCCAACAAGTGGTACCAGCTGACCTTTACGTTCGGCCCGGCCGGCATGAAGCTGTACGTGGACGGTGTGCTGGTGGGGTCCGCCAGCCATACCGGCGGCTTGACGGGCAACACCAGGTCGATCGTGATCGGCGGCAGCAACAGTACCAACCGCGATACGTCGGGCAACCTGTCCAAGCTCAAGATCACCGATCCGTTCAACGGCTACATCGACGAGGTTTCGTTCTACGGCGTCGCGCTCAAGCCCGAGCAGATCGCGCAGACCAGGCAGCGCGGTGCGATGGGCGTCATCACGCCGGACGACGTGGGCACGGTGGACGGAACCGATGTGCTGATCAGCATCGAGAAGGTCATGTTCACCGACGGCGCGCTGGTCAGCGTGCCGAACCTTTCCACGCTGTCCGGCAATGTCCAGACCAGCTTCGCCCGCGAAGGCGGCGCCGCGGCCAATGAGGTCGGCGGGCTGATCCAGACCTTTACCCAGAAAATAGCGGATGTGAAGCAGGCACTGGTGGATGCCATCAAGGACGCCAGGGACGAATGGAGTTGGAACGCCGGCCGTGGCAATGGCGGTGCGGGCGCCCAGGACCGGCACGAATCGGATGATGGCAAACGGGGCGGCCACGGACAGGGCGGCAACGACCAGCCGGAATGGCGCATCGCCCCGGTCAAATTTGCCGATTCGGGCAAGGGCGGGAAAACGGGGGATCATTCCGTCGGCGGCGACCAAGGTGGATCGGGCAAGGTCGACTGGGACGACCAGACTTCCTGCGGTTATGGCTCGCCGTTCCTGCCGATCAGCGGGCTGGGGGCTTCCAAGGGATCCGCGCAGCCGCACCTGACGGAATTCGGCAAGCAGACGACGAAGGGTAAAGACAAAGGCAAATCACGCTAAGGGATCCGCCGCGCCCGGGACAGCCCGGGCGCGGTTTGCATCCTTCCGGAATCCGCCTCGCGGACCGTCCTCCGGAGTAACATGGCGGCGCATCAGCCCGATTCGGCCGGTGCAGGTTCCGTTCCCTTGAATAGTGGCAAACCCAACTGAACAGAGGAGAGTTACAGACATGGCAGCAAATCGTCCTGAGAACGTCGATGCCCGCGGCGCCCTGGAAGGCACCAAGATCAAGTGGGACGACGCGAACATGAAGAGTTCCTACGCCAACGTGTGCAATGTCACCAGCACGCGCGAGGACGTGGTGATGCTGTTCGGCATCAACCAGGCGTGGAACCGCGGCCAGAAGGAAGTCACGATCCAGCTCACGGACCGCATCATCATCAGCCCGTACGCGGCGAAGCGTCTTGCAATGCTGCTCGAGGGCGTGATGAAGGAGTACGAAAACCGCTTCGGCGCGCTGCCGGTCGATCAGGTCGCCAAGTAAACCGCTGCCCGCGCAGCTGCTCGCTGCACGGACAAAAGCCGCCTCATGGGCGGCTTTTTCATGTCCGTGAATAGAAATTCAGGCCGCGCTTCGAACCAGGAATGCCTGCCTGCTCAGGTTCCGCAGCACCTTGTCCAGCGCGGGGGCGAGGAGTTTTCGCATCGCGGCTTCATCGGTCACGGGCTGCTTGTCGTTTTCGGCGTGCAGCTTGAATACGCCGGCCTTCAGCTCGCCGACCATCGCCTCGACGACTTCAGCGACGGTCCGGCTGCCGTCCAGCTGCCTGAGGGTCTGGCGATGGATCTCATCGAGGGTGATCATTTCACCGCGCAGATTGGTGGCCCGGTACTCCTGGGTGGCCTGCAACCGGGCCAGCGGACTTGCCGCCGGCCGCGGACCGATGGTTGTCGTGTACGGCGCCTCGGAAATGCGCCATTCCACCAGTCCCGACCCGATGGCCGTGAGGATCTCTCCCGCGAGAAAATTTTCCGCGGTGCTCTCATCCGCCGGGTATCCCTTCGCAGCGGCTTCCTGCTTGCTGCGCGCCAGCAGGTCCGCGAAGGCAACGGGCATGGGCCATTCCCGCTGCAGGATGCCGAGCGCCAGCTTCGTCAGCGGGGCCTTGCACATCAGCCGGCTGCCCGCGGCGGTTTCGAAGGTGATGCGCTTCTCCGGGTCGAGCGCCAGTTCCTCGGCAGGCGCCGCGCCCGAGGCCAGCAGCAGGTCTTTGACGCTGTCGCCGCTGATCGCGCGTTTGAGGCGGATGCCGCCATGGCAGACCAGGCTCTTGCGAAAGTAGCGGCAGCGGACGAAGTCCATGTACTGCTCCATCTGCAGGATGTCGTGCGCGCCGAGTTCATGCAATGTCTTGGCGATTTCCGCGGAGAAATTGGTGGAAATCATCATCGAGAAATCCGCGTCGCCCAGGTATTGCAGCCCGCTCACCGCGAGCTTTTTCGCGAAGTCGTGGAAGTACAGCGGCTGGTTGTGGTCTTCCAGGTATTCGTGGTGCAGGTAGTAGTCGCTCATCCGTCCGAGCTGTTTCAACTCGCCCTGCAGCAGCTTCTGGTACGGCGAGGAGGAACCCGGCGACGACTGGGCCACGAACTCTACGAGGGACCTCGCCTGGGCAAGCCGCGTCCCCGCGTCGGAGAACTGCATGCCGCGGTAGAACATCATGTCGCGCACGATGCCGCGGATGTGCCAGCCCGGGTAGGTGTTGTAGCTGATGTAGGCCACGCCGTTGCGCGCAAGGTTACGCCGGCAGATCTCGAGCAGCTTGTTCTGCACGCGCTCGGGCACCCAGGAAAAGACGCCATGGGTCAGGATGTAGTCGAACTCGCCCAGGCTGTCGTCGATGTCGAGGATGTCCATGTGCCGCAGTTCGACGTTCTTGATGCCCAGGGATTCGATGGTCTTCCAACCTTCGGTGATCTGGTGCGCCGAGGCATCGATGCCCACGCACCGAGATCCCGGATGGTTCTGGGCGATCGCAACAAGATTGCCGCCCATCGAGCAGCCCAGTTCGAGGACGCGGCAATTGGCCAGGTCCGGGGCCTCGAGCCCGAAGATTCTGGCCACGGCCGAGAGGCGGTCCGGATGCGTCTCGGGAAACGGGAGGCTGGGGTAGGGGATCGTATCGTAGGAACTCGGGGTCTTTGCCATGATGGAAAACGGTGTGGTTTGTCTTTTCTGACGGGTGATGTCGGCGGCAGGGCCGTCCCGGTTCAACTAGTATATTCGAGGGACATGTTTTTCCCCCAAAATACAGTCTCCTGCGTCATCCAGGACGGTCTGCGGGCGTTGAATCGACAAGTCAGGCAAGCGGGCGCGCAAAGCGTATTCCCGTTCCCGCGATCCTGTACAGGATGTCCCCAGGCGTGATGTAATTTCAGATTGTGTTCATTGGCAAAACCGGCGGTGGCGGGACAAGCGCAAATGGTCGTTGCCAGACGAGAAATGCCGATGTCGACGGTCTCGCAACTCCCCGGGTGTCCCGGGACGGGCCGCGTGTTCGGCATGCGAATTGCGTCGCCGGATAACACTGCCCAGTCTATCGAAACGGATCCCTCCGGCGGCACTTTTTGCCGCCAACTCTGCCGCAAATGAGCACCCAACCCGAAACACAGGACTCTCGGCCCAGACTGCATGTGGCCGAACTGCGCCGCAGCGAGCCCACGGTAGCGGACTGGCGTGCCTTTTCCGAGGCATCCAGCCCCGAGGCCTACTGCCAGAGCTGGCTGGCGCTGCAGTGCCTGATGATCCCGGGCTGCCTGGAAGGCGTGGTGGTGCTGCAGAAACCCGGTGCCCAGGAGTTCGTTCCCGCCGCTTTCTGGCCGCCCGACGAGCGCAGGAACCGCAGCCACCTTGCGGAAGTCACCGAGAGGGCGCTGCGCGAGGGCCGCGGGGTGTTCGGCTCGCGGGAAATTCCGTCCACGCTCGATCCCGAGCGCATGCAGACCCGCTACCAGCTGGCCTATCCGATCAAGGTGGACGGCAACCTGCGTGGCGTCGTCACCGTGGAGATCGACCAGCGTCCGGAGAGCCAGGTCGAAGGCGTGATGCGCCAGCTGCAATGGGGCGCAGGCTGGCTGGAAGTGATGCTGCGGCGGGGCCAGTTCGATCCCGGCGAGATCTCGCGCAAGCGCCTGGCATTCGTCGTCGAATTGCTTTCCACCTTCCTCGAGCAAACGAACTTCGAGGCGGCGGCGGCGGCCTGCGTGACCGAAATGGCGGCGTTCCTCGGCTGCGACCGGGTTTCGCTCGGCACGCTGGAGCGCCGGCGCATCCGCATGGTGGCGCTATCGCATGCCACCCAGTTCGACCGCCATTCCAACCTTGCGCGCGCCATCGAGGCGGCGATGGAAGAGGCGGTCGACCAGCGCGAGACCATCCTTTATCCGGACGGTCTGTCCGGCCGGCCGACCGTCGACCAGGCGCATGCGGCACTTGCGCAGGGGTTCGGATCCGGCGTGGTGCTGACCCTGCCGCTGATCTCACGCGGCAACACGGTCGGCGCGCTTTGCCTGGAACGCGCGGGCAGCTACCGATTCGAGCGTCCCGCGCTGGAACTGGCCGAGGGCGTCGCCGCGCTGATCGGGCCGCTCGCCGACATGCAGCGGGGCAACGAGCGCGCGCTGCCGGCGCACCTGGCGACGCGCGCTTCCGGATTCTGGGAAAAACTCGCCGGACCGCGCAACGCCGGATTGAAAGTTGTTTTACTGCTGCTGCTCATCGGCCTTTGTTACGTCAGCCTGGTCGATGGCACCTACCGCGTCACCGCCGACACCAACGTCGAAGGCTCGGTCCAGCGCGTGGTGGCTGCGCCGTTCCAGGGGTTCATCGCCGAGGTGCAGGTACGGCCCGGCGATACCGTGAAGGCGGGGGCGCCCATCGCCAGGCTCGACGATCGCGACCTGCGCCTCGAACGGCTGAAGACCCTGGCGCAGCGCGAGCAGTATTCCAAGCAGATCCGGGAGTCGATGGCCAATCGCGATCGTACCCAGACCAAGGTCATCGGCAGTCTCCTCGAACAGCAGGAGGCGCAGCTGCAATTGATCGACGAGCAATTGTCCCGTACCGCGATCACCGCTCCCTTCGACGGCATTGTCGTCAGCGGGGATCTGAGCCAGCAGCTCGGCGCGCCGGTGGAGCGCGGCCAGGTCCTGTTCGAGATCGCGCCGCTGGACAGCTACCGTGTGGTGCTGCAGGTCAATGAGCGCGACATCGCCGACATCGACGTCGGCCAGGTCGGCAAACTGACGCTGTCGTCCCTGCCGGGAGAGACCATCGATTTCCGCGTGCAGAAGATCACGCCCGTGAACACGCCCAAGGAAGGCCGCAACTTCTTCCGGGTGGAGGCGACGCCGGAAAGCAATACCGATCACGTGCGCCCGGGGATGGAAGGCGTCGGCAAGATCGAGGTGAACCAGCGCCGCCTGATCTGGATCTATACCCGCGACCTGATCAACTGGGCCCGGCTGTGGCTGTGGTCGTGGATACCGTGAAAGCCGCAAGGGCCGTAAGGGCCGTGAATATCGTGAATTTCGAAAAAGCGGGAGCGCCTCAACGCTTGAGCGGTCGTTGCGATATTCATGGCACTCACGACATTCACGGCAGTTCCGACATTCACGGCTCTCATGGCCTCTAACGACCTCTTCAGCGCTTCCTGGCACCGGGTTGCCGGGCTGCGGCCGCGCTTGCGCGGCCACGCCAAGCTGTCGCGGCATTTCTATCGCGGCCAGCTCTGGTACGTGCTGCAGGACCAGTCGTCGCGGCGGGTGCACCGTTTCTCGCCTTCGACCTACACATCGATCGGCCTGATGGACGGTCACCGCAGCGTGCAGGAGATCTGGGATGCAACCTGCGCCAAGCTCGGCGACGATGCGCCCACCCAGGAGGAAGTGATCAGGCTGCTGTCGCAGCTGCACGGCGCCGATGTGCTCCAGTGCGAAATCCCCCCGGACGTGGACGAGCTGCTGCGGCGCCAGGACAAACTGCGCAGCATGAAGCTGATCCAGTTGCTCATGAGTCCGCTGTCGGTCAAGTTTCCGCTGCTCGATCCCGAGCGGTTCCTCACCGCGGCGATGCCGTTGTTTCGGCCGCTGTTCACCTGGTATGGGGCGGTGCTGTGGCTGGCCCTCATCGTCGGCGCTGTGACCCTTGCCGGGCTGCATTGGGAGGAACTGACGAAGGACATCACCGACCGGGTGCTGGCTCCGGAGAACCTGCTGATCATCTGGTTCACCTTCCCGGTATTGAAGGCCTTTCACGAGTTCGGCCACGCCTTCGCGGTGAAACGCTGGGGCGGGGAGGTCCACGAAATGGGCATCATGCTGCTGGTGCTGATGCCGGTCCCGTACGTGGATGCCTCGGCCGCCACGGCGTTTCGCGACAAGTATCCGCGGGTGATCGTCGGCAGCGCCGGCATGCTCGTGGAAATGGCCATCGCCGCCCTGGCCATGTTCGTCTGGGTCAATGCCGAGCCGGGCATGGTGCGCTCGGTCGCCTACAACGTGATTCTGATCGCCGGCGTTTCGACGCTGCTGTTCAACATCAATCCGCTGCTGCGCTTCGACGGTTATTACATTTTCGGCGACCTGGTCGAGATTCCGAACCTGCGCACCCGGGCCAACCGCTATTTCAGCTACCTGGTCGAGCGTTACCTGCTGGGCCTGAAGGAAGCCCAGGAACCGGAGGGCAGCCCCGGCGAGAAACGCTGGTTCCTGCTGTTCGCGGTGTGCTCCTTCATCTATCGCATGTTCGTCACGTTCGCGATCGTGATGCTGATTGCCGGCAAGTATTTCGTGTTCGGGGTGATCCTCGCGATCTTCTGCGTGATCGGCGCCATCGTGCTGCCGCTCGCCAAAGGCCTGGGCTACCTTGTCTTCAACACCCGGCTGCGCCGCAATCGCCTGCGGGCAACCGCGGCGGTCGGCGGCGTAATCGGCCTGGCGGTGTGGCTGCTTTTCTTCCTGCCGGCGCCCATGTGGACCCGCGCGGAAGGGGTGATCTGGGTGCCGGAACAGGCCATCGTGCGCTCCGGGACCGAAGGCTTCGTTGCCGCCGTGCAGGCGCTGCCCAATTCGCAGGTCAGGCAGGGGGATCCGATCCTCAGGCTGGAGGAACCCCTGCTTGCCGCGCAGATCCGGGTGCAGAAGGCCCGGGTATCGCAATACGAAGTCCAGTATGCGGCCGAAAGGTTCGATGAGCGGGTGCGCGCCGAGATCACGCTGGAAACATTGCGCGCGGCGCAGGGAGACCTGGACCGCTCACTGGAGCGCGCGCATGCGCTGCAAGTCACCGCCCCCGTCGACGGCAGGCTGGTGCTGGCGCGCGCGGATGACCTGCCGGCGAAGTTCGTGCGCCAGGGCCAGGACCTCGCCTATATCGTCGATGGCAGGCAACTTACCGCACGCGTCATCGTCTTGCAGCAGGACATCGACCTGGTGCGAAACCGCACGCGGGCGGTGGAGGTGCGCTTTACCGAGAAACTGGATGAGGTGGTGACCGCCAGCGTCCGGCGGGAGGTGCCCGCGGCCACTGCTGCTTTACCCAATCTCGCCCTGTCGCTCGAAGGCGGCGGCAAGATCGCGCTGGACCCGCGTGAAAAGAATGCGAAGGCGCTGCAGAAGCACTTCGATTTCGAGCTTGGCTTGCCCGTGCGCGAGAACGTGCATATCGGCAGTCGCGTCTACGTCCGCTTCGACCATGGCTCCGAGCCGCTGGCCAGGCAGTGGTACCGCAGCCTGCGGCAGGTGTTCCTCAAGCAGCTGAATGTCTGACCGCGGTCATCCGGCGGCATCGGACGCCTATCCGGAGAAGCAGGAGCGACGCCCGTCGGCAGTCGAAAAAGCTCTGCTGCGTCTCGCTTACCTGCCTCAGCGCGCTTTGCTCCGCGCGCCGTCCCCGTCGAAATTCGCAGGCATCGGCAAGCCGGCGGCCGGAACGGCCGATCCGTCCCAGTGGCAGCAACTGCGCTACGACCTGCGGCGGCATGGATTGCGCGACGACCTCGTGAGGCGCGTGCTCCGCTTGCTGGCGCAGCTGGCGGGTTCCCGGACCGGCCGCATGCCCAGCCGCAACCAGCTGGCTGCAGCATGGCTGCTGCTGCACGGCCGCCGCTGCGTTGAACTCGCGGATATCGATTCGTGGCCGCTGGTCGCGGCGCTTGCGGCGGCCACCGCCGCGCTGGCCGGCATACCGGTGCACGTCATCGTCACGAACGGCCACGTCGCCCGGCGCGATGCCGAAGCGATGCGACCGCTTGCCGAGTCGGTCGGACTTTCCATCGGCATTGTCGACGACAACATGCAGGACGCCGACCGGCGGGCGGCGTATTCAGCCGACATCGCCTATTGTGTTTACCGGACAGTGGCCCTCGATTACCTGCGCGACCGCATGGTGCTCAAGGGGCGGCCGCGGGCGCTGCGGCTGCGCACCGAAGCGCTGACCTCGCACAATCCGCGCACCCAGCACCTGATGCTGCGCGGCCTGCAGTTCGCCATCGCCTGCGAGGCCGAGACCATCCTGGTGGATGGCGCCCAATGGCCCGTGTCGATCACCGCCCAGGCCAGCAGTTCGCAGGAGGCGTCCTGGCTGGGCGAGGCGCTGCAGCTCGCGCGTGCCCTGGCGGAGGACGGCGACTATCACCAGGGCGACAACGGCAACGTACTCCTCACTGACAGCGGTTGCGCCAGGCTTGCGGCAGCGGCGAAGCAGATGGCGGGACACTGGCAGGGGACGAAGCGGCGCGAGGACATCGTTCGCCTGGCGCTCGTCGCGGAGCGGGTACTGATCAGGGACAAACACTACACGGTCGCCGGCGAAGCCCTGCAGGTCGGTGACGAAATCCTGCGCCTGCATGCCCCGGAACAGGGAGCCGGCCGGATGCTGAAGATATTGCTGGAACTCAAGGAGTCCTGCACCGTGACGGGAACGCGGGAGGTCCTGGCCCGCATCGGGTACCAGCGCTTCTTCCGGCGATATCTGCGATCGGGGGCGCTGGTGGTCAATGCGCGCGGTCTCGGGGTCGAGCTGTGGAGCACCTACGGATTGCGCATCGTCCGCCTGGCGGCCGCCGTCCCGCGGTTGCACGTACGGCTGCCGGACCGCACATTCGCCAGCCAGGCGGAAACGATGGCTGATGCGTGCGCGCGCGTTAGCGAACTGCGCGGACATGGCATCCCGGTCCTGATCGTGACGCGTACGCCGCAGGCGAGCCTGGCATGGGCGGAAGCGTTCAAAGCGGCGGGAATCGAACATGCGCGGCTGACCGGCACCCAGAGCGATGAAGAGGTTGCCGCATGGAGCGAGGCGGGCGCTGCGGGCAAGGTGACCGTCGCGCCTTACTTCGCTGCCAGAGGCGTCCGCGTCAGGTCGGTCCGGGAAATCGAAAAAACCGGCGGGTTGCGCGTCATCGTCGTGCAGTTGCTGCCGTCGTCCCGCCACCTCCAGTCCGTCATGGAGCGCGCCATTCCGGCCGGGGTCCCCGGCAGCATCCAGCGCATCCTTTCCCTCGATGATGAGTTGCTGGCCGCCTACATTCCCGGATGGTGGCGCAAGCGGCACAGCCCATTGCGCAGCCTGATGCTGCGCGTCTGCCAATGGCGCGGCACGCGCGAAGCTTCCCAGGCGCGCGATGACCTGCTGCGGGTGGAAGATTATCTCGGCGACGTGCTGGCGTTTTCCGGAAGCCAGCTCTGACACAAGCTGGTAAAGCATAGTTACCGACTCACCGGTCAGTTTCCGGTACGCCACCGCAGTCCAATCCCGATTTCAACGCCATGACAGGGCGATATGCCCATGTCTTCGGCAGTTCATGGGGATAGGCGCGCTTGTTAAATCTGCACGTCAACATTTGCCACAACCTGCCATCAGTTCACACAAAAATATTCATCAGAATCGCTGCGCAATTCGTTGTGAATGTCGTTGGGATGGGGCTATGATTTTGCTGTTTCAAGCAGGCGCGGCCGGGTGGAAAAAGCAGATGCGCGCGAGCGCAGGGCCGGGTCGGCAGCTTGACTGTCAAGGAGAAGCGGAAACTCAAGAACGAAGCTCCGGATTGCAATGAACTGCGTTCAAAACGAAGTTCGTGATCCGGCATGAAAATCCAGTCGCATTCCTGATCCCAAGGGAGGGCAGGGAAGTGCAGCGGGTGTTAGCGCCTAATCCGTTTGCCGACAAGGGCCCGCAACGGCCCGCCGGCACGGAGTTCCTGCCACTTTCCACTGCTTCACGGCACGCGGTAGTCCTTTCTCGCCGTCCTGTTTTTCGCAATGCCGGACTTGCCGGCCTCATCCATCCGTTCCCTGAATCTCTTTCCCTGGGCAATGTCCCGGCGGGTGCGCGTGCGCCCGTGGGCGTTGCCTTGTCCGCTACGAGGACGCAGCCATGAACGCTCCTTTCGAAAAGTTTTTCCAGATGCGCAATCGCCATCGCAAGGGAACGCCGGTGCGGAAGATACCCTCACGGCGCAAGCTCGGACTCGAAGCGCTCGAGCCAAGGCTGTTGCTGTCCGCGGACCTCGCTTCGCCCGCCGCAGCGGAATTGCTCGCGACATCCGACCAGCAGTCGCCCGCTATCGAGCAGACGCATGCCAGTCCGGTCGTGATTTCCGATGCGTTGCGAAGCTACTTCAGGGCCGCCGCATGGGACTCGCAAGGTCCCGAGACGGGATTCGTGCAACTCGAAGGCGGCAGCACTTCCCCCGGGACCGGCGCAACCGATCCGGATGCGGGAGAAACAATCGCGCTGTCCGACGGCGCCCGCATCATCACGTCGCCGGATGGCCAGGTTACCGCGCTCATAGCAAGCGGGGAGCGGGACAATATCTGGCGCATTACAGGGCAGGACGAAGGAACTCTGAATGGAGTTGCGTTCAGCGGCGTGAACGTGCTGCTCGGCGGAGAGGATAACGAAGACCTTTTCGTTTTCGAGGCCGATGCGGAACTCAGCGGCTTCCTGGACGGCGGACCCGGCGGCTTCGACACGCTGGTGATCGAGGGCGGCAGCTATACCAGCACCAGTTATGTTGCGACGGGCCCGGATTCCGGGGTCATCACGCTGGACTCGAACATCATCCGCTACTTCGGGCTCGAGCCGGTGGTCAATTCCGGCACGGCCGCCAGCGCAATCTACAGCGCCACGGGCGGCGCCGACGTGTTCACGGTCGAGTCGCTTCCCGCCAGCCAGATCAGGATCGACAGCACCAATGGCACGTTCGAGGATACGGACTTCAACGAGCCGGGGGTTTCGCTCACCTTGATGGCCGGGGAGGGGGATGACACCATCCACTACACGCTGGGGCCGCGCGGCATCGCCATCCAGGTAAACGGGGGCGCAGGCAACGACACGCTCGACCTGACGGGCCGCATCGGGGACACGTCGGTCATCCACTTCTCGGACGGTAGCGCCGCCCTCCTGGACGAATTCGGATTCGTCCTGGTGCGCAACGTCGAGACATTCCTCGGCGCTTCCGCCACGTTCACGGAGACCGGAATTCCGCTCTGGCAGGAGCAGGGTCCCAGCGCCGTGTCGAACGGCGGCGTGGTCATTCCGCCCAACAACCCCATCACCGGGGCCATCCAGACGCTTGCACCGCACCCGACCAACGCGAACGTCATGTTCGCCGGCTCCGTCAATGGCGGCGTATGGCGGACGACGGACGGCGGCGCGCATTGGACCACCACGACGGACCAGTTTCCTTCCCTGGCGATCGGCGACGTCACCATCAGTCCGCTCGACAGCTTCGGCGATCCGGTGACGAACCTCACGCCGCTGGGCAACCTGGTCATTTACGCGGGCACCGGACGCTTCAGCAGCTCTTTCGCCGGCGGCCTCGGCATCGGCGTGCTCAAGTCGACCAACGGCGGTGACAGCTGGTCGATCGTGGGCACCGACGACACGCTGGTCGGCCTCGACATCACCTCGGTGGTGCCGACGGGCCACACGACCGCCACCGGCCAGGTGGTGCTGGTTTCGGCGCTGGACAAAGTCGACCCGGTTTCGCTGAACCTGATCAAGGCGGGCGGCGTGTTCCGCAGCGTCGACGGCGGACAGACTTTCACCCGGGTGCAGGCCGGCTCGACGTCCGACCTGGTGGTCGACCCGGGCAACGCCAACCGCTTCTACGCCGCCGTCATCGGCACCGGCGTGGTCGTCGGAAGCGGGGCGGGTGACGCGATCGGCACGGTATGGAATGCCGCGAACAACGCGGGGCTTACCTTCGCGACGGACGGCATCGACAACGATGCCGACGGCAACGTCGACAACGCGACCGAGACAGCCGCGGGTGCAACGCGCATCCTGCTGGCGGTCCAGCAGGGTGGAGGCGCCAACAACTCCGTCTTCGCCGCCCTCATCGGCAGCGGCCGCCAGCTCATGGGCATCTCCCGCTCGGTCGACTTCGGCGCGAACTGGCAGTCGACGGGCGCGGCCCCGGCGGTCAACGCCGGTGGCCAGGCCAGCATCCATTTCTCGTTCATCGCCGACGCCACCGGCGACAACATCTTCGTGGCGGGGGATCGCCAGGCGGCGGCGCCGTTCGTGGGCAACGTGTTCCAGGGTTTCCGCAACACGGTGACCAATACCTGGACCTTTACCTCCGTTGCGCTCACGCCGGGGGCCGCGGGCGTCAACGGCACCGCGCCGCATGCCGATTCGCGTGAAATGGCGTTCGACGCCAACGGCAACCTGCTGCAGGCAGACGATGGCGGCGTCTACCGCCTGGACAATCCCCTAAATAATGGGGCCGGGCCGGCCCGCCAATGGGTTTCGCTCAACGGCGACCTGCGCGTCGCCGAGATCGTCAGCATCGGCTACGACCCGCTCAGCAACACCTACTTCAGCGGCACCCAGGACAACGGATCCAACCTGCAGCGTCCCGCGTTGCTGGCCGGCGCGCCCAACGTCGCCTTCAATAGCGTCGCCAATCCCGCACCCGACACCATCGTCCGGTCCGCGGGCAGCTGGCTCACCGACGGTTTCGCCGCCGGTATGCGCATCCGGGTCATGGGGGCGGGCGCCAACAACGGCGATTACACCGTTGCTACCGTCGATGCGCTGACCATCACGCTCGCG
>DASVNF010000077.1:0-6749 GCA_036384015.1 Burkholderiales bacterium
CAATACGAGGGCGGCCGCCGTGACAAGGAACCTGCGGGATTTCGGCACTCGTTCCGGGTTCAAGTCTTTGCGCGCGACTGCGCAGCGACCGCGGCCGCCGCCTGCTGCGCCTTTTCCTGGTCACCCAGATAGTAGTGCTTGAGGGGCTTCAGGTTGTCGTCGAGTTCGTAGACCAGCGGGATGCCGGTGGGAATGTTGAGGCCGACGATGTCCTTCTCCGACACGTTGTCCAGATACTTCACCAGGGCCCGGATCGTATTGCCGTGCGCCACCACGATCACGTTCCTGCCCGCTTTGACATCCGGGGCGATGACATCGTTCCAGTGCGGAAGAAACCGCGCCACCGTGTCCTTGAGGCATTCGGTAACGGGAATGTCTTGCGGTTTCATCCGCGCGTAACGCGGATCCCTGCCCGGGTAACGCTCATCGGATTTTTCCAGCGCGGGCGGCGGTATGTCGTAGCTCCGGCGCCAGGCGAGGATCTGCTCCTCGCCGAATTGCGCCGCCATTTCCGCCTTGTTCAGGCCCTGCAGCGCGCCGTAGTGGCGTTCGTTGAGGCGCCAGGAGAGCTGCTGCGGTATCCACATCAGCTCGAGCTGGTCGAGAACGATCCACAGGGTGCGGATTGCGCGTTTGAGCACCGAGCCGTGGGCCACGTCGAAACGGAAGCCGGCCTCCTTCAGCACTTTGCCGGCTTCGCGCGCCTCTTCCAGGCCTTTTTCGGAAAGGTCGACATCGGTCCAGCCGGTGAACCGGTTTTCCTTGTTCCATACGCTTTCGCCATGGCGCAACAGTACGATTTTGTTCATGTTCATCCGCGAAGCAGAAAGGTTTCGGAATGCGGGAGCCGCCGCTTCCAAGCTAGAATTGTAGTATTGCAGCTCGTTCCCGTGCTCGACTGATTGCCGGCGCACCCGGTTCGCGACCTAACAAGAACGCAGGCCCGCTCTGACTTCCGCCGCCGACAAGGCGCCATCCAATGCCGCACGCGTGGCCCTGCTTCTGGTCGGGCTCAGCTGGACCCTTCCTTTCTTCAGCCCTAATTTCCGCGAACCCATAGGCAGTTTCTATGGCGAGATCACGGCGATCGTTCTCGGGCTGCTTGCCGTCTGCTGCCTGCTGCTTCCTTCCCTTTGGGCGGGGCTGGTGTTGCCACGATCCGCGCTGGTGTTTCTCGGATTCATCGGCCTGATCCTGTTGCACCTGCTGATCGGCAGAAACGTCTATGCGCAGCAGAACCTGCTCGCGGTCCTGTACCTGCTCTGGGCGCTGGCGCTGGCGATGCTTGCCTGGCGGCTGCGCGAGATCTTCGGGAAAGAGCGCGTCGTGGCGGCGCTGTGCTGGTTCCTGCTGGCGGGAACACTACTGAGCGCCGCCATCGGGCTGTGCCAGTTGTGGGGTATCCGCTCTCCGCTTTCGCCTTTCATGCTGCCGCAGATCCACGGCCGGATTTACGCAAATACAGGCCAGCCCAATCACCTTGCAAACTATCTCTCCCTTGGCCTGGCGTCCCTGGGTTACCTGTATGCCACCCGCAGGATCGGGTGGCTCGCGACGGCCATCGCGTTGCTGCCGCTGCTCATGGTCATGGGGTTCTCGGGTTCACGCAGCGTCTGGCTGTATGTTCCCGCGCTGTTTTTGCTGGCCGCCGTTTTTCATTTTTCGAGCCGGACCCAGGCTACGTTGCGACTACTGGGCATGACCGCTGTCGCCGGGATAGGCCTCCTTTTCGCGACCATCCTTCCCGACCTGTTGTCGGCTGCAACGCCTTCCGGACTGGAGACGATCCAGGGCAGGCTCGGAAACGAGGGCATGCGATCGCCGGCCCGAATGCGCGAGTGGTACGAGGCCTGGCTGATGTTCCGGGAGGCGCCCTTTCTCGGAATCGGCTATCGCCGGTTTGCCTGGCACCATTTCGTCCTCAATGCGCAGTTGCCTCCGCCGCGGCTGTTCGAGGGTGTTGTCGACAACGCCCACAACCTCATCCTGCACACGATGGCCGAGTTTGGCCTGCTCGGGCTGGGCGTGCTGCTCGCCGGGTTGCTCGCCTGGATTCTCGGGTTGCGCCGTGGCGAAATGTCGATGCAGCTCTGGTGGCTGCTCGCCGTAGCCGCGATTCTTGGCATTCACAGTATGCTAGAGTACCCGTTGTGGTATGCCTATTTCCTTGGCATCGCCGCGGTCGTAGCAGGCCTCTCCGATCGCGTTCCGGTGACAGTGGGCAGGCCCGGTGGCGGGAAGCTGATTCTGGTGACGGTGCTGTTGCTGGGCTGGATGGCGCTGGCTAACCTGTACCAGGATTACCGCACGCTGCAGTCACTTCACCGCGCCGCGCCGCAGATCGGGAAGGGACAGCCGGATAAAATCAATACGGCTGAGATCCTTCTGGACCTGCAACAGCATTCACTGCTTTCTCCCTTTGTGGAATTGGCGCTGTCGCGCCTGATGCCGCTCGACAGGGGACGGATCGAGGACAAGGTGGCATTGAACGGGGCGGTGATGCATTTCGCGCCGTCCGCGGACGTTGCCTACAGGCAGGCGATACTGCTGGCGATGGCGGGGCAGGGCGAACAGGCGCGGGTGCAGTGGGATCTGGCGGAGAAGAATTTTCCCGAAGACGCGGTGTCCATCATTGCATTGATGCGGTCGCTGCCGGAACAGGATGCGGCGGGTTTGGCGGAACTGATTCGTTATTCAGAGCAAGGCATGAGGAAAGCGCAGTGAACTTCATTCAACAGAATATCTGGCTGGTGCTGATCGCCCTGGCAAGCGGCGGCGCGCTGATCTGGCCGTTGATCAGCCGCAAGATGAGCGGCGTGGCCGAAGTCGGGCCGATGGAAGCGGTGCAACTCATCAACCGCAAGGATGCGGTGATGGTCGATCTGCGCGAACCTGGCGAGTTCGGCGGCGGCCATCCCCCGAATGCCCGGAACCTTCCGCAGAGCCAGCTCGACAAGCGCATCGGCGAACTGGAAAAAATCAAGAACCGGCCGATTATCCTGGTCTGCCAGACCGGCGGGCGTTCGCATGCCGTCACGGCGCAGCTGAAAAAGGCCGGCCTGGCCGACATAATGGTCCTGGCCGGCGGGATCAACGCCTGGCAGCAGGCCAATCTGCCCGTGGAGAAGTAAAGTGCCGTCCGTGAGCATGTACTGCACCGCGGTCTGCCCCTACTGCGTGGCGGCGGAGCGCCTGTTGCGCAGCAAAGGCGTCGCGCACATCGAGAAAGTCCGTGTCGACCTGGATCCGGCCCGCCGCGCGGAAATGATGCAGCGTACCGGCCGGCGCACGGTGCCGCAGATTTACCTGGGGGAGTTTCACGTCGGCGGATTCGACGACCTGGCCGCTCTCGACCGTGCCGGCAAGCTGGATCCGTTGTTACAGGGTGAGGACCGCAAGGCGCCGGAAGCGGCAAGTTGATTCGTCAGCCAAGGTTCGTTCGGCCAGGATTCGTTTAATCAGGATCGTTTAACCAGGATTCGTTCAGGCAAGGCAAACATGAGCCAGCAACCCAATACCACCCAGCCGACGTTCACGGTTGAAAAGCTGTTCGTGAAGGATCTTTCCATCGAGGTGCCGAACGCGCCCAGGATCTACCTCGAGCGCGAAACACCGCAGGTCGAGATCCAGATGAACAATGTGGCCAACCCGATCGACGACGGATTCTACGAAGTGCTGCTGACGGTCACCGTCACCGCAAAGCTCGGCGAAAAGTCGGTTTTTCTGGTGGAGGCGACCCAGGGCGGCGTGTTCCAGATCCGCAATGTGCCGCAGCAGGAGATGGAGGTCGTGCTGGGCGTGACCTGCACCAATATCCTGTACCCGTACGTGCGCGAAGTCGTTTCCGATGCCGTGGTGCGCGCGGGTTTTCCTCCGGTCGTCCTCGCGCCCGTGAATTTCGAGGCGATCTTCCAGGCGCGGCAGCAAAGCCAGGGCCAGGCAAGCCCGGCGCCCACTCACTAGAGGAGTCACCGATGTTCCGCGCCCTGGCCGCCATGACAGTACTGACCGGATTGCTTGCGGTCCCGGCAGGGGCGCTGGCGCTGGATTTCCGCTCGGTCGCCGATCCCGGCGCGGTGCTCTACGATGCGCCTTCGACGAAGGCGCAAAAGCTGTTCGTCCTGTCGCGCGACTATCCGGTGGAAGTCGTGGTGAAGGTGGAGGGATGGACCAAGGTGCGCGACGACACGGGCGAGTTTGCCTGGATGGAAAACAAGCATCTCTCCGACAAGCGCACGGTCATGGTCAGGAATTCGGGCGCGGAAGCGCGCCAGTCGCCGAGCGATTCCGCAGCGCTGGCCTTTACCGCCGATAAGGGCGTGCTGCTGGAATTTATCGGCATGAGCGCGGGCTGGGCAAGGATCCGTCACCCAGACGGCGAGACCGGTTTCATCAAAGTCAGCCAGCTCTGGGGCATATGAATCTCGCCATCCTCGGTGCCGGTGCCTGGGGAACGGCACTTGGTATCGCGATGTCGGCGCAGCATCGGACCGTGCTGTGGTGCCGCGATCACCGGCAGCACGAGCGCCTGCGTGCAGAACGCCTGAACGAACGTTATCTTCCCGGAATTCCGCTGCCGGCCGCGCTGGAACTCACCGACGATGCGGGTGCGGCGCTTGCCGGTAGCGATCTGGTCATCGCCGCCGTGCCGACCGCGGCATTGCGCGAAACGCTGAAACTCGTTGCCCGCCTGCCGCGCCGGCCTGGCCTGGTGTGGCTGTGCAAGGGTTTCGAACCCCTCACGAGCAAGTTTCCGCACCAGGTTGCGGCAGACGAACTTGGCGATGGTTATCCCTATGCGGCCTTGTCGGGACCGAGCTTCGCAGCAGAAGTGGCCCGAGGCCTGCCGGCTGCGGTGACACTGGCTGCGGCCGATTCCGGGTTCGCAGCCGTGGCCGCGAGAGAGCTCCATACCAGCAGGTTCCGGGTCTATTCGAGCGATGACCTGGCCGGGGTCGAGACCGGCGGGGCGGTAAAGAACGTCATCGCCATCGCCGCCGGGGTTTGCGACGGACTGGAACTCGGCAACAGCGCCCGTGCCGCGCTGATTACGCGTGGCCTGGCCGAAATGACCCGCCTGGGTGTGGCGCTGGGCGGCCGGATGGAAACGTTCATGGGGCTGGCTGGGGCCGGCGATCTGGTTCTTACGGCGACTTCGGACCTGTCGAGAAATCGGCGCGTGGGTCTGGGACTCGGCAGGGGAGGGCAGCTGGCCGCCATCCTGGCGGACCTCGGGCATGTCGCGGAAGGCGTGGGAACGGCACGCGAAGTCGTCCGGCTGGCGTCCCAAAAGCGGGTGGACATGCCCATTGCCAGCGCGGTCTGCCGCCTCCTGGACGGACAGGTTTCAGTCCAGGGGGCATTTGCAGAGCTCATGAACCGAGAGCCAAAACAAGAAAGCGTGCGCTAACTCATCCCTTCAAAACCGTTCTGCCTGAGCCCCTCGTAAACTGCCACCGCCACGGCGTTGGAAAGATTCAGGCTGCGGCTGTTGGCCAGCATCGGCAATCGCAATCGCCGCTGCGGTTCGAATGTTGCTAATACCTCCTGCGGCAATCCCCGCGTCTCCGGACCGAACACGAGTACGTCGCCCGGCCTGAATGCAGCGTGGTCGAATCGATGGTTTGCCTTGGTCGTGAAGGCATACATCGGGGCATCGGGAACCGTCACCGCGAATGCGCCAAAGTCCGGATGAACCTGGACGGAGGCGTACTCGTGATAGTCGAGGCCGGCGCGTTTGAGCTGGCTGTCCTCCAGCCGGAAGCCCAAAGGACGGATCAGGTGTAGCCGGCAACCGGTGTTGGCGCAAAGACGTATCACGTTCCCCGTGTTGGGGGGGATCTCGGGTTGGTAGAGGACCACGTTGAACATTTTTGTTGCACAAGAGTTTTGAACAGTTTAAGCTGGTAATTCAATAGGCTGCAATATAAACCTAATGTTCCAATGAAAGTCCTGGCTAAAAGGGCTCAGTGCTTTTAATGGGTAGACCGGAAAAAATCAGGCTCGGCGAGATTCTTCTCCAACAGAAACTGTTGACGGAAGATCAATTGAAAGCCGCGCTGGACGAACAAAAGCGCAGCGGCCGCAAACTCGGCCGCATCTTCATCGACTCCGGCTTCCTGACCGAAGACCAGATCGGCGGCGCCCTCGCGCGCCAGCTGCAAGTCCCGTTCATCAACCTCAAGCATTTCAACATCAAGGCGGAGGTTGCGACCCGGCTTCCCGAGACACTCGCGCGGCGCTTCCGCGCCATCGTCCTCGAAGATACCGGAGCCTATTACCGCGTCGGCATGGCCGATCCCACCGACTTGTTCGCCTACGACGAAATCAATCGCGTCCTCAAGCGGGATATCCAGCTTGCGGTGGTGAGCGAATCCCTGTTGCTGCAGAACATCGACCGCCTTTACCGCAGGACCGAGGAAATCACCGGCCTTGCGCAGGAACTGGGCGACGAACTGGGCGAGACGGTCATCGATCTTGGCGGCATCGGACTCACCGCCGGTGCCGAAGAGGCGCCGGTGGTCAAGCTGCTGCAGTCGGTGTTCGAGGATGCGGTACAGGTTCGTGCATCCGACATACACATCGAGCCGCAGGAGCACAAACTGCTGATCCGCTTCCGCATCGATGGTGTCCTGCACATTCAGGCGGAATCCGATCCCAAGATCGCATCGGCGCTGGTGCTTCGGCTGAAGCTGATGTCCGGGCTCGACATTTCGGAAAAACGCCTGCCGCAGGACGGACGCTTCAAC
>DASVNF010000078.1:0-38171 GCA_036384015.1 Burkholderiales bacterium
CAGCACGCTGCTGGCGGCGACCACGGCCGCAGCGGCGCCATGATCATGGTCGGCGACACCATCCACAATTTCGTCGACGGCGTAATCATCGCCGCGGCATTTCTGGCCGATACCACGCTGGGTCTGGTGACGGTGCTGGCCATCATCGCCCATGAGATCCCGCAGGAAATCGGCGACTTCCTGATCCTGCTGCATTCGGGATACAGCAAGGCGCGGGCGTTCATGTTCAACCTGGTGTCCAGCCTGGCCACACTGGTGGGCGGCCTGCTGGCGTATGCGGCCCTGCAAACGCTGCATGCATGGGTCCCCTACCTGCTCGGCGTCGCCGCGGCGAGCATGCTCTACGTCTCTGTCGCCGATCTGATCCCGGGCCTGCACAAGCGGCCTGAGCTGCTCGCCACCCTGGAGCAGGTCCTACTGATCTCGCTCGGCATCGGATCGATCGTGCTGGTCGACGTCGCGGTCGGGCAATTCGTCTGAGGGCGGCGCGGTTCTGCGCCGGAATCCGGACAGGAACGCGATGAGGGCCAGCGGCAGCACGCCGTAAAGCAGGAAGGTCAGCGCGCCGGAGATGAAATTCCGTTCCGTCACCGCCATCATGATGATGACGTAGATCCACGCAATTGCAACGATATACATCCGGCTTGACTCGCACAGGTCCGCGGTCAAGAATTCTAACCGGATTGTCCGCCTTCCCCGCCGGCGCAGGCCGCACCATGAACTCCCCCGAGACAAAAAATACCGACGCCTTCGATGAATTCGCCGGCGCAAACCAGGCGCTGATCAGGGATTTTCTCGGCCGGCTGCCCGCTTCCGGAAATTTCGATTTTTCCGCGTTCGCGAAGCAATTCGCGCTCGGTTCCGCGGTCCAGCGCGCGAAATGGCTCGAGATCGAAGAGGATTTCTACCGCCAGCACCGGCTTTTGTGGTCCCGGATCGTCGGCGGCGGGCAATCCGCGGACGACGACGGCGCCGCCGATCATCGTTTCGATGCACCGGAATGGCGCGAGCTGCCTTTCTTCCGCTACCTGCGGCAGAGCTACCGGCTCAATTCGCGATTTCTGATGCAACTGGGCGAACTGGCGGAACTCGAGCCGCACGCAAAGCGCCGGCTGCAATTCCTGCTGCGGCAGTTCGCGGACGCGATGGCGCCGACCAACTATGCGGCGACCAATCCCGAAGTGATCAGGCTGGCCGCGGAGAGCGGCGGCGAAAGCCTTGCGCAAGGGATGAAGCTGCTTGCCGGCGACCTCAAGCAGGGCCGCATTTCGATGACCGACGAGCACGCCTTCGAGGTCGGCCGCAACGTCGCGGTCACGCCCGGCTCGGTGGTGCTGGAAAACGACGTGATGCAGCTGATCCAGTATTCGCCCGCGACCAGCCAGGTCTACGAGCGGCCGTTGCTGATCGTGCCGCCGTTCATCAACAAGTTCTACATCCTCGACCTGCAGCCGGAAAATTCCTTCGTGCGCTTCTGCGTCGAGCAGGGCTTCACGACCTTCATCGTCTCCTGGCGCAACTTTCCCCCGGAGCTCGGCCATCTGAGCTGGGATGACTATGTACGCCAGGGCGTGCTCGCGCCGCTCGATGCCATTCGCTCCATCACCGGCGCCGCTCAGGCGAACACCCTGGGCTTCTGCGTCGGCGGTACCCTGCTCGCCACCGCGCTCGCCGTACTGGCGCATCGCCGGGACGAATCCGTCAGTTCCATGACCCTGCTCGCCGCGATGCTGGATTTTTCCGAAACCGGGGACATCAGCGTTTTCGTCGACCGCGATTTCGTCGAGCAGGCGGAGAACGATTACCGGGAGACCGGCGTGATGCCCGGCAGCCGCCTCGCCGCGACCTTTGCCACGCTGCGCGCGAACGACCTGGTCTGGCATTTTGTCGTCAACAATTACCTGAAAGGCCGCGAACCCCGCGCTTTCGATCTCCTTTACTGGAATGCCGACGGCGCCAACGTTCCCGGCCGCCTGTATGCGTACTACCTGCGCAACATGTACCTGGAGAACAGCCTGCGGATTCCGGGTAAACTCGTTTCATGCGATGTGCCGGTCGATCTCGGCAGCATCGATCTGCCGGCCTACGTGCTGGCGACACGCGAAGACCACATCGTCCCCTGGAAGACCGCCTTTGCAAGCGCCGGACTCCTGGGATCCCGCGCCGAATTCGTGCTGGGCGCCAGCGGCCACGTCGCCGGCATCGTCAATCCCGCGAGCCGGAACCGCAGAAATTTCTGGAGTGGCGGCGCAGCAATTCCGGATCCGGAAGAATGGCTCGACAACGCAACGCAACATGCGGGAAGCTGGTGGACGCACTGGGCGGAATGGCTGCGGGGCAAGTCGGGCAAACGGGTGGACGCCCCCACGGCGAGCGGCAATGCCGCCTATCCGGCGACCGAGCCGGCGCCGGGACGCTACGTGAAGGAAAGATCCGGCTGAGCCGCGCGCGGCGAAGGTCCATAACAACCAGGATTCAAAAAGACACGGGAGGAAACGGTTCATGACGAAGCGCAATGTGCTGGTGACCGGCGGTATGGGCGGGCTCGGAGAATCCATCTGCACCAAGATGGCGGACCAGGGTTATACCGTGCTGACCACCTATTCGCCCGGCAACAAGAAAGCCGAGGAATGGCTCAAGGCCATGCAGGCGCGCGGTTACAAGTTCCGCGCCTACGCGGCGGACGTCGCGGATTTCGATTCGTGTGCCGCCTGCATCGCCAAGATCGCCACGGAAGTCGGCCCCGTGGACGTGCTGGTCAACAATGCCGGCATTACCCGCGACATGACGTTCAAGAAGATGACCAAGGCCGACTGGGATGCGGTGATCGGCACCAACCTGGACAGCGTGTTCAACATGACCAAGCAGGTGCTGGACGGGATGGTCGAGCGCAACTGGGGCCGGATCATCAACGTATCTTCGGTAAACGGCCAGAAAGGCGCATTCGGCCAGACGAATTACTCCGCCGCCAAGGCCGGGATGCACGGCTTCACCAAGGCGCTGGCTTATGAAGTCGCGAAAAAAGGCGTGACCGTCAACACCATTTCTCCCGGCTATATCGGCACCAAGATGGTGACCGCGATTCCCCAGGACATCCTTGACTCCAAGATCCTGCCGCAGATCCCGCTGGGCCGCCTTGGCATGCCCGACGAAGTCGCCGGCCTCATCATCTACCTGGCGTCCGACGAAGCCGCCTTCGTCACGGGTGCCAATATTTCGATCAACGGCGGGCAGCACATGTCCTGAATAGCCGTGGCGCGTGACGGGTGACGACGTGACGCGCTTGAAAACACCCCATCTGCGGCCCTAGCTAAAGGCATCCAAACGTTTGCCGGTGCGATTTTTTTGCCCGTCACTCGTCACCCGTCACGCGTCACGGCTCTTCCACCGACAAATCCCGACATTTTTGGCCCCAAAAAGGGGCAAAAAAAACCCCGGTGGGAAGCCCACCGGGGTTGAACCTTTACCAAAGGAAAACCTTTAGATAAAGGGGGAGGAGCCTTGCAAATCCGTTACTTCCGACGGCACTTGCCTTTTGCCCTGCCGTCAAACCCGCTCCGGGCGGGGTTTTCGCGCCGGGTCGCCTCCAGGCAACCCGCCTAAATTCGTTCTGTGACTGCCTTGCTCCGGTCAGCTTCGCCCCGTCCCAGCGGGCCTTGCATTCTGCCAACCGCCAGCTACCCTTCTTCGCTATCCCCTATCAATGCAATCTGCATGCCAGGGAGCCTCGGCATGACCGAATGCAATTTTTTTGCGGCCCTTGCTGCCCGCTCGGCTGTCCGCAGCCTTCCTACAAATTCGCCGTGCCCCCGCTTTGATTCAGCGCGGGATGCCATCCACTACCGCAAAATCTAGCGCAATTTAATGTTTCGTCAGGATAATCCCGTGTATCATAAAATGCTGTAGCGCAGTATTTATTGCGATGCACCAGTCAAATGCTAGACAGCAGATTTGTTCGCGTCAACAATTTTTATCGCATCGCATATACTTTGGTATAACCTATTTATCAGATGGTTATAATCTTGCCCTCGCGCGCCGCGTCAGAATTAAGCCTCGGGCCACTTTTCGGGACTGCACAAAAAATGAGTGATGAGATTCGCCTGATCAAGAAGTACCCCAACCGCCGCCTGTACGACACGGCCACCAGCAGCTACATCACGCTGGCAGACGTAAAGCAACTCGTGCTCGATCAAGTCCTTTTCAAAGTGGTCGATGCAAAAAGCGAGGAAGACCTCACGCGCGCCATCCTGCTGCAGATCATTCTCGAGGAAGAAAGCGCCGGCGCACCGATGTTCTCGTCAGACATGCTCTCGCAGATCATCCGTTTCTACGGCAACGCCATGCAGGGCATGATGGGCAGCTACCTCGACAAGAACATCCAGACATTCGTTGAAATCCAGCGCCGCCTGCAGGAACAGAGCGTGCCGAAATTCGGGGACAACCCGATGCTCAACGCGGAAGCCTGGAGCCAATTCGTCAAGATGCAGGGCCCGACAATCCAGGGAATGATGTCGAGCTACCTGGAACAAAGCGCCACGACTTTCCTGGACATGCAGCAGCAGTTGCAGAAGCAGGCCCGCTCCATTTTCGGCAGCTTTCCGTTCGGCTTCCCTGGCGGTCCGCAGGACAAGGACTCCGAGCCCGCCCCCGCCGATGAGGCATACAAGCAGCCACAGAAGAAAACCGGATCCTGACGCAACCTTACCCATTTCATCGGACGGCGCGGGGCGACCAGCCCCGCGCCGTTTTTCATCCCCGACCCGCATGAGCATCGTTAAAACCGACAAACCCCGCAAAGTCGCGACCGCCATCCCCCGAGTGGGTTTCGTTTCGCTTGGCTGTCCGAAAGCACTGGTGGATTCCGAGCGCATCCTCACCCAGTTGCGCGCCGAGGGTTACCTGATTTCGCCCACATACGACAACGCGGACCTGGTGGTGGTCAATACGTGCGGCTTCATCGATGCCGCGGTCGAGGAATCGCTGGATGCGATCGGCGAAGCATTGGCCGAGAACGGCAAGGTGATCGTCACCGGCTGTCTCGGCGCCAAGGGCACCGTGGTCAAGGACACGCACCCGCAGGTGCTGGCTGTCACCGGCCCGCACGCAACCGACGAAGTCATGGAAGTGGTCCATGCGCACCTGCCGAAGCCGCATGATCCATTCGTGGACCTGGTCCCCGTGCACGGCGTCAAGCTCACGCCGAAGCACTACGCCTACCTGAAGATTTCCGAAGGCTGCAACCACCGCTGCACGTTCTGCATCATCCCTTCGATGCGCGGCGACCTGGTCAGCCGTCCCGTCGGGGACGTGATGCAGGAGGCGGAAAGCCTGGTGAAATCGGGCGTGAAGGAATTGCTGGTGATTTCGCAGGACACCAGCGCCTATGGCGTGGACGTGAAATACCGGACCGGCTTCTGGGGCGGCAAGCCCCTGAAGACGCGCATGACGGAACTCACCCTGGCGCTCGGCGAACTCGGCGTCTGGGTGCGCCTGCATTACGTCTATCCCTACCCCCACGTCGACGACATCGTTCCATTGATGGCCGAGGGCAAGGTCCTGCCCTATCTTGACGTGCCGTTCCAGCATGCCAGCCCGCGCATCCTCAAGCTCATGAAGCGTCCCGCGAACGCGGAGAACAACCTCGAGCGCATCCGCGCGTGGCGCAAAGCCTGTCCGGGCATTACCATCCGCAGCACGTTCATCGCCGGCTTTCCGGGTGAAACAGAATCCGAGTTCGAGGAACTGCTGCAGTTCCTCGAGGAGGCGCAGCTCGACCGCGTCGGCTGTTTTGCCTACTCGCCCGTCGAAGGCGCGACCGCCAATGCCCTGCCCGATCCGGTGCCGGACGCGGTGCGCGAGGAACGCCGCGCCCGCTTCATGGCGACGCAGGAAAAAATCAGCGCGAGCCGGCTGCAGGAAAAAGTCGGGCGCACGCTCGACGTGCTGGTGGATGCAACCGGCGACGACGAAGCGCAAGGACGCTCCAGCGCCGACGCGCCCGAGATCGACGGCGTCGTGTACGTGCATAAGGCCGGAAACCTGAAACCAGGGGACTTCGCCCGCGTCCGCATCACCCGCGCGGATGCGCACGACCTCCATGGGGAACGGGTGAGCTGAAACATGCTGGCGCGGCTGAAAAGCTGGGCCGTTGCATCGAAGGCCAAGCTGCAAGCCTGGGCCGCCGCGCTTAAGCGCCAGGGCCTGGTGCTGTGGTTTGCCTGCCGCGACCCGCGCACGCCCTGGTATGCAAAGGGCTTTGCGATCCTCATCGTGGCCTACGCGCTGTCGCCGATCGACCTGATCCCGGATTTCATTCCCGTCATCGGCTTTCTCGACGAACTCATCCTGCTGCCCGGCGCCATCTGGCTGGTGATCCGGCTCCTGCCGCACCCGGTGGTGCTGGATGCCCGCGCGCGCGCGCTTGCCTGGACGGAAGCGCACAGGCCGCGGCCCAAGAACTGGATCGCCGCGGGCGTCATCGTAGTCCTGTGGGGCGTGGTATTGTGGACTCTATGGGTCTGGCTGGTCCATCCGCGCTTTTTCCTCTAGCGCCTCGATGTGTTTGAAGCCTGGACAGGATTCACATGATGTACAGGATGAATTTGGGATCTGTGCCGTTACTTTCGCGTTTCCGTAATCGGGATGCCGCAGCCTCCATCAAGCTCCGGTAGCTTCGCTTTTCATCCTGTCCGCACGTCCTGAATGTCGAGTCGCTGATCAAGCCGCCGCGCTGGCGGCGATTTCGCGAAAGAACGCCAGGACCTCCGCCGGATCGCGGGTGCGGCGCATTGGCGGCAGGCTGCGCCAGATGCGCTTTCCATAGGTTTTGGAAATCAGACGCGGGTCGCAGATCATGAGTACCCCGCGGTCGTTCTCGTCCCGGATCAACCGCCCGGCGCCCTGCTTCAGGGTGATCACTGCCTGCGGTACCTGGTACTCCATGAAGGCGTTGCGGCCTTCGTTGTTCATTTTCTCGATGCGTGCGGCCAGCACCGGATCGTCGGGCGGCGAGAACGGCAGCTTGTCGATGATCACCAGCGACAACGCCTCGCCGCGCACGTCGACCCCTTCCCAGAAGGATGCGCTTCCGAGCAGAACGGCGTTGCCCAGTTTCCGGAACCGGTCCAGCAGGTCGCTGCGCGAACCCTCGCCCTGCATCAGCAGCGGATATTGCATGCCCATCCGGCTCATGCCGGTTTCCATCATTTCGCGTGCTTCGCGCATCGCACGCAGGCTGGTGAACAAAAAAAACGTGCGGCCCTCCGCCGCCTCGATCACCGGCAGCGCCGCTTCCACCACGGCCGTGGTGTACATCGGGGTATTGGGTTCCGGCAGTTTTTCCGGGACATAGAGCAGCGCCTGGTTGGGATAGTCGAACGGGCTCTCCCAGAAGGCGGTCTGCGCGCCGGCGAGGCCCATCTCGCGCTGGTAGTGCGAGAAATCGCCCGCTACCGACAAAGTCGCCGACGTGAAAATCCAGGCGCGCGGATTGCCGCTGATCTGGCGCTGGAAGACTTCCGCGATCGACAGCGGCGTAGCGTTCAGGTGCACCGAATGCGCGAACACTTCGACCCAGCGCACGCGCTCCCGGTCTTCCTCCTCCTGCCAGCGGCCGAGGCGGTCGAGCAGGTCGAGGCTTCGCGTCCAGCAGTTCCGCAGGCCTTCCGAACGGTCGGCCTGCGACTCGAGCACTGCCGCCAGCTCCGTCAGACGCGTCACGACCGCATCCAGCGCATCCGTGAATCCGGCATTAGCCATCGCCTGCGAATGCGTCTGGCGCGCGCCGTCTTCCCGCACCTGCAAGCGCAGGTCCCGCGCCGATTTCTCCAGCGCCGAGGCCGCCTGCGGCAGCGCGGCGTTGTCTCGCGCGCCGGCGGCGGCTTCGATTTTCGCATCGCGGGCCACTTCAATGAGCTGGCTGGTGGACGCTGTTTCACCGAAGAACAGGCTCGCCGTTTCAGGCAGGGCATGGGCCTCGTCGAAGATCACCGTATTACAAGCCGGCAGCAGTTCCGCCACGCCCTCGTCGCGCAGCGCCACGTCGGCAAAGAACAGGTGATGGTTCACCACCACCACGTCGGCTTCCATGGCCTGTTTGCGCGCTTCCATCACGAAGCACTGCTTGTAGTTCGGACAGTCGCCGCCCAGGCAGTTCTCCCGCGTGGACGTGACCAGGGGCCATACGGTGGCATCTTCCGGCACCTCGGCCAGGCCGCTGCGATCACCGGTCTTGCTGGCCTTGGCATAGGACTCGATGCGCGCCAGATACACCACGTCGTCGAGGTTCAGGAAGCGCCCGTCGTTGCGCGCCCGCTCCAGGTGATAGTGGCAGACGTAGTTCGCCCTCCCCTTGAGCAGCGCAACAGTGACGGGCGCCTGCATGGCATTGCGGATCGTGGGGATGTCGCGGCTGAAAAGCTGGTCCTGCAGGGTCTTGGTGCCGGTGGAAACGATGACCTTGCCGCCCCTGGCCAGCGCCGGCGCCAGGTACGCAAAGGTCTTGCCGGTCCCGGTACCGGCCTCCGCGATCAGGACTGCGCGTTCTTCGATGGCCTGCTCGACAGCCGTGGCCATTTCCAGTTGCTGCGGCCGCAGGCGGTATCCGGGAATGAGCCCGGCGAGCGGGCCCGAATCGGAGAAAAACTGCGCGAGATCGGACATCAAGGTGCCGCCATCTTACCCGCGCTTCGGTCATTCTTGCCGCTTTGTCGACCGGTCCCGTTAATCCTGTACTTTGTCTCAGTTTCCAAAGGCCTTTCAGAGCCCGGGGCAATGGGCTGGCCAGCCCTTCCGGGGCCGCATGACTGCACACGACACGTCCCGCTTCACGGCCAACGCGGCATCACGGCGGAGGATGCAACTTTTACGGGGGGTTACTGCCTACGAGCGATACCGCACAGAAGCCACTATCGAACGGCCTAGCATGCAACACGCTTCGTTATCGGGGGAAACCTATGCCCGCCTCACAGGAACGACAGTGGTACTACGTCCATATCGAGCATCCCCGTCTTACGTCCACCATCAATGCCGCCTTCCTTTCCGTGCTGGTGGATGCGTACCGCGACTTCGGCCAGCCCAAGAATTACCGCGTCTACCGCACAGGCGGCAACGAAACCGGTTTCAGCTACTTCTTTTCCCCGGAAGCCGCAACGCTTTTCACCACATTGGTCGCGCTGTGGGGAGGCGTCGGCGTGTCGGAACCCACCAACCTCCAGAACATGGAGCGCATCCTGTGACTGGCGCAGCCTTGGAAATGCACGCATGGCGCGCTGAGTTGGCAGACGCGGGAATGGAACCCGCCATCCATGGACCAAGGTCAATCCCTGATTCTTGAGCGCCGGCCCCAGCAGGTTTTATACGGGGTCGATACGGCGCGGGACCATCTTGAGGTATTCTTGCCGCCTCATCGAAATCCTCCCGACCGGCGCCATCCGGCGGGTCAAAACAACAGGGAAATCCATGCCCACCCCCGGCAGACGCCCCCGCGATCCGAGCAAGCAGTTCGAGTTCCTCGCGGTCGACGAATTCATCCGCGACCTGGTCGGCGCCCGCGTGCTCAAGACGGCTTTGGAACTGCGCCTGATCGACCATCTGATGGAGCGCCATCCTGAATCGTTCGAGGAGCTGGGCCGCACCAGCAAGGCCGATCCGCAGGGCCTGCAATTCCTGCTCGACGTCCTGATCGCGGGCAACGTGGTGGAAATGCGCGATGGCGGCTACGAACTCACCGCGCGATTCCGGATCGCGATGCGCTACCGCGACCTGCTGGAGACCCGGCTGGATTTTGCCGGTTTCCTGTCGGTGGACTACCTCGAGTACCTGACCGGCCTCATCATCGATCCGCCCGGCTTCATGAAGAAGGCGCGGCTGTTCAAGTTGTTCGATTACCGGCTCGCGCACGAACCGACGGTAGAAAACTACCAGCGCACGCGCGCCTGGATGCGCCTGACCACGACATTGACCCGCTATGAAGCACAGGCCTGCATGCAGGTCCACGATTTCGGCGCCTTCCGCAACATGCTCGATATCGGCGGCAACAGCGGCGAGTTCGTCCTGCAACTGTGCAGGAAACACCCGCAGCTTCGCGCGACAGTCCTCGACCTGCCGCTGGTATGCGACATCGGTCAGGAGCACGTGCTGCCCGAACCGGAACGCGATCGCATCGCCTTCCTGAAAGGCGACGCGAGGTCGGATGCGCTGCCCCGCGGCCATGACCTGATCAGCTTCAAGTCCATGCTGCACGACTGGCCCGAAGACGCCGCCGGGCAGTTCATCGCCAGGGCCGCCGACGCGCTCGAACCCGGAGGAACACTGCTGGTTTTCGAGCGTGGCGCGCTGGACCTGAAAGGCGGGATTCCGGCGTTTTCGACCATCCCGACGCTGCTGTTCTTCCGTTCCTACCGCAAGGCGACGGTCTATACCGCACAGCTCGAAGCGCTGGGGTTCGAAGACGTCAAAGTCGCCGAAATCGAGCTGGAACTGCCGTTTTTCCTGGTTACGGGCCGCAAGCCCGCGGCATAGGGAAAACCGCCCCTCGCCGGTTTGACGCCGCATGGGCCGGCGAGTACATTCAGCCCCACCATGACGGCCATCGCCACGGCCCGCCCGGCGGCCATCCAGCAGCGCTTCGTGCACGACGACTACGTCGAGCTTACGATGCATTTCCGCTGCAACCTGAAATGCACGCACTGCATGATCGAAGGCACCATGGACTGGCTCAAGCCCGAATCCATGGACCGGTTCGAGGAAATCCTCGCTTTCAATACCGAGAACAGGCGCTGGAAGGGGATGATTTTCACCGGATCGGAAATCACCCTGCGCAAGGACCTGCCGGAGCTCGCGCAACGCGCGCGCGCGCATGGTTTCGAGCATGTCCGCATCCAGACCCACGGCATGCGCCTGTCCAGCGCGAACTACTGCCGCGAACTGGTGGAAGCCGGCGTCGACGAATTTTTCGTGAGCATCACGGCCGCGGACGCCGAAACCCACGATGCCATCACCGAAGTGCCGGGCTCCTTCGACAAGACCGTGCTCGGCATGGAGAACCTCGAAGCGTTCGATGTCAAGACGATGACCAACACCGTCGTCACCAGATTGAGTTACCGGCAGCTTCCCGCCGTGGTTGACCGCCTGTCGCACCTGCGCCGCCTGGAGCAGATGGAATTCTGGAATTTCCTGCCGATGCGCGAAAAAGACGACAAGGATCTCATCGCGTCGCATGTCGACGTGCTGCCCTTCCTGCGCGCGGCCATCGCCCGCTGCCGGGCGCTGGGCCGCGGCGTCGAGGTGAAGAATTTCCCCGAGTGCCTGCTGGGCGAGGATCGCAATGCGCTTGCCAATACGCAGCCCAAGCTCATCATCGATCCGGCCTTCTGGCCGGAGTTCCACCGCAACGGCTTCCACCAGTGCGTGCATCGCGAGTATTGCTCGTCGAAGCAGTGCCTGGGCCTGAACACGGCGTACGTGAAGAAATTCGGCTGGCATGCCGACGTGCTCGTGCCCTTCCCGCCCGAGCCGCAATCCGAAGATCGGCGCCAGCGTCCCTGAAGGCCATGCCGTGCAGGACGTAAGTGACAAGCCGTTGACCGGCACCCGCGCCGACACCTTCCGGGCGGCCATCCTCGAGCAGCGCATCGCCATCGAATTCGGCCGCACCGTCGCCGATGGCGCAGGGGTTTCCGGCTCCTCCAGAATCCTGCTCGATCCACCGGCGGTCGCGCGCCTGATCTCGGCATTGCAGGAGGCCGGCGGACGCCACGCCGGCGCGTGGGCCGCGGCGGAGGCCGAGCCCCTCACCCAGGTTTCGCGCGCGCCGACGCGGTCGCACGCCGAGCCCGATGAAGCGGGAACGCGGGCCGGCCTCCTGTTCGGCCTGCTGGACGAACTGGGCTGTCCCTACTATCACGAACGCTCCTTCAGGATCGCGGAACGCAGCCTTGCCGCCAACCGGTTCCTGCTGACGGTCAACATGAAGTCCGTCGCCGGCGACGCAGCGGCAGCCGTACTCCGCATTTGCAGAAGGCTTTCCATGCCCGAAGACCTGCGGCGCGGGGCCGAAGAAGCGCTGCCGCAGGCCAAGGCAATCCACTTCGGATTCGAAGGCGACGAGCGCATTCTCTACAAGGTCTACCTCGAACGCAGGGATGCCCATGAGGAAAGCCTGCAGGTTTCGCCGGGAACGCCGGTCCTGCTGCATATCGCCTTCAAATGGGACAGCAACGCGCCGGAGCAGCGCGCGATCAGCCGTTACCGATGGTTTCCGCAGCTTTCGGCCGCGCAGATCGCGGAACGCATCGCCGCCATCTACCGGGGAAACCGCGCCTCGCCCTCGTTCCAGATCAGCGACGAAGTGCTGCGGATCGCCGCCCACGGCATGGACGAGAAAAGCCTGCAGTATCTGGAGGTTCAGGAGGACGGCAACGAGCGCCTGTCCTTCGACCTGAATGTCTACGACGCCGGGCTGCAGCTCAAGGATGTGCAGGCCCAGCTCGCCAAGATGCGCGAGCAGTTCGGCATCCGGCCGGGCCAGTTCCAGGCGCTCTACGACCAGGTCAAGACCCGCGTCCTCGGTCACCTGGCCGGCGGCATCCACCGCAATGGCCGGGAGTTCTTCAACGTCTACTACGGCGTGCAGCGGCACAAGGGATAAGCAGGATCGCGATCATGGACAGGTTCGAATTCGCCACCGGCGGCGACCGTTACTTCAACTACTGCCTCTGGCCCTACCAGCCGGTCGCCGCAACGGACGACAAGTTCCGCGGCATCAACGTGCTCTACCAGTCCTTCCAGTTCGCCGGCGTCGACGAGCGGACGTATGCCTTCGTGGAAGCCATACGCGACGCGATCGGCCCCTTCCAGACGGTATTCGGCATCAAGCAGTTCGAAGGCCGCATGAGCTGGGAGTTCTATTTCTACGACTACCAGCGCCTCGACCGCCGGGTTTCGATCAGCCGGGTGCTCGAAGCGATCCGTCCCTTCTGCCGCTGCGACATCGTGGCGAACGAGAACCTGCCCTATTTCATGTTCTCGCTGGACGTGGACAGCGCGCTGGCGACGGGAGCGCGCGACCTCGATGTCGTGCACATGTACATCGGCAACCCCGGCAGCCAGGTCTCGTCCGGAATTGCCTATGCCCTGCGTCCGCAATCAACGGCCCTCGAGAACTTCTATTTCTTTTTCGACGCGAAAACGCAACTGCAGGAAGCCGCCGACAAGATCTTCTGTTCGGCTTACCTGGACGCCGCCAGGGTCGATGCCGACCGGATCCTCTGGCCCGAGCTGCGCGACTGCCGCACCATCTGCGTGGCAAACAAGAAGCAGAACGACTGCGTGTACTTTTCCGAGATCAACGTCGACCAGCTGCTGTTTTTCCTGAAGGCGCTGGCCTATCCGCCCGCCATCGTCGATTTCTTCGAGACCAACCGCGGCAGCCTTGACCATCTGCTCTACGACGTCGGCCTCGACTTCATCGTCGACGGTTCCGATGTCCGCATCCTGAAGAGCGGCTACTACAACGTTTTCTGACCGTTACGCCGCGCATGAGCCACGTCATCGCCGTTTCCGGCTATCCGGGCGCCGGCAAGACCTCCCTGGTGCTGGGCCTGCTCGAAACGCTGGACAATGCCGTCCCGATCCACATGGACAGCTACGAGCGCATCACCGATGCCCCGATCGCGGACATCGCGCGCTGGCTGCGCGATGGGGCCGACATCGACGCATTCGAGTTTCCGCAACTGGAACAGGATCTCCTCAGCCTGAAGCGGGGCCTGCCGGTGCAAGACCGCTCCAGCGGGCGCAGCGTGGCGGGCGGGAAATACGTGCTGTTCGAGACCCAGTTCGGGCGCGCGCACCGCAAGACCGGGCAGCATGTCGACCTGCAGGTGTGGATCGACGTGCCGCGCGACATCGCCCTGGCACGCAATCTCAAGGCCTTCCTTGCCGGGTTCCTGCGAGAAGGCCAGGCGGAGCAGCTGCCGGACCGGGTGCGCTGGCTGCAAGGCTACCTGGATACCTATCTGGGCACGGTGAATGCGCTGCTGGAAATGCAGCACCGGCGAGTCGCCAGCGACGCTGACCTCATCCTTGATGGGCGCGGCGACCTCCGCTCCGTGATCGAAACGGCGCGCAGCGAAATCCTGCGGCGGCTGCCATGACCAATCCGGTGTCGTCGGGTTCGGTCCAGGCGAAAAGCACGCACCACTGGCAACCAGGCAGTTGCGCCCGGCAACCGCGGATGCTGAACGGCTTCCTCAACGCAATCGAACTGGAAGCGACCGAGTGCAGACACCATGCGGATGCGTTCGCGCGGCTGCGAGGCGGCGAATTGCAGGCCGTCATCGTGCACGGCGTCTACGCGCCGGAAGTGCTGCACGCCGCGGTGGAAAAACTGGAACGGCGCGACCCGCCATTCCTGCAGACCTGGTTCCCGGAAAAATTCCGCTCCTGGTTCTATGGCCGCAACCTCAATCTCTCCCACCCCGCCCTGGACGGCTATTTCGATGAGGCCGCCCAGTTTCATGCGCAGCTGGAGCAATTGCTCCCGGGAGCCCTCGGCCTGGTACCGCATTTGGGCGCCCTGCTGGCGCAGCTCGACGGCGGACGCGCCTTCCTGCCGGCGCCGGGTCCGGCCGCGGGCAAGCACTATATGTTCACCACCCTGCGTGCCCATATGGAGGGCGGCTATATCCCGCCGCATTTCGACAACGAACAGACCCTGCGGCCAACCTACCGACACCTGCACAAAGTGGTGGAACTGCATATGACGTCTTTCGTACTGGCGCTGACCCAGGCGGAAGGCGGCGGCGCGCTCGAGGTTTTCGATCACGTCGAACAGCCCGCGGAGGCGCGCATGCTCAGCGACGACCGGGTTGCCGAAAAACCGGACGTCGCGCGCTTCGACTCGGTCAGCTTCCGCCTCCCCGCCGGCTCCCTGATCGTCCTCGATTCGGGCCGCTACCTGCACCGGCTGACGCCGGTGAGCGGCACGCGCAAGCGCTGGACCGCGTGCAGTTTCATGGCCCTTTCGCGCAACCGCGACGCGACCTACTGCTGGGGATGACCATGGTGCCCGCAGTTCCGCCGTATTTCGATTTCCTGATCGAGGCCTTCCGGCGCGGTGAAACCGGCCGCTTCGTCCACCTTGGCCACTGGGACCTCGCGGAAGGCTTCGACCCGGATGCGCCACCGGGACCGGACGAGTTCGCCCGCGCCCAGGACCGGCTCAATGCATACCTCCTGGACATGGCTGCGCTGCGTCCGCGGCAGGGCGTGCTCGACGTGGGCTGCGGCTTTGGCGGTACGCTGGACGCGGTGAACCGGCATCTTTCGGACATGGAACTCGTCGGGATCAATATCGACTCGCGCCAGCTCGATGTGTGCCGCCAGATCGCCGCCCGCAATGGCAACCGCTTCCGCTGGGAGCAAGCCGACGCCTGCCTGCTGCCGTTCGCGGATGCCAGCTTCGACCGGATCCTGTGCGTCGAAGCCATGTTCCATTTCAATTCGCGGCGTGCGTTCCTGCGCGAGGCGGCCCGCGTGCTGAAGCCCGGCGGCATGCTGGTGGCTTCCGACATAGCGCTGACACCTTCCGGTCGTCGCTTGCAGGCGGACGATCCCCGCATCCGCGAGAACCTCCTCTCCGTGTATGGCCCGTGGCCCGACTTTGCAGGCGAAGACGCCGACCACCGCGCGCTGGCCGATGCCGCGGGTCTGCGCGTCGGCGAAATCCTCGATGCCACGCGCAACACGTTGCGCAGCCACCGGTTCACCGTCCCCAGCGCCTTCGACCGCGGGGAACACGCCGGCAACGCGGCACTGCGCGCCGCCGCCATGCTCCGCCAGCTGCACCGGGGCGGACACCTGCAATACCTTTACATGCGCATGGACAAGCCCGCGTAGAATCATGCGCCTCATGGCTTCCTCGCCCACACTCGCATGGCATTGAATTCGCGCCGCATCGCCCTGGTGTGCATGACCCCGGCGTCGGACGCCAACGAGCATGGCGACATGGAGTTGCCGAGCTATGGCATCCACCGCATCCTGGCTGCCACGGTATCGGACCCCAGGCTGAAAGGCGCGCCGATCGCGCTGATCGACGTCGAGCGGCCCGACGTCGACGCCTATGTGGACGCGATCCTGAATTTCGAACCGGACCTGATCGGCATGTCGATCTACGTCTGGTCCACGCCCTGCCTGGTCGAGGTCGCCCGGCGGATCCGCCAGCACCTGCCGCAATGCCTGATCATTTTCGGCGGCCCGTCCGCGCGCACGGCCATGTTCGATCTGCAGCCCTACCGCCCCGCCCTCCAGTATGTCGATGCCCTTGTGGCGAGCGAGGGCGAGCACACCTTCCGTGAAATTGCCTGCCTGCCCGAACTTTCCCGCGCGGCGCTCGAGTCCGTGCCCGGTCTCGACATGCCCTCCGCGGACGGTTGGCGCCACACGGCGCACCGCGCGCCCCTGGTGCAGTTGGACGAAATCGCATCTCCGTACCAGCTCGGCGTCATGGAACAGAACACGGTCGCGTATCTGGAGACCTACCGTGGCTGTCCCTTCTCCTGCACGTTCTGCGAATGGGGCGCCACCAAGGACTCCAAGGCGGTGTTCTCGGTCGACTACCTCAGCCGCGAGCTCGAAGCCTTTGCGCGACACCGCGCCTCGGCGATTTTCCTGGTAGATGCCGGACTGAACCTGAACCACCAGGCTTTCCGCAACCTGCGCGAGGCCGAATCGCGGGTCGGCGCGCTGAAGCAGGCGTCGTTCTGGAGCGAAATCTATCCCTCGCTCATCAAGGACGAGCATCTCGAGTTCCTTTCGTCGGTGCGCGCCTCGTACCTCGGCATCGGCCTGCAATCCACCGATCCGGCCGTCCTCAAGGGCCTGCAGCGCCCGTTCGACCAGCGCCGCCTCGAGACGGTGGTGCGCCAGGTCTGCGACGTCGCCAATGCCGAACTGCAGGTGATATTCGGCCTGCCTGGAGATACCCCGGCAGGTTTCCGCCGCACGCTGGAGGCCGCCCGCTCGATGCCGGTCAGCGTTCGCGCCTATGGCGCGCTGGTGCTGCCGGACGCGTTCATGACACGCAGCAAGCCCGAGTGGAACGTGCTTTACGATCCGATCACCCTGAAAATGACATCCTGCATGGGCTGGAGCGAGGACGACCTTCAGGACATGCGCGCCTGGATCTCCGCCGAGGCACAGGCTGCGGGCGGCAAGGCCGGCGACTATTGGTGGTTCTTCCCGCGGCGGCAATGATGGACGCCCCGCCGGTCACGACATCGCGCAGAAGCGGACGCCGGGTCGCGTTGCTGGCACGCTATCCGATCCGCGACCAGGCCATGCCGCAGTTCATTTCCAACCACGGCATGCGCATGGTGGAGGCGACATTGCGCGGGGCGGGCCTGGACGGGCTCGAACTCAAGACCTGGGACCTCACCGGCGGTTCGGTGGAGGCGCTGGTACGCGAGGTGCTGGCCTTCGATCCCGACGTCGTCGGTTTTTCGGCGTACCTGTGGTCCTTCCCCTATTTCGTCGAAGTCGCGCGCCGCCTTAAGCAGGACGATCCGCGCCGGCTGATGGTGTTCGGCGGTCCCTCTGCGCGCCCCAGCATGATGCGTCAGGCGCCGTTCCGTGCCGCCGTGCATTGGGTGGACGTGCTGGTGATCAACGAAGGGGAGCACGCTTTCCGCGAAATCATCGCGCTGGCCGACCGCAGTCCCGACAACCTGATGAAGCTGCCCGGGCTCGCCTTGCCCAGGGGCGATGGCTGGGTGGAAACGCCGGCGCGGGCGCTGGGCGACCTCAACGACCTGCCATCGCCCTATGCGATGGACCTGGTTCCGCACGGCGGCCTCGGTGTGCTGCAGACCTACCGTGGCTGCCCGTTCACCTGCTCGTTCTGTGAATGGGGCACGCTGGAGTCGCCGAAACGGGTGCGGGAAGTGGACGAACTCTGCACGGAGTTCGAAGGCATGGCGCGCCACAACGTCATGGGCGCGCTCGAAGTCGACGCCGGCCTGAACCTGAACCAGCACGCATTCCGCAACCTGCGCGCCGCCGCGGACATGACCGGATTCTTCGCCAGCCGCAGCCTGGTATGCGAAGTCTATCCGGCGGCGGTGAAGAAGGAGCACATCGAATTCCTCGCTTCGGTCTACCGGCCGCTCGTCGGCATCGGCCTGCAGTCCTTCGACAACGAAGTCCTCAAGCACGTCGAACGCTCCTACGATGAATCCCGCTTCGAAAGCACCTTGCAGCAATTGCGCGAAGTCGCGCATGTGGCCGTCGAAATCATTCTCGGCCTGCCGGGCGACAGTCCGCAGAATTTCCGCAAGAGCTTCGAACGCGCACGCACGCTGCCGACGACATTGCGGGTCTACCACTGCGTGGTCCTGCCCTCCGCGCTCATGGTGCGCGCCCCGGCCAGCTACGTGATGGACTACGACCCGATCACGCTCAAGATGCGCTCCTGCCTGGGATGGTCCGAGCGCGAACTGCAGGCCGAGATTGAATACATCAATTCCGTGGCGACCCGGGAAGGCGGCCGCATCGGCGAATTCTTCTGGGTCTTCCCCCCGCCGCAGTACGTCGGTGCTCCGAACTAGAGACTGGGCATCTGTCCGGGTAATGGTCTGCCTTTCCCCTTTCCCCTTTCCCCTTTTTACCTTTCCTCTAGTCCGCGCGCGGACGCAATTGACAGCCTTTTGCGAGGCTTCCAAACTGCACCTACCCTTTTATGCCAGCAGGGTTAGTATGCTTGATACTATCAATGTAACCAGCCAAAAGACGCTTTGCAAAGCGTCCCTCAGGGGCCCTGCTTCACGCTAGCACGCGGTAAGAACGGAGCGACAAATGGAAAACAAACGCCAGACGCCGCGGAAGTTCTTTGCGGAAACACGCGAGCATTGGCCGATCATGTCCGTTTACGAGCGCTTCGAGCAGATTGTCGCGATCGTTCTGAGTCTCGTGATCTCGGTGGTCATCGCCCTGGCGCTCGTGCAGCTGGTCGTCCGCATCGTGCCGCTGCTGCTTAGCGGCGCCATCGACCCACTGGAGCATGACGTCTTTCAGGCGCTCTTTGGCATGATCATGACGCTGCTCATCGCCATGGAGTTCAAGCATTCGATTGTTCGCGTTGCTCTTCGGCGCTCGAGCATCATCCAGGTCAAGACCGTGGTGCTCATCGCGCTCATTGCGATGAGTCGCAAATTCGTCATTCTCGATTCCAGCGCCACCGCCGCAAGCACCATTGCGGCGCTGGCTGGAGCAACCCTCGTGCTCGGCGTGGTCTACTGGCTGCTGCGCGAGCGTGATGACCGCCTCGCCAATGAGGCGCATTGAGCCTTTTGCGCTCTGACTCTGGGACATCGATGCGCATCTGCAGCGGGAAGGCATCTCCAGGGAGCCATTCGAAGAACATGGGCAGCGGCGGAACATCCGATTGCGTGACTCCAGGCCATCATCGCGCCGCTCGGCATGCATTGGCTGGCACTGATACCGGAGAGGGACGCTAAAAGCCAGAGGAAGACGGACCGCGCCTGGCGGCGGAGTTCCCTCCGCTCCCCGCTCCGCGCGCCTCTCGCCGCTTCAGCATCCATGGTTGACAGCCTTGGGCGCGCCTTTCAAACTCCGCCCCGATATGCTTCCTTCCGGCATTGAACGACATGATCGACATCAACACCGCCCGGGCCATGGCAACGCTGAATCATCCGCCGCCCCGTCGTCTTCCTGTTGCTCGCCGGACTGAGCCATGTCATCGTCGACCTCGAATTCCGGCGCCTTTGCCTGATCCGAGTCAATTCCACCGACCAGGCCCTGATCGACCTGCGTCAAAGCATGCACTGAAACGAAGGTGAAACCTCGATGATTCCCGCAAAAGAAGCCCTCGAACGCCTGCGCGAGGGCAACCACCGGTTCGTTTCGGAGGTGCGAAACAGCGACACGCAGTCGAGCCAGACCAGGCGCCGCGAAGTTGCGGACAGCCAGGAGCCGTTCGCCATCGTCCTCGGTTGCTCCGATTCCCGGGTACCGGCGGAAATCGTGTTCGACCAGGGCCTTGGCGACCTGTTCGTCATACGCGTGGCCGGAAACATCGTCGCCCCTTCCCAGATCGGCAGCGTCGAGTTCGCAGCCGAGCGCTTTCACACGCGTCTCGTCGTCGTGCTGGGTCATTCCCAGTGCGGGGCCATCGAGGCGACCCTGGAGGAACTGCAGCGGCCCACCGAAAACCAGTCGAAAAACCTGTTTTCGATCGTCGACCGCATCCGCCCGGCCGTGGAAGGCCTGCTGGAAACGGGACTCAGGAACGACCCCCACGCCTTGCTGCACCAGGCCGTGCGATCGAATGTGCGCGCCTCCGCGAATCAGTTGCGGCACGGATCCGAGATCCTCGAGCAGCTGATCCACAGCAACGGACTGCGCGTCGTCGGCGCCGAGTATTCGCTGGCGACCGGCATCGTCGAGTTCTTCGACACCATTTCCTAGATCGGGAAACTGCTCCCGATTATCGTCGGTGGACTTGCCGGACTGGCAGCCGGCTATGCGGCGGGCGCCCACGTGGCTTGCACGGGGATCCATCCGGCGAGCAATCTGCGTGGAATTGCCGGCGGCGTGGGTCCGGCCGGACGGCTCGCGGGCGCTGTGGCCGGGTGGGCAATATCGCGGCGTCGGGACTCGCAGGATTCCGCGGGCGGGTGCGACAGCACCGCATTCCAGGCCGCGCAAGGCGAAGCGTAGAATTCGCGTGAAGCTATGCCAATGGCAGCCGGCGGCAATCCGGCGCAGCCGCAGAGATAACAACAACAGGGGGAATGTGGCCATGAACGGACTTCGAACGGCTGGTGCCTGGCTGGTATTGGCATGCTTTGCAGTCGCAACCACGGCTGCGGCGGACCTTCCTTCCGCAGCACCCGAAAGCGTCGGTTTCTCATCGGAGCGCCTCGCGCGCATCGGCCCGGTCATCAAGGGCGAGATCGAAAAGGGCCAGTAGCCGGGCGCAGTGATACTGGTCGCGCGCAAGGGAAAAATCGTCTACTTCGACAGCTTCGGCCAGCTCGATCCCGCGAGCGGCAAGCCGATGACGAAGGATGCAATCTTCCGGCTGTATTCGATGACCAAGCCGTACACATCCGTGGCCATCATGATGCTGATGGAAGAAGGAAAGCTGCGAATCACGGACCCCGTCTCCAGGTTCCTCCCGGCCCTTGCCAATTTGCAGGTCAGCGTTCCGGCTACCGATCCCTACACGGGCGCGACAAAATATGTGAACGTTCCGGTGGACCGGGAGATCAACATCCAGGACCTGCTGCGGCACACTTCCGGATTTGTGTACGCCGGTTTCACGGCCAACCCGAAGGTGAAGGAGCTCTACACCAGGGAAGGCGTGGATTGGAAGGACGTGACGCCCGCCGAGCAGATCGAGCGCCTGGCCAAGGTCCCGCTCGCGCACCAGCCGGGCACCACATTCGAGTACGGGCTGTCCATCGACGTGCTCGGCCGCGTGGTCGAAGCGATAACGGGCAAGACCCTGAGTCAGTTCCTCCACGAGCGCCTCTTCACGCCCCTCGCAATGACCGACTCCGCGTTCATCGTGCCGCGGGAGAAGCGCGATCGCCTGGCGCAACCGTTCGCGGTCGATCCGGCGACCAATACCCCGATCGCATTGCTCGACGTGACCACGCCGCAGAAGAACGATGCCGGCGGTGCCGGCAGCGTCGGCACGGCATCGGACTACGCACGTTTTCTGCAGATGATGATCAATGGCGGCCAGCTCGATGGCGTGCGCCTGCTGAGCCCTTCAACCGTGAGATACATGACCGCCGATCATCTCGGTCCGAACATCAGGTTTTCGGGCGTCACCACGTTGCCCGCAGGAACGGGTTTTGGGCTGGGATTCGCGGTCAGGCAGGAGACCGGCCGCTTCGAGGTAACCGGCAACGCCGGCGAATACTACTGGGCCGGCGCCGCGGGCACCGGGTTCTACGTGGATCCGAGGGAGGAGTTGATCTGCGTGTGGATGACCCAGGGCCAGCCGGGCATGCCCAGGCGTTACGACCGCTACCTGTTCAAGCAGATGGTCTATCAGGCGATCAACGACTGACCCACCACCGACATGCCTTCCGGCCAATCGCAGCAGAAGCGAACCCCGCTTTCCGTGCGAAGCCTGAGCCGTTGTGCCAGGTCTGCCGCCCTGCTGGCGCTGCTGGCCTGCATTGCCGGCCGGGCAGCCTGCGCGGACGAGTTCGCCGTGCTCCTGTTCTCGAAGACCGCTGAATTTCGTCATGCGTCCATTCCGGCCGGCATTGCGGCAATCCGGGACATGGGCGAAGCCCACGGCTTCCGCGTCGATGCGACGGAGGACGCGACGGCGTTCACCGGCGAGAACCTGGCCCGGTATCAGGCCGTCGTATTCTTCAATACCACCGGGAACGTGCTGGATGACAAGCAGCAGGCGGCATTCGAGGGCTATGTCCGCAAGGGCCATGGCTTCGTCGGCATCCATTCGGCCACGGACACGGAATACGACTGGCCATGGTATGGCGCGCTCGTCGGAGCCTACTTCCGCAGGCATCCGGCAATCCAGCGCGCGACGTTGTTCGTCGACCGCTCCCACCTGTCGACAGCCCATCTGCCGGTCCGCTGGCAGCGCACCGACGAGTGGTACAACTTCCGCCAGGAACTGGATCCGAACATCCTGGTCCTCATCCGCCTCGACGAGGACAGCTACTCGGGAGGCACGATGGGCGCGAACCATCCCATCTCCTGGTGTCACGAATTCGACGGAGGCCGGGCCTGGTACACCGCAATCGGCCACCAGCCGGAAGCGTATGCCGAACCGTTGTTCCTGGAACACCTGCTCGGAGGAATCCGCTGGGCGGCGGGGGTGGCTTCAACCCAGGACCCGCGATAGGCGGTGATGGTTCGCGTGAGCCACCGCAATCGCGGATCAGCGGCCGTCAGTTTACGTTTCTCGAATAACCGGACATCGACGCCATGCTTGAACTCAGGCCCACCTGCGAGAACTGCAACACACCGCTGCCGCCCGACTCCCTGGAAGCGCGCATCTGCTCGTACGAATGCACCTTCTGCGCGGCTTGCGCGGAAGGCCTGCTCCACAACGTCTGCCCCAACTGCGGCGGCGGCTTCGTGCCCCGCCCCGTCCGGCCGGCGAGGAACTGGAAAGGGGACAACTATCTCGGCAAGGACCCGGCCAGCACGAAGGTCAAACACCGCGCGGTGGACGCGGTGGCGCACGACCGGTTTTCGGAGACTCTGCGGAACATCCCGCCGCACAAACGATAGCCGGAGCCCCCTTTGTTCTACCGGCCCCTTGATCTGTCGGACATAGTCGGGGAATATCGGGTCAGAAGAATCGCATGGAGCCGCCATGATCGACCTGTTGCCCGCCTGGCCCCTGTTATCCGCCTTCCTGGTCGCGAGCCTGATCCTCGCCGTCACGCCGGGACCGGGCGTGTTCTACATCGTGACCCGCAGCCTGCTGCAAGGCAGGCGCTACGGACTCGCTTCCGTGGCCGGGGTGGCGCTCGGCAACCTCGGCAATGCGATCGGCGCCTCGATCGGCCTTGCCGCGCTGTTCGCGATTTCCTCCGTGGCCTTCACGATCGTGAAATACGCCGGCGCTGCCTATCTGGTCTACCTGGGCTTCCAGGCGCTGCGCGCTCCCGGACCGCAGGCACAAGCCGGGGTTCCGAAGCCGGCGGCGCTCTGGCGGATATTCCGCGACGGATTCGTCGTGGCACTGCTCAACCCGAAGACGGCGATTTTTTTCGCCGCCTTTCTGCCTCAGTTCATGAGCCACGACGCCGCCCCTGTCATGCAGGGCATCGCGCTGGGCGCGCTGTTCGTTGCCATTGCGGCCGTGACCGACAGCATCTATGCGCTGGCCGCCAGCGCGGCGGCGCCGGTCCTCGCGCAGGCACGCGGCATCCGCGCGCTCGGCCGCTATGCCACGGGCGGCGCATTCATCGGACTGGGATTGTTCACCGCGCTTTCCGGTTCGCGCAACGGCAAATAGACGGATCGGTCAGCCCTGCTGGCGCCGGATCTCCCGGCGCTTCATGGCTAGATAATCGTCGCGCTCCATCTCGTGCAGCTGGCGCGGGTAGCGTTCGATGGCGTCGAACCAGTCGTTCAGGCGCTTCTCGATGCGGGTCCCCGCAGGCACGGACAACGAGTTCAGATGCGTTTCGATCGCCAGGTAGTAACGCATGGTATTGCGCTCGATCATGCCGCGCACGCCACCCACGTACTGCGGCCGGCCATCCGTATTTGTTCCGACCACGGTAAAGCCCGCCTTGGCCCGGCCCGCCGTAGCGAGATAAGTGTGTGTCGCCAGCTTTGCCGTAATGCCGAAGCCATAGGAATACGAAAGGTGGATGAAGGTGCTTCCCTTTTCGAGGGGGACGGCTTCCAGCAGGATCCGGTAGTCCCTGGTGCCATAAGGGCCGGCCGGCGCGTTCAGCACGACGGAGAAATAGTCCTTCGTTGCGGGCCTGAGAAGGAAGGGAAATTCGACGCGAACCGTCTTTTCCAGGGGCTGGTCGTGCTTGCGGCCGATGTTAATGGCCAGCACCGGCGGAGCAATGCCCGTGGCTTCGCAGCGCTTGGTGTTGAACTGCAGGAGGAGAATGTCGCACCAGCCGCCCGGATCGCTCAGAGCGCCCTGGACCACGTCGAAGGGATGGGCCACCACGGCATGAATATCGCCCTTCAGTTCCGCCGTTCCCTCCCGCGAATCCAGATGCAGCGGCTTGCCATAGGCGTTGTCGGCCAGCCGGGCATGCAGCTCCTCGTACGCTGCCCGGAGTGAATCGGCGGGCGCGGAACCCGCGGCTGCGCCGGCGCCACCGGCAGCGTCAAATGCCAGCAGCGAAACCACGAAAACCAGGCGGCGCAACACGGAAGCGGTTCCTTTCATGAACGGCATCTGGTACTGCCTCATGAAGGAAAGACCCATGCAGGAGCAGAATGTTCCACCCCCGCCGTAAAACACCCCATCCTGACCGGACTACAGCAATTGCTGCAGGTCCGCCAGCGTATTGGCCTCGTCGATCTCCTTATCCTTGCGCCAGCGCAGCATCCGGGGGAAACGTACGGCTATGCCCGACTTGTGGCGATTGCTGCGCTGGATGCCTTCGAAACCGAGTTCGAATACCTGCGTCGGCGTAACGCTGCGCACAGGCCCGAATTTCTCGATGGTGGTCTTGCGGATGATGGCATCGACTTCGTGGAATTCCTCATCCGTCAGTCCGGAATAGGCTTTGGCAAACGGCACCAACCTGCGTTCTGCGTCCGCTGCTCCGTCCCAGACTGCGAACGTGAAATCGGTGTAGAGGCTGGCGCGCCTGCCGTGCCCGCGTTGCGCGTAGACCAGGACGCAATCGACGCTGTACGGTTCGATCTTCCATTTCCACCACGTCCCGACATCCTTGGTGCGGCCCACGCCATAGGCCGCGTCGATGCGCTTCAGCATGAATCCTTCGACGCGCCGTTCCCGGCTTTCGGCCCGAAGGGCCGCCAGTTCTTCCCACGACCGGCCCGCAACCAGCGGGGAAAGGCGCAAAGGCAAATCAGGCGCCCGTTCCTCAACCTGCCGGACAATCCGCGCCAGCCGCTCGCGGCGGACGCTTTGCGGCAACGCACGAATATCCGTCCCGGCGTCTTCCAGCACATCATAGGCCACCAGGGTTGCCGGCGCGTCGGCAAGCACTTTTTTTGTCAGCGTCTTGCGGCCGATGCGCTGCTGCAACAACGCGAACGGCATCGGCCCCGCATCCTTGTCTTTCCAGACCAGGATTTCGCCGTCGATCACCGTTCCGTCGGGGATCGCGAGCCCGACAGCCTCGATTTCCGGGAACCGGTCGGTGATCAGTTCCTCTCCCCGCGACCAGATCCAGACCGCATCGCCGTGCCTTACGACTTGCGCGCGAATCCCGTCGTATTTCCATTCCACCATCCATCTGCCGATGTCGCCGAGCGTCGCCGGCGGGTCATTCAGCTGGTGCGCAAGGAAGAACGGATAGGGTTGTCCGCTGTTCCGGTTTGACGCTGTCGCGTCAACCAGCGCCAGGAACCTCGCGGAGGTCGGCGCCGAATTGCCATCCGTATAGCCCATCATCCTCTGCGCGATGGTCCTGGCCTCCACGCCGCTGTGCGCCGCAAGCGCGCGCTGTACCAGGAGCCGGGACACGCCTACGCGGAAACCGCCGCCGATGAGTTTGCCAAGCAGAAAACGTTCGCGAGTGCCCAGCACGTCCCAGAATTCCCGGAGGCGCTGTTCTATCAATGCCGGGGTGGCACCGCGCAAAGGCGCAAGGCGCTGTTCGACCCACGCCGCCAGCCCGGTATCGTCCTCGCCCGCGGGCGCTGGAAGCACCAGCGCGACGGTCTCCGCGATGTCCCCGACCGCCTGATAGCATTCTTCGAACATCCACTCGTCCAGACCGGAAGCGCGGATTGCCGCCTCGCGCAAGAGCCGGGATGGCACCACCTGGCGAGGCTTGCCCCCCGCGAGAAAATAGACGGCCCAGGCAGCGTCGGCCGCCGGTGCCCCGTCGAAGTAACGCTTCAAGGCGGCCAGCTTGTCGCGTGTCGACGTCGTCGCATCGAGTTCCGCGTACAGGCGCGCAAAGCGTTTCATCAGCGGATCGCGCCCTCGCCGGGGCTCATCCCATCCGTCTCCAACGGCTTCGAGTCGGATGCGTCCGCATCCGTGCCCGCCTCTTCGTCGCCGTACTCGGTCTCGAAGGCGCCGGCCTCCAGTCCTTGTTGCTGAAGCCAGCGCACCAGCACCGGCACGTAGCCGTGCGTGACGATCACGCGCCGGGCTCCCGTAGCCGAGATCGCACCGAGCAGCCCAGGCCAGTCGGCATGGTCGGACAGCACGAAACCGCGGTCCACGTTTTTGCGGCGGCGGGCACCCCGCAATCGCATCCATCCCGATGCAAACGCGTCGGAGTACTCGCCAAACCGTCGCAACCACGGAGTGGATTGCGCGGACGGCGGGGCCAGAATCAGGGTTCGCCCGTAGGCGGCACGGCCCGCCATGTCCGCAACCCGTAACGTCGGCGGCAGGGACACGCCCGTAGCGCGATACGCATCGTTCAGGCGTTCCACCGCTCCATGGCAGACAATCGGCCCGATGCCGGTTTCGACGCCTGCCAGCAATCTTTGCGCCTTTCCGAACGCATAGCCGAACATCACGCTCGCCCGTCCATTGTCGGCATTGGATCGCCACCAGGCGTTGATGTCCGCGAAGACGGCGGCTGGCTGCTCCCATCGATAGATCGGCAAGCCGAAGGTCGATTCGGTGATGAAGGTATGGCAGCGTACTGGATCGAACCCGGTGCAGGTGGGATCAGGTTCGAGTTTGTAATCGCCGGAGATCACCCACACTTCTCCGCCGTATTCGATCCGGACCTGCGCAGAACCCAACACGTGTCCGGCGGGATGAAGCGATATGTTCACGCCGTTTACGACAACGATCTCGCCGTATTCGAGCGATTGAAGATCGATGGCGCCGAGCCGCTGGACCAGAACCCGGGCGCTGGATGCGGCCGCCAGGTAATGCCGGCTGCCGGCGCGCGCGTGGTCCCCGTGCGCGTGCGTGACGATTGCACGATCCACGGGACGCCAGGGGTCGACGTAAAAATCGCCCGGGGGGCAATAGAGTCCCTGCGGGCGGGCAACTACCAGGTCCATTCCCAGTCTGCTCGTATCACCAACAAACAGACCCCGTACGGCCTGAAACGTTCGTGCCCGTCAGGGCTTGAACTCGATGACGATTCCGCGCAGCGGGGCGTCACCGACGTTCCTGACCTTGTGGATGACGGGCGGGCTGAAAGTGGGGCGCTCCGGGACGGTTTCGACGAATATTTCAGGCGCCCCGTCGGGCCATTGCTGCAGCCGGGTCCGGTTCAACTGGATCACGACGCGCTGGCTGTGGCTGTGGCGCGCGCGGGTATCGCCGGGTTCCAGTTTTTCTTCGAAAATGAAAAAGTCCCCGCCATCGTGGCGCAGCGCGTTCTTTTCCGGCTCGATGCGCTCGGCGGGCGCGATGGCGCGAGGATGGCCGGATTTGATGACGACCTCGAAAAATCCGCTGTCCTGTGCGATCGCGTAGGAGTCCGTCGCGCCGAAAACCGCGACGTCGCCGCGCCCGAGACGCTGCCGGGAGCTTCCGCTTTCGAGGGCGACATCCTCGAGGGCGACGATGACACGGACCCCGCAATTCGGCGCCGGCGCCGCACAGACCGTTCGGTCGCGCGTGACCAGGACAAAGTCGTTGTCGAGCGCCGGCGTCGCCGCAAGGAGCGCCAGCGCCAGTGTCAGTGAATGCATTCGATTGCAACCCCGCGGCAGGCTGCCGCCAACGGAGACTTTAGCACGAGGCGCGCTCTCGGCTAAACTGTCGCCCATGGATTCCCGTCTGCCTCCATGCCCGTCGTGACACGCTTCGTTCGGCTTTTGGGACATGTCATGCTGGCGCTTATCGTTGCCGGGGTGGTCTATGCCGGCTGGATCGTCGCCAAGACAAAACGCGACAACGCCGAGGCGGCGGCCTACGTCGGCGAAACCGTTGCCGCCATGGCCGCAAACTGGGATTCCGATGAACTTTTGAAGCGAGCAGCGCCGGAATGGCTGTCGCCAGTCGACCGGGCGGGCATCAAGGCGATGTTCGAGCGTTTTGCCGCACTCGGAAAACTCAAGGCCCTGCACGTGCCTGCCGGACGGGTAGGCAACGGAGCATTTCCCGGCACCCGGATCAATGGCACCTGGGCGGACTACGCCGTTGTCGGCGAATTCGACGCCGGGCCCTCGGAATTCAGGATGATCCTGAAGCGCGTGGATCAGGGTTGGCAGATCACCGGCCTGCAAGTGGCCTCGGAGGCGCTGGCGAGGAAGAAGTGAAGATATGCCTCATACTGATTCCCCGCCCCACTCACGGTCCTTTCCTCCAATGCTTACCCGCGTCAACTTCCTGCTCGGTTTCGGATTGCTGGTCGTCATCCTGTTCTACTTCGCTTTTACCCACCTGGCCATCGCTCCGCTATCCGCGCTTGCTCCTGACTGGGTCAAACCCGTGGCGGGCGCAGCCGTGCTTATTACCGCCGGACTCACCGTGCAGATCCTGGCCGTGGCAATGAGCGCCATGGCAGGAGTGGCAACGTACCCGCGTGGCCCCAACGCCCTGGCCATCGCCAGCCAGGCGGCCACCGTCTGCGGCCACGGCGCACTGGGCTATGCGGCGGCGACCTGGATGGGCGGTGGCCCTCCCCCCCCCGAATCGGGTCTCGCCTTGATCGGCGCACTCTATGCCGCCGGCGTGGCCATGGCCATCGTGGAGTGGCGCCAGCGTACCGGGGAAAAGCGCTAGCAAGCCGCAGGAAAGGCATGACACCGGCCACGGCTATGGACGACGAGAGGAATACGATCCGATTTTCCGCTCCCGGCCGGCGTGACCCCGCTCCTGCAGGTCAGCCTCGGTCCGAAAGACGGCAACCTCCTCGTTGCGAGAGCATCGGCTGCTCGCGCTTATCCTGACGCCCGTGAGGACCGATCCATGACATCGGAAGACACCTATACCGGCGGCTGTCTCTGCGGCCGCATTCGCTACCGTGCGCACGGCACGCCCAGCAACCAGTCCCACTGCCATTGCTCGCTCTGCAGGCGATCGAGCGGCGCGGCATTCGTTTCCTGGGCCACCTTCCCCGCCGCAGGCTTCAGCTTCAACTCGGGCAATCCGGCGCGCTATGATTCTTCGGATATCGCTTTCCGGCGATTCTGCCCGGATTGCGGAACCCAGCTGACTTTCCAGTTCCACAAGTCACCCGAAACCATCGATGTGACGCTCGGCAGCCTGGATCATCCGGAGTCCGTCGTGCCGGTGGACCATATCTGGACCCAGCGCAGGATTCCCTGGATCAAACTCGACGACGGCCTGCCGCAATTTGAGCAGAGCCGCGACGACAGGGACGCGTAGTCAACTCCCAACCGCCAAGGCGCGAAGGCGCCGTAAGGAAAACGAGGACAGAGCAGGTGCCCCGCGCAAACGTGGCGAACACATGGAGCGGTATTCAATTCGCTGGCTAAGCGCGCTCCCTTTGCGCCTTTGCGGTTCAAGTCAAGGAGCTTGAATGCAGGAACGGCTGGAAGAAGTGAGCGGGGCCGGCACGATCTGGACAGTGGGTCACTCCACCCTTCCCGCGGAACAATTCATTGCGCTGCTGGTCCCCGAGCGTATCGCGCTGATTGCCGACGTCAGGCGCTTTTCCCGCCTCCCGACGGCATCCGCAATTCAATCGCGATGCATTGAGCGCGACTCTCGCCCGATCCGGCATCGCGTACGTGCATCTCCCGGAACTGGGTGGCAGGCGCGAGCCGCTCCCGGGTTCCGCGAACACAGGCTGGCGTGAAGCCGGCTTCCGCGGCTATGCCGATTACATGAACACGGAGGCGTTTGCGGAGGGCATGTTGCGGCTCTGCGCGTCAGCCGCGGAGGGACGCACAGCGATCCTGTGCGCCGAGAAAGACTGGCGAGGTTGCCATCGCGGCCTGATATCCGATTGCCTCAAGGTCCGGGGTTTCGCGGTAGTTCACCTCCTGGACGTCGGGAAGACCGAAGCGCATCCGTACACCAAGGCTGCGCGGCTCCATGACGGCGTGCTGTCCTATTCCGCCGAAGCGCCGGCCCAGTCACGCCTGGATCTCTAGGCAGCCGCGGCCCGCGCACGCTGGGCGCCGTTCACCTTCGGCCGCGACACCGCGCGGCGACGGGGGCGTTGCTTCATTTCCGGCCGCTGCAGGCGCTGTTGCAGCAACGCAAGCACGGCGGCTTCTTCCGGATCCAGGTTATGCAGGTCCTCGAGACCCTTTTCGGCGCGGCCCTTGAGGATGTCGCGAATGGTGCCGTCGAGGAAGGCATCCATGACCGCGGGGTGGATGTAGCACTTTCGGCAGATTGCCGGCGTATTGCCCAGCCTGAGGGCGACGGATTCTATGGCGCGAACCAGGTTCTTCTTCGCCTGTGCCGCCGAATCGAAGGTCTCGAACTCGCGCAGCGCCAGCGCGGCGAGCAACGTGCCCGCCCAGGTGCGGAAATCCTTCGCCGTATAGTCCTCGCCCGTGATCTCTCGCAGATAGCCGTTGACATCATCGGAATCGATGGAGCGGCGCTCGCCGTCCTCATCGAGGTATTGGAACAGCTCGTAGCCCGGCAGCTCGCGGCAGCGGCGCACAACGGCTGCGACCCGCCGGTCGTTCAGTTCGATGAAATGCTCCTTCGAGCTTTTTCCCTTGAAGCGGAACTGCAACCGGGTTCCGTCGATACGCACGTGGCGGTCCCGCAAAGTCGTCAATCCGAAGGAGCCATTGCTGCGCGCATATTCTTCGTTGCCGACGCGCATCAGGGTTGTTTCCAGCAGGCGCACGACGGTGGCCAGCACCTTCTCGCGCGGAAGTCCCGGCCGCGCCAGGTCCTGGTCGACCCGCCGGCGTATCCCCGGCAGCGCCTTGCCGAATCCGATCACGTGCGCGTACTTTGTCTCATCGCGGGTGCTGCGCCAGCGCGGATGGTAGCGATACTGTTTGCGTCCCTTCGCGTCGCGCCCGGTCGCCTGGATGTGCCCGCTGTCGTAAGGGCAGATCCACACGTCCGTCCATGCCGGCGGGATGACCAGGGAGCGGATGCGTCCCAGGATTTCCGGATCGCGTACCGGCTTGCCATCCGCGGCGACATAGCGGAATCCCCCGCGGGCGGCCTTGCGCCGGATTCCGGGTTTGCTGTCGCTGACGTAGCGCAAGCCTGCCTTGCCGGCAGCCTGGACGGCAGATTCCGCGTCGGGCGTTGCGCTCAAGGTCGGATGAGGGCCTGGCTCAGATATGCCGTGACGTCGTCGAATGCTGTTTTTTTACCGCTTTCACTCCGGCATCGGCGACCGTTTCGGGTTCCAGTCCCAGTTCATCCCGCAACTGCACTTTGCGGTGGCGGATCTCATCCCCCATCGCAACCAGATCCAGTTCCTTCGCCCTTCTGGCTTTCGGAAAAATTTCGTCCTGTTCTTCCTCGACATGATGCTTCACGTATTCGGAAAGCACCTTCAGGTTCGCATCGTAGAGCCGGTCTTCGGGAGTCGACGACTCCAGCGCGGCGATCAGCTTCTTGATCGAACCGTGTTCCACTTCAGCCTCGTTGATCAGCTCTTCCGCCGAGAGAACATCGCGCAGGGCCGGATAAAACAGCTCTTCCTCGATCTGGGCGTGGATGGTCAGCTCCGTACAGGCCGTGGTCGCCAACTCCTGCTTGCGGGCCAGATCGTCGTCCCTGGTCTTCTCGTACTGCGCGAAGATCTCGCTGACCTTCCTGTGGTCCGCGGTCAGGATGTCGATCGCGGTCTCCCGGGAGGGATTGTCGCTGCGCGGCCTGGGTTTCGTCGTGCGTGCCATGAGTGATTGTCTCCGTGGTCTGTCCTGTCGCGGGACTACTCCGCAAGGCGCATGCCACGCCTTTTTGCAGGCTGGAAACGGAGTCGCATGGACTGGGGCGCGGACTTGACGGAGGGAGCCAAGCCGTTGTTTGGACGACGGGTCGCAGTGAGACAGCAAGCATGGGGATGACGCCCGGACGGGGAAAGTCCGTGACCACGGACGTGTAAAGGCTACCAACCGCTCCGGAAAAAACTACCGTCCGGCCATCAATCCTCGGGGGGCCATTCGTCCACCCAGTCGAGAAATGCCTCCGCCGGCATCGGCTTTGCAATGTAGTATCCCTGCGCCTTCTGGCAGCCGAGCTGCTTCAGGAGATCCCAGTCCTGGCGCGTTTCCACGCCTTCGGCCACCCCGGTCAGCCCGAGCTTGTTCGCCAATTCCATGCTCGATTCCAGCATGACCCGCAATCGCGGCTGGGCGGCGGCCCCCATCACGAAAGACTGGTCTATCTTGAGTTCGGTGTAGGCCACCCTCGCCAGCTGCTGCATGGAGGAATAGCCGGTGCCGTAGTCGTCGATCGAAAGGCCGAAGCCTTTCATGCGCAGCCGCGCCAGATTCTCCAGGCAGCGTGCCACATCGGTCATCGCCGCGGTTTCGGTCACCTCCAGGATGATGAATGCGGGTTCGACTGACTGGCGCCGGACAGTCTCGGTGATACGGTCGGCGAGCCTGGGATCGTCCAGCGACTTGAGCGAAAGATTGACCGATATCGTATACGGCAATCCGCGCTTCGACCATTGCGCAACGATCGCCGCGGACTTGTCGAGCATGATCCATGTGAGGTCGTCGATCATGCCGCTTGCTTCCAGAGTGGGGATGAATGCAGCCGGCGGGATCAAGCCCTTCTGCGGGTGACGCCAGCGTACCAGTGCCTCGGCACCCGTCACCTCGCCGTCGCTCAGCGCAACCTTGGGTTGCAAGAACGGCACGAACTGCCCCGCCGCAAGCCCCTCGGCGACTTCGGCGGCGGGCATCTGCTCGATGGGCGGTTTCTTCGCCGCGGCCGGGCCCTTGCCGTGTTTGCCGATCAGGTCCGCCAGCTTCTGCGGGGTCGCGGGTTTGTCCACGGCCCCAAGCAGCGAGATGCCGTATGCCCGCGTCATCGTTTCCACCGAGGCGATCAGGCTGCGATCGAGCGCGCTGGAGAGGATCAGGGAAACCGGCACGCCCGCCTCGCCCACGTGCCGGATGAATTCCATCCCGTCCATCTCCGGCATGTCGAGGTCGCAGATGATGATGTCCACGGGTTGGGTGAGGTCGGTGAAGGCCTCCAGCGCCAGCTTGCCGTTCGCCGCTTCCAGTACGGTCTTCACCCCCATCCCCTGGAGCATGCGGACCAGGGTCTTGCGCTGGAATTCATGGTCCTCCGCCACCAGAAAAGTCAGTTCGCCGATCGGCATTTTTATACCCCCTGTCTTTTGTTCTGTGCCTGGCCTGTCCCGCCCGGACTACAGCATAGCGAGGAAGCGGTTCAGGCGCTGCAATTCCTCGTCGACGCGCGGCTTGATAGCCAGCAACTCGTCCCATTGCCGCTCGCGCCCGCCTTGTTCCATGCTTTCGCACAGCAGTGCCAAGTCCCGCGCGCCAACCATGCGGCCGGCGCCTTTCATGCGATGCGCGACCTGGCGCACCCCTTCGGCATCCCGCTTCGCGAAGGCCTCATCCAGCATTCGCGCGTCGGCATCGTTCGACTTGCGGTAGTCCTGCAGGATTTCGCGCTCCAGCGCCTTGTTCCCGCCGGAAATCTCTGCAAGCGGTCCCGGTTCGACCGGACTTTCTCCACGTGAGTCCGGCTCGGCGGCTTCAGCTACGCGGCCTGACTCGCTGCCTTGCGGCAACGGCAGCCAGCGCTCCAGCTTCGACAACAACGCTCGCATCTCCACCGGCTTGGGAATGAAATCGTCCATTCCAGCCGCATAACAGGCTTCGGCCTCGCCTTGCAGTGCATTGGCCGTGCAGGCGATGATCGGCGTCCGGCGCCCGCCATCGGCGGCCTCCCGGCCACGGATCGTGCGTGCCAGTTCGTATCCATCCATCACCGGCATGTGGCAATCGGTTATCAATACGGCATAACGTCCCGTTGTCCATTTTTCCAGGGCAGCGGCGCCATCTTCCGCGGTTTCCGCGGCGTAGCCGAGCGTGTTGAGCTGCCGTACGAGCAACAGCCGGTTGGTGGGATGGTCGTCGGCCAGCAGCACCAGCCTGCCTTCTGCAGCGGCCTGTTCGATGCCGGGAGCCTGGCGTCGCGCCGCCAGCGCCCGCTGCATGCCGGTTTCGAGGGCGTTGTCCGCTTTTTTCAATTCGACCGGATCGGCGATCGCGAAACCCGCCGTGAACATCATTGTCGTCCCCCTGCCGGGCTCGCTTTGCATCGAGATCTGCCCGCCCATCAACTGTGCCAGGCGCAAGCATATCGTGAGGCCGAGTCCGGTTCCGCCGAAACGGCGGGTGGTATCGGCCTCGGCCTGCATAAAGGGCTGGAACAGGCGCGCCTGGTTCTCGGGCGAGATGCCGATGCCGGTGTCGCGCACGCTGAACTCCAGGAATTCCCGCCCGTCCCGGCGCTCGATGAACCGCACGCGCATTTCCACTTCGCCCGCCTCGGTGAATTTCAGCGCGTTGCTGACGAAATTGTTGAGGATCTGCCGCAAACGCAGCGGGTCCGCCTGCAAGGCGGGACTGATGCGCGCATCCAGGTTCTTTTTCAGGAGCAACTTCTTGGCGCTCGCAACCCCCGTGTACACGAGGTACACGCTTTCCACAACCGCATCCACGGAGGTGGCTTCCGGCTTGATCTCGAGCTTGCCTGCTTCGATCTTGGAGAAATCCAGGATGTCATCGATGATGCGCAGGAGCGATTTTGCGGAGTCGCGAACGATGTCGACGGAGCGGGCCTGGTCATCGTCGAGGCGCGTGAGGCCCAGCAGCTCCAGCATGCCCAGCACCGCGTTCATCGGCGTGCGGATCTCATGGCTCATCGTCGCCAGGAAGGAACTCTTGGCGCGGTTTGCGGCATCGGCGGCATTCCTGGCCTCGTGCGCAGCCTGTTCCAGCTGCTTGAGCTGGGTGATGTCCACGATGACGGCAAGCAGGCCGCCGACGCTGCCGTCAATCAAGCGGAACGCCGTTTTCCAGTAAAGCACCACATGGTCGAGCCCGTCCGCGAACCGCAACCGGAGCTCGTTGTGCAGCATCCGGTCCGGCTCCTTCAGCAGGTTCAAGTCCTCTTCGAACATGCGGCGGGCCTGGTCGGGCAAGAACAGGCCGGCCTCCTCCACCGTGCAGCCCAGCATCTCCTCGCGCGCAGTGCCGAATGCATCCTCGAAAGCCCGATTGCAGCCGTATATGCGCGCGTCCGAGTCCTTGAAGAGGATGGGGCTGGGAATGGTGTCCATGAGCGCCCGCTGGAAGGCGAGCTGGACCTTCAGTTCCATGTCCTTGCGCTCGGTCTCCGCGATCTGCCGCTTGAGGCGGCGGTTCGCGACGACGATCACGGCGATCACCACCAACACCGCCAGGACGATGGGCGCCGCGACCTTGGCGAGCTCGCGCCAATCGACGCCGTACTCCACGCGGAACGCCAGCCACTTCTGGCGCAGCGCCTGCTGTTCCTGGTCCGTCATCGAGGCCAGCCCCTTGTCGAGCAGGGCGGCAAGCTCCGGCCAGTCGGTGCGCACGCCCATCGCCAGTTCCTGCAGGAAATCTGCCTTACCCGCGATTTTCAGCCGGCCGAGATAGTCCTTCTGGATGCGCGGGCCTAAGGTCGCCAGGCTCCCGATGGTGGCATACGCATAGCCGCGATTGACCGTCTCCAGGGACTCCGCCGCGGCATTGACGGGCAACTGGACGATCTTCGGATAGTTCGCGGCCAGGTAGTCGCTCACGAAATAGCCGCGCATGACCGCCACCGTTTCACCGTCCAGGCTGTGCAGGTCCGACACGAACCGCGCGTCGGTGCGGGTAACGATCACCATTGGAATGGCGGCGTACGGACTGGTGAACAGGAATTCCCTGCTGCGCTCGGCAGTAGGCGTGATAAGCGCGATCATGTCTACCTCGCGCCTGCGCGCCCGTTCGAAGGTCTCGGACCAATCCGCCCCCGGAATCGCCTCCAGGTTCAGGCCAAGCCGTTCCCGCATCAGCTGCAGGTAGTCTGCAGCCAGGCCACTGTGGAGTCCGCTGCCGTCGATGAAGTCAAGCGGCTCCCAGGCGGGATCGACGCCGACGCGGATGCGGGGATGCGCGGCAATCCATCTGCGTTCCGCTTCCGAAAGTTCGATCCTGATTGCCTGTGGGGATGGCGTGGACCTCTCCGCAACCGGGACCCAGCGTTGCCGGATCGTGCGATGGTCCCCTTCGGTCAGGCTGGCTAGTCCAGCATCCAGGACCCCGCGCAGCTGCGGCAGGTCCTTGCGTACCGCGAATCGCAGGTCGCCCTCCGACACGCGCGCCGCGTCGCGCACCTCTAGATTGGTAAGGTAGTTGTGGTCGATCAGCCAGGTGCTGACGATCAGGTCGCCGACGTACGCGTCCGCGCGGCCCAGCGAGACGTCGAGCAAGGCGTCGCTCGTGGTCCGCACGGTCTTGAGGCGGATTTCCGGATAGCGCGTCCGCAGCACTTCCGCCGCCGCGAAGCCGCCTTCCACCGCCACGGTCTTGCCATGCAGGCTGTCCATGCCGGAAATGTCGCGCTCATCCTTGCGGACGATGATCACCGAGGGATTACTGACGTACGGCCCGGTAAATGCCAGGATTTTCTCCCGCTCCGGGGTGCGGCTGATGGAGCCGAGAAGGTCGACCTTTCCGGTACGCGTCGCCCGCATCGCCTGGTCCCAGTCGTCGAAAAGCACGACTTCGACGCGAATGCCGGTGCGCTCCTGCAACAGCTTCAGGTAATCCGCTGTGATGCCGCTGTGCTGTCCCGCCGGGGAGACAATATCGAAAGGCGGCCATTCGCTGCGCGAAAGACCGAGGCGCACCTTGCCATGCCGGTCAACCCAGCGCGCCTGCTCGGGAGTCAGCGCCACCGCGGGCTGCGCAGCAAGCGCCGCCGCGTGGCCTATGCAGATCAGCAGCAGGACTAACGTGCACCGCGCAAGCGCGTTCCATGCCGTAGACAAGGGCTACCATCCACCTGTAATTGGCTCGAGCCACTGTAGCAGACCCGGCAGGCGCGCGGTATCTGCCGGAATCGGGCTACCATGTGCGCTATCCGATTCCTCCTTCCATCATGCCCGAGCGCTGCAACTGGGCCGCAAACGGCGGTCCGTCCAACGTCAAGTATCACGATCGCGAATGGGGCGTGCCTCAGCACGACGACCAGGTGTTGTTCGAGTTCCTGATCCTGGAGGGCGCCCAGGCCGGCCTGTCCTGGTCGACCATCCTCAACAAGCGGGAGAATTACCGGAAGGCGTTCGCAGGCTTCGATCCGCGCAAGGTGGCACGCTTCGACAACCCCAGGATTGCAAAGCTGTTGCAGGATCCGGGTATCGTCCGCAACCGTCTGAAAGTCGAATCAGCCGTCACCAACGCGCGCGCGTTCCTGGAAATACAGAAAGCGTTCGGCAGCTTCGACGCCTATATCTGGCGGTTCGTTGGCGGCGAACCGCGCCGGAATGCCTGGAAGTCACATAGGGCGGTGCCGGCCAGCACCGGCGAATCCGATGCCA
>DASVNF010000079.1:0-30288 GCA_036384015.1 Burkholderiales bacterium
CGCGGCGACCGCCCAGTTGCGGTTAAAGTCGAATTGCACGCCGGCGCCATAGCTCAGCCCGAAATCGTTCTCTTCTCCGGTAGGCGCGCCCGGCGTGGTGGTATCGAGATCCGTCCAGCCGTAGAAACCGCCGACCTTGCCGTAGATATTGAACTGCGCACCCAGCGGTACGTTTGCGACCAGGCTCAGGTTGGCGAGCTGCACCTTGGTCGTTCCGCCGTTGGCGTCCGCCTGCCCCAGATGCACGTAGGCCAGTTCGACACCGAAGATCCTGTCGAGCTTGCCGCCCGTATAGATCTTGCCGCCGGTATCGGTGTCGTCGCATTCGGCGCCGCCGGTGCAATTGAGGTCATAGGTGGATTCGCCGGCGTTCACCCCGACATAACCGTAAGAGGTCAGCGGAAGCCAGGAGTGGGGCCGGTCGGAAGCGTTGTCGTCCCAGCGGCCATAGGTGGAATCCGTGTCTTGCGCGCTTGCGAGCGTTGACATGGACATTGCAATGACGCTCACGGCGCCGACTAACAGTTTCAGCTGTTTCATGTTGCTGACTCCTCTTCTGATACTGATGAGCGAAACTCCGGGATTCCGGAGCGCGTTACCGTCGGCATCTTCGTATTGGCGGATGCCGTCGCGCCTTAAGGCGCAAGACCTGTGCCAAACGGCCGGAGGACGCAAGGCGTCCTGAAACGGACTGAAAACAGAACGTTTTCCGGATATTGTCGCCGTCAGGAGACGAAATGACGGCAGGGCGGGCACCCTTCTCGTGTAGTGTTTACCGCCGGGCTGTAACTATTTCACCCAACTGATTGACTAAGTTGCGGGTGCCTTTGCATTTGCGCCGGCGGCGGAACGGAAGGGGCAGACGCGGCCATGCGCTCGAACGGCGAATCAGGCTGCCGGGGCGGGGAGGCGCCGCACCCGCGTGTCACAACCCTGGACCACAGGAAGGATGAAAGTCATATCTATTGGAGAACCAGGCCTGCCGGCGGATACCAGCGCGGAGGCCACCGTGGAGAGTCCCGCCGCCGGCGCGGCGAGCGCCGCGCCGGCCGTGCAAACCGAACATGCGAGCCTGGTAGTCGTGGGGCTCTTCGTTCTCGCCCTTCTGTATACGTTCTATTTCGCGCGCGCGCTGTTGCTGCCGATTGTCCTGGCGGTGCTGTTCTCCCTGCTGCTCTCGCCCATGGTGCGGGCGCTCAGGAGATGGAGACTGCCCGAGCCTGTCGGTGCCGCTGTCGTGATGGTCTGCCTCCTCGGCGGCATAGGCGCGGGCGTCTACACGCTGATCGACCCGGCAACGGAATGGCTGGCAAAGGCCCCCGGCAGCCTGCGCATGGTCGAAAGCAAGCTCAAGAAGCTCAAGCAGCCGGTTGCGGACGTGCAGCGCGCCGCGGAGCGCCTCGAGGCAATCACCCAGATGAATGTCCCCGGCAAGGTCCGGGAGGTGGTGCTGCAGCGGTCCGGGATCGGGGACCTGATGGCGACGCGAACGCCTTATCTGGTGGCGGGCGTCCTGTCGACGATCGTTCTGCTCTATTTCCTGCTGGCGTCCGGCGACCTTTTTTTGCGCAAGGTGGTCAGGTTGACGCCGAGCCTGCGGAACAAGATCCATGCCGTCGAGGTCGGACGCAGCATCCAGCACGAAATCGGCCGCTATTTTTTCACCGTGAGCCTGATCAACGCCGGATTGGGGCTGGCGACGGCGGCGGCAATGTATTTCCTGGGCATGCCCAACCCGCTCCTGTGGGGCGCGATGGTGGCGTTGCTCAATTTCATACCGTATCTCGGGCCGACCATCAGTCTCTTGATTCTCACGGTGGCGGCCATACTTGCATTCGACGACCTGGCGAGGGCCTGGCCGGTGCCGGCGGTCTTTCTGGGCCTGGTGTTCATCGAGGGCCAGGTGATTCAGCCTTTCGTCGTGGGGCGGCGCCTGTCGCTGAACCCGGTGATGGTGTTCCTGGCTTTTCTGGCGCTGGGCTGGCTGTGGGGCGTTGCCGGAATGTTCATCGCGGTGCCCATTCTGGTGACATTTAAGGTGTTCTGCGATCATGTCGAAAGGTTCGCCCCCATCGGGGAATTCCTGGGACGCGATTGAGGCGCGTCCCCGGCGCAAAACGCGGGTCGATAAAAATGTTTGAGCGAAGGAATACGGAAAAACCATGCCGCATGCCCTGATAGTTGATGACGACGTCGATGCCCTGGCCGGGCTGGATGAACTGGTGGCGCGCGAGGGTTTCACCACTTCCACCGCGGCCAACCTGAAGCAGGCGCGGGAGCGGATGGCGCTGCAGCGCCCGGATGTCGTGCTGCTGGACCTGATGCTGCCCGACGGCGACGGCATGGAACTGTTCCAGGACGTTGAGTCACGGGCGACCACGGAAGTCATCCTCATCACCGGCCATGCAAGCATCGAAACCTCCATCGAGGCCCTGCGCCTGGGCGCCGCCGACTATCTGATCAAGCCCGTCAACATCAAGCAGATCAAGGCCATCCTGTCGCGGGTGGCCCGCCCCACCGACCTGAAGAAGGAGATCTCCGTGCTGCGCGGCGAGTTGCGCAGCCTCGGGCGCTTCGGCCGCCTGCTCGGCGCCTCGCCGGCCATCCAGAAAGTCTACGACCAGATCGAGCGCGTTGCCCCGACCGTCGCCACGGTGCTGATCACGGGCGAAAGCGGCACCGGCAAGGAACTGGTTGCGCAGACGCTCCACGATCTGAGCCGCCGGCGCAAGAATCCGTTCATTCCGATCAACTGCGGCGCCATATCCCCGCAATTGATCGAAAGCGAGGTATTCGGTCACGAGAAAGGCAGCTTCACGGGTGCGGTGCGCGAGCACAAGGGCTACTTCGAGCGCGCCAACGGCGGCACGCTGTTCCTTGATGAAATTACCGAGATGCCGATCGAGCTGCAGGTCAAGCTGCTGCGGGTACTGGAAGAAGGCACGTTCATGCGCATCGGTTCCGACCGGGAGATCGAGGTCGATGTGCGGGTGATCGCCGCGACCAATCGCAACCCGCAGGACGCGGTCGCGGAGGGCAAGCTGCGCGAAGACCTGCTGTATCGCCTGCAGGTGTTTCCGCTGCATTTGCCGCCTTTGCGCGAGCGCGGTGCGGACGTGACGCTGATCGCGGACGAGTTCCTGCGCGACATGAACCGCGCCGAGAGCACGAACAAGGCCTTCATGCCGGATGCCCATGAAATCCTCATGGGCTGGCACTGGCCCGGCAATGTGCGGGAATTGCGCAACGTGGTGCAGCGCGCCTACATCATGGCGGACGACCTGATCGACGCCGCCTGCCTCCCGCTCGAAGCGGGCAGGGCGGCCCGCGAGACGGGGGGTCCGTTCCTGCAGGTGCGCGTGGGCAGCACCGTGGCCGAAGTCGAGCGCCGCCTGATGCTGGCGACGCTGGAACAATGCGGCGGCACCAAGGAAAAGGCGGCACAGATGCTGGGCATCAGCCTGAAGACGCTGTACAACCGCCTGCGTGAATACGAGTCCCAGCGCGAGAATGCCGCCGCTTCCGACGCGCCGGCCGGTTCGCGCTGAGTCACGACTGCGCGCTCGGCAGGCTTCTTCACCGTTGTAAGGCTTACGGTCGTCCTGTAACCGTTACCGGGGGACGCCTGGATGCCCCCGCCGTTCTCCTCCACAAAGGGTCGCGTTCGTGCCGTTAACGCGACGGTCTCACGCGTTCCCGCCTCCGTCTGTGCACTTTGTCGTCATCGGCGCATGAATTTTTCGTGGCATGAACGTTGCTGCTTGTTTGCCACAGGTCGCCCGTCCGGTCCCTTTGAAGGGCTTTGTGAGTGAGTCGGGAACCTGGAGTGGCGTGGCTGTTCCTATCCGGTAGCGGGCGGGGGATTTGCTGCGCGCCGGTGTTTTTCTGTGTGCCGTCCGGAGAAAAACAAGATGTGGTGGTTGGCCGCACGCGTATTGCGCTTCATGGATCCCGGGCGGGCAAGTTCGCCCGGACGATCCGAAGAACCGATTCTCTCCGAATTGTTCAGCGCCGAGCGCATGGAAAGCCATGCCGAGAGCCTCGCCGCGGCCCAGCCTGTTGCGGACGATGCCTGGCTGGCGGACGATCTTCCGGCCCGCGTCGCTGACAACAGCAGGGTTCTGTTCAACAGCTATCAGCTGATTGCCGAGGCCGCGCGGCAGAACCGCGCCATCACGCCGGCCGCCGAATGGCTGCTGGACAATTTCCACGTGATCGAGGATCACGTCAGGGAGCTGGAGAGGGGCCTGACGACGCGGTATTGCCGCACGCTGCCCACGCTTACCGGCGGTTCTCTGGCCGGCTATCCGCGCGCGGCGGGCCTGGTCTGGGCCTTCGTCGCCCATACCGACAGCCGCTTCGACGCCCCCTTGCTGGCTCGTTTCGTCAAGGCATACCAGCGCGTGACGGTCCTGTCGATTCGCGAAGTCTGGGCCATTCCGCTGATGCTGCGCTGGATCCTGGTGGAAAACCTGCGCCGCCTGGCCGTGCGCGTCGCCGCCTCGCAGGAAGACCGGCTGCAGGCCGATACTTTCGCCGACGAGCTGCTTGCGCTCGGCGCCCAGTCCACGACGACGGATGCCGCCGCGGGAAAGACGCTCGCCGAACGCAAGCTCTCGCCGGCTTTCGTCGTGCAGCTTATCCAGCGCCTGCGCTTCCAGGATGTCTCGCTGCAATGGCTCAACGAACGCCTTGCCGCACTGGGGATGGACGCGGAGGCGATGGTGCAGTCGGAGCATGCGAAACAGTCTTCGGCCAACCTTACGGTGCAGAACGTCATCACCAGCATGCGCGCCATCGCGGCGTACGACTGGCCGGCGTGGTTCGAGGACGTCAGCGTCGTGGACGAATGCCTGCGCGCCCATCCCGGCTTCGCGGCGATGGATTTCACCACGCGCGACCGCTACCGGCATGCCCTCGAGGAACTTGCTGCGGGATCGGGGCGCTCCGAGGTGGAAGTCGCGCGCACGGTGATCGCGAGGACCGCCGGCAAAGGCATGCGGGGCGCGTTGCTGGAACAGCGGCATGCGGATCCCGGCTACTATCTTATTTCCACGGGCCGCCTGGAATTCGAACGGGAAATCGGCTATCGGCCGCCGCTGCGCAAGCGGCTGCTGCGCTCGCATGTGGAGCACGCGGCCACTGCCTATTTCGGCGGCATCGCGCTGGCCACGCTGGCCTTGCTGGCCTGGCCGTTGTCGGCGAGCGTCGAGAGCGGCCTTCCGCTCGGCGGACTCGCCCTGCTCGCCCTGCTGGGGTTGTTCCCCGCATCCGATGTCGCCATGATCCTGGTCAACAGGATCGTCACGCTGTGGATCGGACCGCGCCACCTGCCACGCCTGCAACTGGCCGAGGGCGTGCCGGAAACCCTGCGCACGTTCGTGGTGGTGCCGACGCTGCTTTCTTCGGAGCGGGCGATTGCCGCGCAGGTCCGCCAGATCGAAGCCCACTATCTGGCGAACCCCGCCGGCGACGTGCTGTTTGCCATGCTTTCCGACTGGCAGGACGCGGCAACCGAGCGCGGCCTCGGTGACGACACTCGCCTGTTGAATGCCGCGCTGGCCGGCATCTCCGCCTTGAATGCGCGCTACGGCAGGACCGCGAGCGGCGAGCAGAGATTCCATCTGTTTCACCGCAGCCGCCGCTGGAATGCCGCGCAGCGGACATGGATGGGCTGGGAACGCAAACGCGGCAAGCTGCATGAATTCAACCGGCTCCTGCGTGGCGCCCGCGACACGTCCTTTCTGGCGCTGGACGAGCAGCAGGTGCATGCGCCCGCGGGCGTGCGCTATGTCATCACGCTGGATGCCGATACCCGGCTGCCGATCGATGCCGTGCGCAGGCTGGTCGGTACCGCCGCGCATCCCCTCAACCGGCCGCGGTACGATGCGGACCGGAACCGCGTGGTCGAAGGTTATGGCGTGTTCCAGCCGCGCATCACGCCGACGCTGCCCTCCACCAGCGAAAGCTCGGTGTTTCAGCGCATCTATTCCGGTGAAGCCGGGCTGGATCCTTATGCCGGCGCGGTCTCCGACGTCTACCAGGACTTGTTCGGCGAAGGCAGTTTCGCGGGCAAGGGCATCTACGATGTCGATGCCTTCGAGGCGGCACTCGATGGACGCGTGCCGGAGAACACTGTCCTCAGCCACGACCTGTTCGAGGGCAGTTTCGCCCGCTGCGGCCTGATCAGCGACCTCGACGTATTCGAGGAATTCCCGTCCCACTCGGAAGTGGCGGCAGTGCGCCTGCATCGCTGGACCCGCGGCGACTGGCAGCTGCTGCCCTGGCTCATCGGCCGGCGCCGCCACGCGGTGCCGGCGCTCGGGCGCTGGAAGATGGCGGACAACCTGCGCCGCTCCCTGTCGCCGCCCGCGACCCTGGCCACACTGCTGGCCAGCTGGTGCATGCCTTACGCGCCGCACGCAACCTGGATCGCGTTCGTGCTGCTGGCACTGGCCTTCCCGTCGCTGATGATGCTGGTCTCCGGATTGTTGCCGAAGCATCCCGGCATTTCGCTTCGCCACCACCTGCGGGCGGTGGCGGACGATGCGCTCGTCGCCTGCGGCCATGTCGTCGTGGCGATGACGCTGCTGGCGAACCAGGCCTGGCTCATGCTCGATGCCATCGTCCGCACGCTCTACCGGCTTGCCGTCAGCCGGCGCCTCCTGCTGGAATGGGTGACCGCCGCCCAGGCCAAGGACCTCGCCGGTTTCGCCATCGGCAGCTTTCTCTGGCCGTTGCGCGGCGCCACTGTCATCGCCATCGCCGCGACGGGATTGGTGCTCTGGCTCAATCCCCATGACCTCGCCTTCGCCGCACCGTTCATCGTGTTGTGGTGGGGCTCGCCGATCATGGCGCGCCTGGTCAGCCTTCCGCCGGAAGAACCTCCGGTCGAACCCCTCGAACCTTTCGAGCAGGATCGCCTGCGCCTCGCGGCGCGCCGCATCTGGCGGTTCTTCGAAACGTTCGTCGGCCCGCATGATCACTGGCTGCCGCCGGACAATTTCCAGGAAATACCGCAGCCGGTCGTGGCGCATCGCAGTTCGCCGACCAACTTCGGGCTGTATCTGCTGTCGGTGGTGGCGGCCCGGGACTGCGGGTGGATCGGCGTGGGAGACATGGCGCGACGGCTGGAGGATTCGCTGGGCACCCTTCAGGCGATGCCCCGCTACCGCGGGCATCTTTATAACTGGTACGACACCACGGACCTGCGCCCGCTGGAGCCCTTGTATGTGTCCTCGGTCGACAGCGGCAACCTCGCCGGCCATCTGCTTGCGCTTGCCCAGGCTTGCGTCGACCAGGCGCAACGGCCGCTGTTGTCGTTCGAGGATGTCGCGGGCATCCGCGACACCGTGTTGCTGCTGCAGAAATCCCTGGGACGGGTTGCGGACGACAGGCGCACGCAGACGGTGAGCACCGACCAGATCCACGACACCCTGCGCGACATGGAAGGCCTGCTTGAATCGTTGCCGGAAGACGGGGCGCAATGGCCGCAGCAGTGGCGTGAACTGCACGACCGCGCCGTGATGCTGCTCGATATCTCCCAGACATTCGCAGACGAGCGGGGCGACGCGCAGGTCAGCGAAATCCTGGCCTGGGCCCGCGCCCTGCATGACGACATCGCCAGTCATGTCCGGGATCTGCCGTTGTTCGAGGCCTGCGCGGGCTCGGCCGTAGCCGGCAAGGGCGCAGGTTTCGTCCGGCTCGCCGAGGTGCCTGCGTTGTGCCGGGCGCGCATCGACGGATTGCGCCGGCAGCAGGACGGCATGCAGGCAGCGGACGATGACCGGATCCGGCGCCTGCAGGCCTGCGAACGGGAGGCGGAAAGCCTGCTGCAACGCTTTGCCGCCCTCGAGGTGGCCGCCCGCGCCATGTTCAAGGCGATGGATTTCCGTTTCCTGTTCGATTCGGAACGCGGTCTGTTCTCCATCGGTTACAGGGTCGCGGACGGCAGCCTCGATTCGGGCTACTACGACCTGCTGGCCTCGGAAGCGCGCCTGACGAGCCTGATCGCGATCGCGAAGGGCGATATCTCGGTGACCCACTGGTTCCGGCTCGGCCGCGCGCTCACGCCCCTGGGCAACGGCGCGGCCCTGCTGTCCTGGTCGGGATCCATGTTCGAGTACCTGATGCCCTCGCTGGTGATGTATACGCCGCGGCACAGCCTGCTCGACCAGACCTGCCGTCTCGCCATCGTGCGCCAGATCGAGTACGGCGGCGAACGCAACGTGCCATGGGGCGTGTCCGAATCCGCCCACAGCGGGCGGGACCGCGCCTATACCTATCAGTACGGCGCCTTCGGCGTGCCGGGACTGGGATTGAAGCGGGGGCTGGAAGAGGAACTGGTCGTGGCACCCTATGCCACGCTGCTCGCCTCGATGTACGACGGCCGCGCCGCGCTGGAGAACCTCGCGGCCCTGGAGGCAATCGGCGGCCTCGGCACCTACGGCTACTACGAATCCATTGATTTCACGCCGAACCGGCTGCCCGAGAGCGGCAAGCCGGAGGTGGTCCAGGCCTACATGGCGCACCACCAGGGGATGTCGCTGGTGGCGCTGGACAACGCCATCCACGACGGCATCATGCGTCACCGCTTCCATCGTGAACCGGTGGTGCACGCGGCGGAACTGCTGCTGCAGGAAAGGACGCCGCGCGAAGTGCCGGCGCGCGGCGTGCGCAGCGAGCGCGTCAGGACGACATACGTGAAACCGGCCGTGGCGCAGGTGACTCGCCGCTTTCATTCGCCGCGCCTGCACATTCCGTCCAGCCATCTGCTTTCCAACGGCGTCTATGCGGTGATGATCACGGCCGCGGGTTCCGGTTACAGCAAATGGGGCGACCTGGCTGTCAGCCGCTGGCGCGAGGATGCGACCCTCGACGGCTGGGGCAGCTACCTGTACCTGCGCGACACCAGCAGCGGCCGCGTCTGGTCGGCGGCGTACCAGCCGACCTGCGTCGAGCCCGACGCGTACGAGGCGGTGTTCCTGGAGGACCGCGCGCGGATCGAGCGGCGCGACGGCACGCTGTCGACCTCCCTGGAAATCCTGGTGTCCCCGGAAGACAACGCGGAAGTCCGCCTCCTGTCGATCAGCAACGAAGGCGCGCGCGAGCGCGAGATTGAAGTCACCTCCTATTCCGAGATCGTGCTGGCGCCGCCGGCGGCCGACAGCATGCATCCGGCGTTTTCCAACCTCTTCGTCAGGACCGAATATCTCCCGGAGGCCGCCGGATTGATCGCCATGCGCCGCCCCCGCAAGTCGACCGATGCCGCGCTGTGGGCTGCGCACGTGGTGGCTGTCGAGGGGCGCGGCGCCATCGAATACGAAAGCGACCGCGCGCGCTTCCTGGGCCGCGGCCGCGGCGTTCGCTCGCCCGTGGCGGTGCTTGACGGGCGCCCGCTGTCCAATACGGTCGGTCCGGTCCTCGATCCGGTGTTCAGCCTGCGCCAGCGGGTGCGCATTGCGCCCGGCGCCACCAGCCACCTCGCCTTCGCCACGATGGTGGCCGCGACGCGCGAGGAAATCGTCGGACTGGCCGACAAGTATCACGACCCGGCAACCTACGAGCGGATTTCCAGCCTCGCCTGGACCCAGGCCCAGGTGTCGCTGCGGCATCTCGGGATTGCGCCGGACGAAGCCCACCTGTTCCAGTACCTCGCCAACCGCATTCTTTTCAGCGATCCGCAGATGCGTCCGGCAGCGGAGGTCCTCAGGCGCAACAGGTTGAGCGTGCGCGCCCTCTGGCGGCATCGCATTTCCGGGGACCGGCCCATCGTCCTGCTGCACGTCGACGACGTCGAGCAGCGGGCCATCGTGTGGCAATTGCTGCGCGCGCACGAGTACTGGCGCAGCAAGCGCCTTGCAGTCGACCTGGTCATCGTCAACGAGAAAAAAGCCTCCTACAGCCAGGACCTGCAGCAGTTTCTCGAGGGCATGGTCAGCGGCAGCCGCGCGTCGACGGAACCGCCCGAGCAGGGTGGCATCTATGTGCTGCGGGGCGACCTGATCGATCCGGCGGAAATGGAGCTGCTTGGCGCCGCTGCGCGCGTCACGCTCAGCGCACGGGCAGGCAGCCTCGCCGAACAGGTCACGCGCATGCGGCGCATCCGGCTCGCGGGGGAATCGCCATCCGCGAAACACGCCAGTACGGCATCCGACGCCCCGGTTGCGCTCGACACTCCGCAACTCGAGTTCTTCAATGGCCTCGGCGGCTTCGCGGAACAGGGCAGGGAATACGTGACGGTGCTCGGGCCGGGCCAACGCACTCCGGCGCCGTGGATCAACGTCATCGCAAACCGCCACATGGGGTTCCAGGTTTCCGAATCCGGCGCCGGCTATACGTGGTGCCTCAACAGCCGCGAAAACCAGCTCACGCCCTGGTCGAACGATCCGGTCAGCGACCCGTGCGGCGAGGCCCTCTACATCCGCGACGAGGACAGCGGCGAAGTCTGGAGCCCGACGGCGGCGCCCGTGCGCGTCGAGGCCGCGCGCTATATCGCCCGCCACGGCCAGGGTTACAGCCGGTTCGCGAGCGGCGTCCACGGCATTGCCAGCGATCTGCTGCAACTGGTCGCGTGGGACGATCCGGTCAGGATATCGTCGCTGACGCTGGAGAACCGGACTTCCCGCCCGCGCCGCCTGCGCGTGACAGCGTATGCGGAATGGGTGCTCGGCGCTTCGCGCGCCGCGAATGCGCCTTTCGTCACCACCGAGATCGATGCGGACTCGAAAGCGATGTTCGCGCGCAATTCCTGGAACCATGAATTCGGCGGCCGCGTCGCCTTTGCCGATGCCGGCGGCGATCAATCCGGATGGACCGGCGATCGGACGGGGTTCCTCGGCCGAAACGGCAGCGTGGCCGATCCCGCGGCATTGGCGGGGGAACTGGACGGCCGCACCGGCGCGGGCAACGACCCCTGTGCCGCGCTGCAGAAGATCGTTGAACTGGCGCCGGGGGCGCGCGTTCGGCTGTGCTTCCTGCTGGGCCAGGGCGACGATGCAGCGCATGCGCGGACCCTGGTTGCGCGCTACCGCGCTGCGCATCCGGCCGCAACACTGGCCGAAGTCAAGTCGAAGTGGGACGCCATTCTCGGAAAGTTGCAGGTGCGCACGCCAGACCGGGCGATGGACCTGATGCTCAACGGCTGGCTGCTGTACCAGACCCTGGCCTGCCGCATGTGGGCGCGCGCAGCCTTCTACCAGGCCGGTGGCGCCTATGGATTCCGCGATCAGCTGCAGGACAGCATGGCACTGGGCCTTGCCGGCCCCGACCTGGCGCGCGAGCAGCTGCTGCGCGCGGCGCGACGCCAGTTCGTCGAAGGCGACGTCCAGCACTGGTGGCATCCGCCCTCGGGGCGCGGCGTGCGCACGCATTTTTCCGACGACCTGCTATGGCTGCCGTATGCCGCGGCGCAGTACGTGGAGGTCAGCGGCGACCGGGACGTGTTGTCGGAGAGCCTGCCTTTCATCGAAGGCCCGGAATTGCCGCAGGAGCAGGAGGATGCCTACTTCGAGCCCGTCGTGTCGGCGGAGCAGGGGACGTTGTTCGAACACTGCGCCCGGGCGCTCGACCGCAGCATGGCGACCGGCGTGCACGGCCTGCCGCTCATGGGAACCGGTGACTGGAACGACGGCATGAACCGCGTCGGCCATGAAGGACGCGGCGAAAGCGTATGGCTCGCCTGGTTCCTGCACGCGACCATCGCGAAGTTTGCGCCGCTGGCGCAGCAACGCGGGGAAACCCGGCGCGCGCAGCACTGGCTGCAGCACGCGCAGGCCTTGAAGGACGCCGTGGAGCGCGAAGCCTGGGACGGAGCCTGGTACCGCCGGGCGTACTTCGACGACGGCACGCCCCTGGGATCCGCATCCCAGGCTGAGTGCAGGATCGATTCGCTGGCGCAGAGCTGGGGCGCGATCTCGGGGGTGGCGGACGCCGGGCGGATCAGGCGGGCGATGCAGTCCGTCGACGAGTATCTGGTGCGCTCCGGCGATGACCTCATCCTGCTGTTCACGCCGCCGTTCGATCGCACGCCGCTCGATCCGGGATACATCAAGGGCTATCTCCCGGGCCTGCGCGAAAACGGCGGGCAATATACGCACGCGGCGGTCTGGTGCGTGATTGCCCACGCCATGCTGGGCAACGGCAACAGGGCCGCGGAATTGTTCGACATGCTCAACCCGGTGAACCATGCCGCGACCCGGGCCGGCGTCCACGCTTACAAGATCGAACCCTATGTGGTGGCGGCGGACATCTATTCAGAACCGCCGCATGTGCGCCGCGGGGGCTGGAGCTGGTACACCGGCGCGGCGGGCTGGATGTACCGGGCGGGCGTCGAATGGATGCTGGGCATCCGCAAAGCCGGCGGGTCGCTGCTGTTCGATCCCTGCATACCCCATTCCTGGAATGGCTTCGAGGCGACTTTCAGGCATGGCTCGGCACGCTACGAAATCCATGTCGAGAACCCGCACGGGGTGTCGCGCGGCGTAATGGCAATCGAAGTCGACCACATTCCGGTGCCGGTGCATTCGGGAATCACGCTCACGGATGACGGCGCCGTTCACCGCGTGCGCGTGGTGATGGGAAACGCCGGCGGGGCGTGAAGGCGCGGTGACGGTGTCCTCCAATCCCAGCCCCTGGCACTGGCCGCTGCTTTTCAGCGTCCCTTGCGATGTCTCGCCATGGCGTCTTCCACCAGTATCAGGGAACGCAGCACGGCGAGAGTCAGCAGGGTCACGCCGATCGCGGTGATCCATTGCCGGCTGCCGACGGCAACCCCGATGGACGCGGAGACGAGCAGCGACGCCGCGGTGGTGAGGCCCTCCACATGGCGCCCGCTACCGCCGCCGCGGAAGATGGTGCCCGCACCGAGAAAGCTCACGCCGGAAACCACCGCGCCGATGATGCGGAAGGGATCCGCCTGGATCAGTTCGTGTCCGGCGTCCTCCGCGAACTTTGCCACCAGCGCATCCCCCATCCCGACCAGCAGCGCGGCGGCTCCCGATACCAGCATGTGGGTGCGAAAGCCCGCGGGCTTGTTGGCGAGTTCGCGCTCGAAGCCGATGATCCCGCCGAGTACCATGGCGAAGGCGACCTCGATCACCAGGAGGAGCTGCAGCGACCAGTTCGCGGTGAAGGCCTCCATCATGATCCGCTCAGCCGATCCGGTCGCGCAATTGGTGAACGCCGGTCTGGGCGGCGCAATGCGCGCAGCAGAAGTAGCGTCCGTTCACCTCCATGCCGTGACCGACGATCCTGCACCGACAGTGGCTGCACTCCGGCGCCAGCGCGTGAATCGCGCATTCGAAACTGTCGAAGGTGTGGGTCCTGCCCGCCATCGTCACGTCGAAGCTCTTGTCATAGTCATTTCCGCAATGCTCGCATTTCGCCATTTGCCTCTCCGGTGGTGGTGTCGCGATGCGGTCGCAATTCCTGTGCCATTCGGGCAGGGTCCCTGCCGCCCACGTTGAAAAATATGCCTGCGACGTGCGGCGCGTGTACCGCCCCCGCTTCTTCAGAGGTAACGGTTACAACACCGCCTGTAATTATTACCTTCGCAAGGCGGATCTCCCTTCGCGACCCAGGGTTCAGATCGCGCTAGGTACTTGGCGCATAAGCGACTCCGCCGGTTGGATGCGCGTGGCATGTGGCTTGCTGAATGACGGGGCAGGAGGCCGGGCCGTGGTCCGGCTGCCGATGCCGTGGCCACGACCAACGTGCGCGGTTTTCCAAACACAGTCAGGAGGCTTACCAATGAAGCTAGCAACCAGCATCACCTGGATCGCGACCGCCTTGTTTGCCGTGGCACTGACGGCCGGTTGTGATCGCAACAAGGGCACGTCGACGTCCGACGCGGGCAGCAAGATCGACCAGGCCCAGGAACGCGCGGGCGAAAAAATGGATCAGGCAAGGACCGAAGTGAAGGAGCAGACCGCCAATGCCGGCGAGAAAATGGATGACGCCGCCATCACCGTCAAGGTGAAGACGGCCCTGGTCGGCGAGCCGGGCCTCAAGGCGCTGAAGATCGATGTCGACACCGCCAACGGCGTGGTCACGCTGAGCGGTGCCGTGGATTCGCCGAGCAGCATCGATCGGGCCACGCAGGTTGCGCAGGCAGTCGAGGGCGTTAAGTCGGTGGACAATCGCCTGATCGTCAAGCAAGGCTGATTTTCAATCGGTGTCTTCGCGCCGGCAGGGGCGGAGACCTCACCAAGGAGCAATCAACGTGTTGACCAGACTATTGGCGGTACTGATGGTGGCGGGTTTCCTCGCGGGCTGCAATACCATGGCAGGTGCCGGGAAGGACCTCGAAAGAGGCGGCGAGAAAATGCAGGAAAAGGCCAAGAAGTGATCCCGGCCCGCACTGAAGCCTGACCTGAACCACAGCCGAGACGCCGCTTCCGCAAAATCCCCATGAACCGGGTCGTCTCGGCATTCCGCTCCCTGACGGGGCCACCGGGCTGGCTGTGCCTGCGGGCCGGCGTCTTCCTGCTCCTGGCGGGATGCGCCACCAGCTCGCTGCCCGACATCGAGCGCATGGAGCAGCGCGCCGGCGGTACGGTGCAGCTGGAAGGCGCCCATGGGCCGCTGAGCGAGAAGCAGAGCGCCGCCGTACTCGAAAACCTGCGCAAGAGGAACGGCGATCCGAGCATCCTGGACCGCCATGTCGCCATCGAGGAAGCCGCCGTCACCAGCCCGCTGGTGGTCGGCAACAAGGCAACGCTTCTGCAGGACGGTCCCGCCACCTACAAGGCCATGTTCGCGGCCATCCGCAAGGCCCGCAACCATGTCAACTTCGAAACCTACATCATCGAGGACGACGACGTCGGCCGGGACTTCACCGACCTGCTGATCGCCACACGGAAAAAGGGCGTAACGGTCAACGTCATCTACGACAGCCTCGGCAGCCTGAATACCCCGAAGGAGTTTTTCGACCGGCTTCGCGAAAGCGGCATATCCGTCGTGGAATTCAACCCGATCAATCCGCTCTCCGCTAAAAAGGACTGGTCCCTCAACAACCGCGACCACCGCAAACTGCTGATCGTTGACGGCCGCATCGCCTTCCTGGGCGGCATCAACATCAGCAACGTCTACTCCGGCGGGTCTGCTCCCAGCGGCAAAAAAGTTGCGAGGAAGAAGCAGGAAAACGGGAAGACCGCGCCGCCGTGGCGCGATACGCACGTCCAGGTCGAGGGACCGGTGGTGGGCGAGTTCCAGAAACTGTTCATGCAGACGTGGGAGAAGCAGGGAGGCGAACCGCTGCCGGATGCGGCCTATTTTCCGAAGCTGGAAGTCCGGGGCAAGGAAATCGTGCGTGCCGTCGGCAGCGCGTCGGACGAGGCTTACAGCCAGATCTATGTGACCCTGGTTTCCGCCATCAACGCCGCCGAAAACCACATCCTCATCACCAATGCCTACTTCGTGCCGGACGACCAGTTGCTGGAAGCGCTTCAGGCCGCGGCGCGGCGGGGGGTGGACGTCAAGCTGCTCCTGCCCAGCCATACGGATTTCTGGGCCGTATTCCATGCCGGGCGCGCGCACTACACGGACTTGCTCAAGGCCGGCGTGAAGATCTACGAGCGCCAGGGCCGGCTGCTGCATTCGAAGAGCGCGGCCATCGATGGCGTATGGTCCGTCGTCGGCTCCACCAATCTGGATTGGCGCAGCTTCCTGCACAATAACGAGATCGATGCCGTGATCCTCGGCGACGAGTTCGCCGCACAGATGCAGGCCATGTTCGACAAGGACCTGGAGAAATCGAAGGCCATCGACCTTGAGACGTGGAAGAAGCGCCCCGTCAGCGACCGGCTGAAGGAATGGACGGCGGGGTGGTGGGAGTACTGGCTGTGAAAAAGCGAAAGGTAAAAGGGGAAAGGTTAAAGGGGAAAGTAAAGGCGTCCTAGTCTTTTTCTCTTTTCTCTTTTCTCTTTTCTCTTTTCTCTTTTCTCTTTTACCTTTTCCCTTTTACCTTTCCCCTTTAACCTTTTCCCTTTTGGCGGCTTTTCTCGAGCAGGGCAATCGCCTTGCGCAGACTCTGCCGGCTCTTCTCATACTCGCACCACGGATCTTCCGTCTGGTCAGCCAGGCGTTCGTGGATGTTGCGCAGGTTCCAGTGATCCGACTGCTTGATCTCGACGAGTTCGTTCCAGGAGACCGGGACCGAAACCGGCAGTCCCGGGCGCGCGCGCAGTGAGAACGCGCTGACCGTTGTCGAGCCGCGGTTATTGCGCAGGTAGTCGACGAAAACTTTCCCGACGCGGTTTTGCGGACCCATCTTGGCGCTGAAGAGGGTCGGAATGGTTGCCGCCAGATGCGCGGACACGGCTTGGGAAAATGCCTTTGCCGTGTCCCAATCGTGCAGCCTGCGCAGCGGCACGACGATGTGCAGGCCCCTGCCGCCGCTGGTCTTGGCAAAGCTCTTCACCCCGAGCTCGTCCAGCAGCGTCTTGGTCAGCTCCGCGGCCTCCAGCACCCGTGCCCATGGCAGGGCGGGATCGGGATCGAGATCGAAAATGATGCGGTCGGGGCGCTCGATGCTGCCGGCGATCGCGTTCCACGTATGCAGCTCTATCGCGCCCATCTGCGCCGCGCCCACCAAGGCGGTCGTCGATTCGATCAGGATGAGCGGCAGGTGTCCGGGATCGAGCTGCGGGTCCAGCAGCTTTACCTCCGGAATCCGGTCTTTGTCCATGTGCTTCTGGAAGAACTGTTCCCCGCCCAGGCCTTCAGGCAGCCGGACCAGCGAGACGGGACGATCCTCGAGATGCGGCAGCAGGACCGGGGCGATGCGCTCGTAATAGCGCGCGATATCGAGCTTGGTGAGACCGCTTCCCGGGTCGATGACGCGCTCGGGATGGGTGATCGGGACATTGCCGACCTGCTGGCGTTGCTGCTTTGCGGCCTTGCCACGCGGCCTGCGAATCGGCGTGGCACGATCCACCCGCGCAAGACCCGCGGCGGATCGCTTTCGCTTGGCGTTATGGCTACCGAGTCCGTTACTCGCTCTTTGCATCGCTGGTGGCTCCTGCGTCATTTTTCACCGGGGTTTTGATAACTCAGGCCCGCTTGCGTTTGGACGCCGCGGGCGTTCGTGCTTTCCTGCGTTTGGCCGAAGCGGCGGGCTTTTTCGCGCCGCTCCGCGCGCCGAGGCTTTGCTTGAGCAGCTCCGTCAGGTCGATGATCTGCGCGGTCGGCTGCTTCTTCGTTTCGCCTTCGTCGGGCACGGAGACTTCCTTGAGCTGACCCTTGGCAACCTTGCGCCCCACGAGCTTGAGAATGTCGTCGCGGAAGCTGTCCCTGTACTGGGCGGGATCCCAGGTTCCGCTCATCTTCCGGATCAGTTCGGTGGCCATTTTCAATTCCTGTTCGCGGATGCCGCTGGCCTTGACCCCGCCGTCCGGAAGGTCCAGCTCCTTCGCCGACCGCACTTCGGTGGGCCAGCGCAGGGTGTTGAGCATGAGGACGCGATCGCCGGGAATCAGCGCGGCAAGGTGCTGCTTGGTCTGGATCACCACATAGGCGATTCCAATCTTGCGTTCCCGCTTCAATGCCTCCCGCAGCAGCGCATAAACCTTCTCGCCCCGCGAAAGCGGCGCGAGAAAATAAGGCGTGTCGAAATAGGTGACGTCGATTTCGCCGGCATCGACGAAAGCGACGATGTCGACGGTCTGCGTGGATTTGACGTTGGCCGAACGGATTTCATCGTCCGTCAGCAGCACGTAACGGCCGTCCTTGTGCTTGAGGCCGCGCACGATGTTCTCGCGCTGCACTTCCTTGCCCGTCTCCTTGTTTACGCGCTTGTAGCCCACCGGCGCCATGTTGCGCCGGTCAAGCCAGTCGAAATCCAGCTCGTCGTGGCTGACGGCCGGATAAAGGCCGACCGGGATGTGGACCAGGCCGAACGTGATGGCGCCTTTCCAGAGGGTACGCGGCATGAGCGGGGCATCCTGATGAATCGATCCGGAACACGAGCAAGGTCTGTGCCGCCAACGAATCATCTGGTTGGACCGGTCGGAGAGGCATTTCCGGCGCTTTCTGCATGACGGCAGGTAATTGTTGCCCGTACCGGAAACGGGCGTGGCACGGCTTGTGCGCCGGAGCGGGGAAGCCGTCCTTACCGGAGCCTGAACATGCCCGACATCAGCTGGAACGAAATGTGGATACCGACCATGTCGCTGATCGAGATCTTCATCCGCGGCAGCGTCGTTTACCTGGCGCTCTTCATGTACCTTCGCCTGATGCGCCGGGAGGCGGGCGGCATCGGCATCACCGACGTTCTGGTGATCGTGCTGGTGGCGGATGCCACCCAGAATGCGATGGCGAACGAATACAAGTCGATCACCGAGGGACTGGTGCTGGTCGCGTCAATCGGGTTCTGGGACTACCTGTTCGACTGGCTTGGGTACCGCTATTCCTTTTTTGCCCGGCTGCTCCGGCCGCCGCCGGTGCTGCTGATTCGAAATGGCCGGCTGATGCGCCAGAACATGAAGAAGGAATTGATCACCGAGGATGAACTCATGGCCCAGTTGCGCGAGCAGGGGATAGAGGATGCGGGCCGTGTCCGCAAATGCTATCTGGAGGGCGATGGCCACCTAAGCGTCATACCCGGCGGCTCACGCAGGGAAGGCGGCTCGGGGCACTGAGGGCCGCGCGCCCCGCATCGAGCGAGGAAATGTTTTCCGGAAAAATTTTCAAGCGCCGCTGTAGCGTTTACCGGTCCCGGATGCCCTGATCTGGTTTAACTCGCTGATTTTCCATGTATGAAGGCTTGGCATGCGGGTTGCATTGATTCCGGTCGTGGACACCTTTGTTGTTCGCATTTTCAAACATCAAGGAGAGCACCAATGAATTGGGACCGCATCGAAGGCAACTGGAAGCAGTTCAAGGGCAAGGTGAAGGAGAACTGGGGAAAGATTACCGACGACGAGCTCGACAAGATCGCAGGCCGGCGCGAGCAACTCGCCGGCAAGATCCAGGAGTCCTACGGGGTCAGTCGCGATGAAGCCGAGAAACAGGTCAAGGACTGGGAAAGCCGTCTGTAAATCCAACGCCCGGGTCCGGCGGGATGCACTGGTCTGCCCCGTCGTACCGCCGCCAACTCTAAGGAGAAGAACATGATGCTACGAAACGATATGGATCCGCGCACCCCCGGCGAGGTGTGGCGCGACCGTCTGCTGACGACCGCCGCTGCCGTTGTTCTCGGCCTCACGCTGAGCAACGTCGCGCCGGCCGACGAAGTGTCCAAGGAAACCAAGGCCGCCGCGAAAGCGGAGTACAAGGCGACCATGGACAAGGCGAAAGCAGACTACAAGGCCGCCAAGGAGCGTTGCGACAGCATGACCGGCAACGACAAGGATGTTTGCCAGAAGGAGGCGAAGGCCGAGTACAAGCGCACTGAAGCCGATGCCAAGGCCGCGAACAAGTCGACCAAGGCCCATTCCGAAGCGAACGAGGAAAAGCGCGAAGCCCAGTTCAAGGTCGCGATGGAAAAGTGCGAGTCCATGACCGGCAATTCCAAGGACGTTTGCGAGAAGGAAGCCGAAGCCAAGTACAAGCACTAAGCACAGTTCAGCCGGGAGGCGGACGGCATTGATCGTCCGACCCGCCTCCCTGTTTACCGGGTTCAAAGCCCCCCGTTGGCCCTCGCACCGCAAGGTGACGAGGGCTTTTTTTCCCTGAGGGAAAAAGAAAAGGGAAAAGGGAAAAGGGAAAAGAGAAAAGAGAAAAGAGAAAAGAGAAAAGAGAAAAGAGAAAAGAGAAAAGAGAAAAGAGAAGGAACACCTGGTTGCAAGCAGTGAGTGTCAGATCGGATCAAGACTTCTCCGGCTGAGACAAAGGGCGGGGTTACCCGACCTGACATCAGACTCTACAAAACGGGCACTGTGAGATCGAGTCGCGACTTCTACACCTGAGGCCTTGCCGGCTGCCTTCCCTATCCTCTCTTCTCTTTTCTCTTTTCTCTTTTCTCTTCTTCTCTGATCTGCCTGATCTGCGCAGGTAAACCTTACACGTTGCTTTTGTAAGACTTACCGACAGACGTGCGCGAGGCCTGTCGCCGCAGCGGCTTGCCGCGCCCAACCCCATGAATTTGCGTTCTTAGTTCTGCGTCTTGGCTGTGGCATGGAAGATGCGAAGTTATTTGCAAACGCAGCGGCCCCGGCGGCTGGAGGAGCAACCGGATGTCATATGAGCGGTACGGATCCGGCCTGTTGCGGCAAGCACGCGCGAACGATGCAGACAAAGGTGCGGCATGACGAAGATGGTGATGATGTGGCTGATCGGCGTTCCGGTTTCGGTGTTGTTGCTGTTCATGATTTTTGGTGTGCCTTGAACCATTACTCACTGAGGAGAACGGCATGACGCTCGGAACGCTGTTGCTGATCATCGTGATTCTGCTGCTCATCGGAGCCATACCCAGTTGGCCGTATAGCAGGAATTGGGGATACGCCCCGAGCGGCGTGGTGGGAGTCGTCCTGGTGGTCGTCATCGTGTTGCTGGTGGCAGGGCGAATCTGACGCACTTCGCAGGAAATAGCGAATGGGTTCTGGATCTGGACAAGGGGAGGCAGTAATGGAAACAACCAGTAAATTTTCCCGGCTGTTGTTCGCCGCAGTCCTGGCCGTTGGCGCCGCCGGCTGCGCGCCCGCCGAGAAAAAGCAATCCAGCGGCGAATACATCGATGACGCCTGGATTACTTCCAAGGTCAAGGGCGCTTTCGTCAAGGATCCGCAATTGAGCGCCGCCGAGATCAAGGTGGAGACCTACAAGGGACAAGTCCAGCTGAGCGGTTTCGTGGCCGATGCGAGCGATGTCGGCAAGGCTGCGGCCGTCGCCGGCGGCATCAAGGGCGTCAAATCCGTGAAGAACGACATCCAGGTCAAGTAATCGCCTGAATTCATCCGGGCGGCCGCCCGAAGCGGCCGCCGGCAAAACAGCAAAGGGGAAAAAAGCATGAAATCAGATTTCGCTGCCAGCACACTGATGTCCGCCCTGTTGTGGTCGATGCTGCTGCTGTCGCTGTTCGCAGCGCCGGCGCTGATGGCCGCGCGCGGCGGCGACGCCGAAATCGACGGACACACGGCGGACCTGATTCGCCAGCACCAGGAAGCCGTTTCTCCATTTCCGAAGGCACCGGAAGCGGAGCGTCAGATTCAGGCCGGCGCGTGCGGGCAAACGGACGACCTGGTGACGGGCGGGGCAGAGGCCGCGCGCGGCGCCGGACCGGACGACGCCCCGATGATTCGGCCGGTGGGCCATCGCGCCAAGCGCATCCAGGTCTAGCGCCGCAAGCGGCCCGTTGCGGCCGCCGGCTTCGACCTTACAAAACGAGGTGAACATGATGAGCACGATCATCGCCGCAATCTTTGACACGATCACGCAGGCCGAAGACGCGGCTGAATCCCTGCGCAGGCATGGTTTCGCGGCAGGCGACGTCTGCCATTTCGCCAACAATCCGCCCGGGCAGCATGACCAGTTCCCCATTGGCGGTGACGAAAATTCCGATCCCGGGGCAAAACACGCCCATGGCGGCGCCGCGGCGGGCGCGGGCGTGGGCGCGGGAGCCGGGGCGGCCATTGGGGCCGTCGTCGGCGGACCCCCTGGAGCCGCCGTCGGCGCCGGGGTCGGCGCCTATATCGGCTCTCTTGCCGGCGCGCTGGGGAACCTCGAGGGCAAAGGCACCGAAAAGCATCCGGTGCGCCGGCCCGCCGGGGCCATGGTGGCCGCGCGCGTCGACGGTCTTACCCGGGAGCACACGGCGATCCGCGTGCTCCGCGCGGAAGGCGCGACGCATATCGAGAAAGCCGAAGGCCGCTGGAGCGCGGGAAAATGGGTGGACTTCGATCCCGTGGTTGCGCCGCGCCTGATAGCCGAAGTGCCGGTTGACCCGGCGACGATCCCGGGCAACGACGCGGACACGGACGCTGTTGATCGGGTGGTGTACCGGGTGCAGCGGCACGGCGACAAGACATGGGAAGTGCAGGAGCAGGGCTCTGCGGCTCCGCAACCCGAATTTGCCCTGCGCCAGGATGCCATCTCCCATGCCATTTCCCTGGCTGAACGGCATCCGCACTCCGCGGTGGAAGTTCACGGCAAGGATGGCGGGGTGATCTGGCGAGAAACTTTTGATCGAGCTGCCCGCCGCGGCGCCGCCAGCCGGTAGCCGATGTCCTCGGCGTCTGCCTGCCCATCTTCGGTCGCGCCATGCAAGAATGACGTAATTCCGCATCAGGCGGGGTGGCCACGGGAGGACAGGCGCATGGAAGGGTTTACGGGCGGCGGCGATGCGATTTCCGCCGCGCTCGATGCTCTGGCCACGAAAATGGATCTGGGGCTGCTGCTGATCGATTCGCAGGGCAGCCCCGTGTTCTCCAATCGCACTGCGCTGGAATTGCTGGGTTGCCGTGATTCCGCCGCGCTTCCGCAACGGTGGGCCGCCCTGCAATCCAGCATGCAGCCACCCGCTGCCGGCGCGGTCGCGCAGGATTCCGCAACTTTTACCGCGGATCTCGCGATCGATGGGGGGACGCGCTTCCTGCGCGGCGAATCCCGGCGTGCGAGGGACGGCATGGAGGTATTTCTCAGAGACCGCCGCCGCCTTGGCGAACTCGACATGGAATTGCTCTGCGCGAGTCGCATGCGCGAGTGGGTCAACCAGTGCGACGCCCTGGTCCATGACGCCAATGGGGCGCTCAACACCATCCACCTGACCCTGGAGTTGCTGGACGGCCAGTGGCCGGGCCAGCAAGCCGACGAACAGGTCCGCGAGCCGCATCGGCGCAATCATGTCGGCGTCATCCGCGACAACGTCGACAAACTCAAGCGCACCCTCCGGCAGTTCTCCGCCAGCCATGACGGAGGCCCCGCATCGGCCGTGTTTGATTTGCGCGACGTGGTCAACGAGGCGGTGGCCACGCTGCGAATGCTGGCGCGCCGGCGCCGCATCAGCCTGCAGGCGCGGGCCGGAGAGACAATGCTCCCGGTGACGGGCAACCGCGGGCGCATCCGGCAGGCGCTGGTCAATGTCGCCCTCGCCCGTCTCGAACACCTTCCCGAACGCAGCGTCCTGCTGATCGAGGCGCATGCCTCCGCCGAGGGCCCCGAAATTCTCTGCAAGGACGCAGGCCCTCTTGGCGATTCCATCGAAGCGGGCATCTATCGTCTGCTTCTTGCGGACGCCGGGGCCGGATCGAATTCGGATTTCCTGCGTCTCGCGCGTGCGATCGTCGAGTGCGAAGGCGGCGAGTTCCGCCTGGGCTGCGAACCCGCCGCAGCGACCGTGTTCAGCCTGCGGTTTCCACGCGCCGCATCCTGAACCACGCCAACCGCACCCGCGGTCGGTAAGCGTTACACGACTCCTGAAAAACTTTCCCGCCGGGTGCAGGGCGCGACCCGGCATTTATCCGTGTCGCATTTACAAAATCCTTTGCGATTAAGGGGTTGGACGTTACCGGGACCGCCGGACCGCTTAGGCATGGACGTTGCTGAATAGCCATCAACGGACCGCTGTGCGCAGCGGAGTGCGGAGCACGAGATCGCGCGGAGGACGAGGAAGATGGATCAACCGGCAAACGTGATGTGTGCGTCGACAGTCACCGGAGGCACGGTGCGCAACATGAAGGGCCAGGACCTGGGACGGATCGAGGAAGTCATGATCGACCTCGACGGCGGGCGCATCGCTTACGCGGTGCTGGCGTCGGGCGGTTTTCTGGGCATGGCAGAGCGCTTTTATGCGATCCCCTGGAGCGCGCTGAGCGTGGACGTCGAGCAGCGCGAATTCATCCTCGACATGGAAAAGGAACAGCTGGAACGCGCGCCGGGATTCGATGACGACAACTGGCCGCGGATGGCCGATCGCCAATGGGGCGAAACCATCCATGGCTATTACGGCAGGAAGCCCTACTGGGATGCTTCGGCGGCAGCGCACGAAGCGTCCTGAAATTTAAACGCCACCCGAGGAGACCACCATGTTGCAGGCCGCAGCAGTCTTTTTCATCATCGCCATCATCGCCGCCATCTTCGGCTTCGGCGGTATTGCCGCCGGTGCGACCGAGATCGCGAAAATCCTGTTTTTCATTTTCCTGATCGTGTTCATCGTGAGCCTGATCATGGGCCTCATGCGGCGATAGCCATCGCAGCCAACCGGCAATACCCGACTTTCCAGCCACAGGAGCAGCCATGAACGCAGATACCCAGACCATCCGCAATGCCGCAGGCCAGTTGAACGGCCAGAAGGAAAAACTGGTGGACGACATCCGGACCGTCGTCACCGATGCGGAAACCCTGCTCAAGCAGGCCAAGAGCACGGGCGCGGAAAGCTACGCTGCCGTGCGCGCACAGCTCGAGGACAAGCTCGCCGAGACGGTGGTCCGCCTGCAGGAAGTGCAGGAGGAACTCAAGTTCCGTGCACGCTATGCCGCGCGCGCGACGGATGAATATGTACACGAAAACCCCTGGAAGTCGATCGGCATCGTGGCCGCGGCGGGCATCGTGGTCGGACTGCTGTTGAGCCGCCGCTGAGGGCAACCGCTGTCTTTTGCGCGCCGATCGCAGCGTGAACTGGCCCCCCCGCACCTCCGCCCGGCTGTAGCGGTCCGTCGGCAGGCGCTGGAGTGAGAAGGAACCGCCTGGCGACAGGATGGTAAACGACGTGGACAGTTACGACATGGTTGTGATTGGTTCCGGCCAGGGGGGAGAAGCCTTGTCCCTCGCTTTTGCGAGGGCAGGGCATGCCACCACCCTGATCGATGACGGGCAGCACGGCGCCGGCAGTCCAGGCGCGACTTTCACCCCCTCGAAAGCACTGATCGCGAGTGCCAACGTCGCGCGGCTTGCCCGTCGCGCCCGGGATTTCGGCGTGGAAACCGGCACGGTGGCCGTGGATCTGCCGAAGGTGCAGCGCCGCAGGCATGCGGTCATCGAAGACATCCGTGGCGGTGTGACGCGGGCCATCCACAATACGCCCGGCCTGACCCTGCTTGAAGGCGAAGCGAGTTTCGCGGATTCGCGCACGCTGAACTTCAAGGGAGCCGACGGCACATCGCGGCAGGTGCGCGCCAATCACATTTTCATCAATACCGGCGCGCATCCGGTGGTCCCCGAGCTGCGAGGCCTGGCCGACGTGCCCTATCTGGATCCCGCCAGCGCGATGGAGCTGGATGAACTTCCCTCCCATCTGCTGGTGCTCGGCGGCGGAGACGAAGCCCTGGAGATCGGGCAGATGTTCTGCCGCTTCGGTTCGCGGGTCTCGATCGTCGAAAGCCAGTCGCGGCTGCTGCCACGGGAGGATCGCGACGTGGCTGCCACCGTCGCCCAGATCCTCCGCGAGGACGGCGTCGAGGTTTTCCTGGAAACGAATGCCACGTCGGTGGAAAAGGACGGGCGCGGCGGCATCCGCCTGCAGGTCCGGAATCCGGCCGGCGGCCGGGTCCTGTCCGGCTCCCACCTGATGGTGGTGAGCGGGCGGGCACCCAATACCGATACCCTGAACCTCGATGCGGCCGGCGTCGCGGTGGACGAGCGCGGCTATATCCGCGTCGACGACCACCTTGAAACCAGCTCCCCCGGCATTTACGCGCTGGGCGACGTCAACGGCGGCCCGCCGCTGGCTCACGTCGCCCAGGACGACCTGCGCATCGTGCGCACCAACCTGCTGGAGAACAGCCGCGCCACGACGGCGGGCCGCATCTGCCCTTACACCGTATTCATCGATCCGCAACTGGGTCGTGTCGGCCTCACGGAAACGGATGCGCGGCAGAAGGGGCTGGAGGTGAGGGTGTTCCGCCTGCCCATGAGCAGGGTGGCGCGGGCAATCGAGCTCAATGAAACCCGCGGCTTCATGAAAGTGGTGGTGGAGGCGGCCAGCGGACGCATTCTCGGTGCGGCGGTCCTGGGCGTCGGCGGCGGCGAGGTCATGGCCATGCTGCAGATCGCGATGATGGCCGACATGCCTTACACGTCGCTTCGCGACGGGATGTTCGCTTACCCGACTCTGGCGGAATCCCTCAACAATCTTTTTACCTCGATGGAGAAATGAAATGCAGACAGCCAGGAAAACGGAGGAAATGCCCGCGAACGGGACGTTCATGACCGACGTCAGGACGTTGCGCGAACGCGCCCGCAAGCACATCGAGCAGGGGGCGGTGACGGAAGGCTACCAGGCGAACCGCGAGGTGGTCATCAAGCTGCTGAACGAGGCGCTGGCCACGGAAATCGTCTGTGTGCTGCGCTACAAGAGGCACTACTTCATGGCCGAAGGCATCAATGCCGAAAGCGTTGCCGCGGAGTTCGCGCAGCATGCCACCGAGGAACAGGCCCATGCCGACCTGATCGCCACGCGCATCGTGCAGCTGGGCGGCGAGCCGGACCTGTCGCCCCAGGGACTCGTCTCCCGATCCCATTCCGAGTACGTCGAGGGCACCACGCTGGTCGACATGATCAAGGAGGACCTGGTCGCAGAACGCATTGCCATCGACAGCTACAAGGAAATGGTCGCCTACATGGGCGAGAAGGACCCGACCACGCGGCGGATGCTCGAAGGCATCCTGGCGGTGGAGGAAGAGCACGCCGACGACCTGGTTTCGCTGCTCGGCGGATTCCAGAAGTAGCCAATGGCCCGCGAACGGGCCGTCGTGAGGAGACGGAAGCATGGATGGAGTCTGGATTTTTCTGCTGGCGGCATTGGCGGTCATCGCGATCGCCTGGTACCTGGCGCGCCGGGCGCGCGCGCGCGTCGAGAAGCAAGTGTTGAAGGAGCAGGTGCAGACCTGGGAAGACGAGGGCGGCAATGTTCCCGAGGTGCCGACCGTCAGTCCGCGTCCGGCCGCGTCGCGGTCCGATTCGTCCGGAAGCAATGCCTGATCGCCGCCGCGCCCGCCTGAGGCTCGATGGCGCCCCGAACACGAATCGAACGTGCGACCTACCCCTTAGGAGGGGGTTGCTCTATCCACTGAGCTACCGGGGCGACGCGCGAATTCTAACCGAATCCCCCGGCAGCATCCCTTCGGTGTCTGGCTGCTCCGTCCATCCCTTCCTTACCTGTCTGTCTTTGCAATCCTTCGCGGTTCCTTGGCGTCCTCGCGCCTTTGTCGTCGAGGGAGATGTGTTGCCATCCGGCGACGCTCTGGCGTGTGCTTCGCGGCCGCCTGAACTTGTTCCCATAACACAATGTCTCTAGGCTTCATCCATCGGTTGAAAAGACCGTCGCGGCGGGCGGCGCATCCGTTGCCTTCCGCGGAATTCGAACAAATGATTTCCGACCGGCGCTTTCGCTTCTGATCATGCAACACACGCCTCCCGCCCCACCGGTGCGGTCGCCTTCCGTGAAACGACCCGTTCAATCGCGAATCCAGGCGATCTTTCTGCTGCTCGCCGCGGCAGCCGTTGCGCCCGCGGCATACGGCTTCGGCTTCGATGATGTCGCGAAAGCGGCCGAGCAACTGGCCGCGCAGCCGTGGAAGAAGCCGGGGGCGGGCCTTCCCAAAGAACTGGAGTCGCTGAACTACGACCAGTACCGGGATATCCGCTACAAGCCGGACAACGCCTTGTGGCGCGGCGCCAGGCTCCCGTTCGAACTCACGTTTTTTCATGAAGGCTTCCGCTACGACCAGCCGGTGAAAATCAGCGAGGTCGGCGAGCAGGGGCCGGTCGAGGTCAAGTTCGATCCGGCGCAATTCGACTATGGGAGCAACAAGCTCGATACCGGGAAGTTCGGCGGCCTGGGATACGCCGGCTTTCGCGTCCATTTCCCGCTGAACAACGGCAAAGTGAAGGACGAGGCCAGGGTGAAGGACGAGGTCCTGTCCTTCGTCGGCGCGAGCTATTTTCGCGCGGTCGGCAAGGACCAGGGATACGGGCTGTCCGCTCGCGGGCTGGCTCTCGATACCGGGCTGCCCTCGGGCGAGGAGTTTCCGCGGTTCACCGAATTCTGGATCGAACGCCCGGCCGCCGCGGCGAAGGAACTGGTGATCTACGGGCTGCTGGATTCCCGGCGCGTGGCAGGCGCCTACCGCTTCGTCGTCAAGCCCGGCATCGACACCGCGATCGAGGTCAAGGCCCGCCTGTACCTGCGCGAGGCGGTGGGCAAGTTCGGGGTGGCGCCGCTGACCAGCATGTTCTTCTATGGAGAGAACCAGCGGTCGGGCGGGGATGACTATCGTCCGGAGGTGCACGATTCCGACGGCCTGCTGGTGCATGCGGCAAACGGCGAATGGATCTGGCGGCCGCTGCAGAATCCGAAACGCCTGCTGGTCACCTCGTTCGCGACCGCCAATCCCATCGGCTTCGGACTGATGCAGCGCGATCGCGATTTTTCCAGTTACGAGGATCTCGAGGCGCGCTATGAACGGCGGCCGAGCGCCTGGGTCGAACCGAAGGGTTCATGGGGGCCGGGACGCGTCGAGCTCGTGCAGATTCCCTCGCCGGACGAGTCGAACGACAACATCGTTGCCTACTGGGTGCCGGATGCGGTGCCTGCGCCGAAACAACCATGGGACGTGGAATATCGATTGCTTTGGCAAAAGGACACGGAAACCCGTCCGCCGCACGCATGGGTCACGCAATCGCGGCGCGGCCACGGTTATGTGCGCGGCCCAGAGAACAGCGTCGGCATGATCGTCGATTTCGATGGGCCGCTGCTGCGCAAGCTCCCGGCCGACGCCCAGGTGGAAGGGGTGATCGCGAACGACGCCAATGTCGAGATACTGCGCCGGCACACGCACCGCAACGAAGTGACGGGCGGGTGGCGCACCGTTCTGGAGATGCGCCGCCTGGACAACAGCAAGCCGGCTGAATTGCGGGCCTATTTGAGACAGGACAACAACCCGGTATCCGAAACATGGAGCTACATACTGCCAGTCGATTGATGCACGCGTCGCAGGCGTGCCGGCGCTACCTGGAGCGCCTGCCCTTCTTGTCCCGGCGCCGGCATCAGCTGCTTTCGCAAACTCCGGCCGGCGGCGACTCGACGGCGGCCATGGCCGAGTTCCACGGCGCCTTGTCGGAGCGCCAGGTGGACCCGCGAGACCCCGCGGATGCGTCGCTCGAACACCGGCTGGAGACTGCGGTAGGGGCGGGACGGACGGAGCATGGACACCTCGCGATCGCGCGCGACGGCAACGGACGGATGCGGCTGAACACGGCGCCGAAGCTCAACCGCAGTTCGATGAGCCCGCGCCGCTGGCCGCCGAAGTTCTGGCAGGTGGGGTCGTCGTGGCGCACGCCCGGGCGCGATCGCCGAGCCGATTCGCCTGATCCGCTGGGCAGCTGGCATCGGACCGGGGCGGTGCGCCGCGCCGTTCTCGGCCTGATGGTGCTGGCGCAAACCGCCTTTGCCACCGATTTCATGTCCGCGGTGCTGCCGTACCACGGCCGCCAGCCGCTCGAAATCGCGATTCTCGTCCTGTTCGCAATCCTGTTCTGCTGGGTGTCGGCCGGCTTCTGGACCGCGGTGATGGGCTTTTTCGTGCAACTGTTCGGCGGCGACCGTTACGCCATTTCCCGCACCGCGGCCGGCGACGCGCCGATCGCCGCGTCGGCCCGCACCGCCATCATCATGCCGATCTGCAATGAAAACGTGCCGCGCGTGTTCGCCGGCCTGCGGGCGACCTACGAATCGCTCGCGCGCACGCCGGAGCTCGGCCATTTCGATTTCTTCGTGCTGAGCGACAGCAACGATGCCGACAACCGGGTCGCCGAACGCCACGCGTGGCTGGAGCTGTGCCGCGCGGTCGGGGGCTTCGGCCGCATCTTCTACCGCTGGCGCCAGCATCGCATCAAGCGCAAGAGCGGCAACGTCGCGGATTTCTGCCGCCGCTGGGGTGCGGATTACCGCTACATGGTGGTGCTCGATGCCGACAGCGTCATGAGCGGCGACTGCCTCGCAACGCTGGTGCGCCTGATGGAAGCGAACCCGAACGCGGGCATCATCCAGACCGCGCCGCGTGCGGCGGGGCGCGACACGCTGTACGCGCGCATGCAACAGTTCGCCACGCGCGTCTACGGTCCCTTGTTCACCGCCGGGCTGCATTTCTGGCAGCTGGGCGAGTCGCACTACTGGGGGCACAACGCCATCATCCGGGTGGCGCCGTTCATGAAGCATTGCGCGCTGGGCCGGCTGCCCGGCAAGGGCAGCCTGTCCGGCGAGATCCTGTCGCACGATTTCGTCGAGGCTGCACTGATGCGCCGCGCCGGCTGGGCGGTGTGGCTCGCCTACGACCTGCCGGGCAGTTACGAGGAAATGCCGCCCAATCTCGTCGACGAACTCAAGCGCGACCGCCGCTGGTGCCACGGCAACCT
>DASVNF010000080.1:0-43586 GCA_036384015.1 Burkholderiales bacterium
CGATGCCGCCGATGTCATCGGGCTGGCCGATGCGCCGCAACGGTGTCTGCGATTCATAGTGGCCGAGGGTTTCCGGATTTTCCCAAAGGGCGCGGGCGAAATCGGTCTTGACCAGGCCGGGGGCGATGCAATTGACGCGGACATTGTGGGGGCCCCATTCCACCGCAAGGTTACGCGCCAGCTGCATATCCGCGGCTTTGGAGATCGCATAGGCGCCGAGCGTGCCGGTGCCCTTCAAACCGCCGATGGAGGAAACGATGATCACCGCGCCGTCCTTCCTTTGCGCCATTTCCGGCAGCACCAGGTTGGCGAGCCAATGATTGGCGACGATGTTGTTCTGCAGGATCTTGTTGAACGCATCGTCCGAGAGGCCGGCCATCGGGCCGAAGTAGGGATTCGACGCCGCGTTGCATACGAGCACGTCGATTTTCCCCCAATGCTTGCGCGTCTCGCCGACCAGCGTCTCGAGCTGGGCCTTGTCGCCGATGTGTGCCGGAATCGCGATGGCGTCGCCACCCGATTTGCGGATGGCCGCCACGACTTCCTCGCAGGCCGGCGCCTTGCGGCTGGATACGACCACCCTGGCTCCTGCTGCGGCGAGCTGTTCGGCTATCGATCTGCCGATGCCACGGCTGGAACCGGTGACAATGGCCACTTTACCGTCGAGGTTGAAAGGATTCATGTGTCACTCCTCCGTTTGTTATGAGACGAGAGAAGCGAGAAAAGAAAAAAGGTGCGAGCCTCTCAATCCCTTGAGGTTTTTATCTTTTCTCTCGTCTCTTTTTTCTCGTTTTACCTGCTTACCCGGTTCCGTCCGCCTTCCTTGGCGCGGTACAGGGCCTCGTCCGCGGCCTTGATCACCTTCTCAGGCAGGTTGAGCATGTCGCTGCGGCCCGCCACGCCCATGCTGACCGTGACGGAAAGCATCTGGTCCGGTTTGCGGAATGCACGCACATCCTGCCCCGTGTCGGCGTTGCGCTTCTGCACCACCGTGGAACGGCGGTCGTTTCCCGCCCGTGCTCCGGTACGCCGATCTTCGGTCCGGTTGGCGACCTTGCAATTCTCGATGGCTTCACGCAGCGCCTCCAGGTGCGGCAGGGCTTCCGCTATCGTCTGGTTCGGGAACAGCACAGAAAATTCCTCGCCTCCATATCGGAAGGGCTTGCCGCCGCCCCCGACTTCCGCCAGCCGGGCGCCCACCATGCGCAGGACGTGGTCGCCGACGTCGTGCCCATGAGTGTCGTTGAATTTCTTGAAGTGGTCCACATCCACCATCGCAATGCTATAGACGGGTCCGAGCGCCACCAGCCTCTCCTCGAGGGCGCGGCGCCCTGGCAATCCCGTCAGCTCGTCGATGAACGCCATGCGATGGGATTCCTGCAGGACGGCCAGCAGCAGGATGGCTGCAGCGGCGGAAACGAAGGCACTGAAGACGGCTTCCGATTGCGGCCACTGGCAGGCAATGAAGAATGCGATCAAAGCGCCCGCCATCCCGATGTCCAGCGGATTGCGTTTGGTCCACAGCTGGTACAACGCGATGGCGAAAGCCGTCGCCATCAGCACGCGGCCAAGCAGCGGAACCGGGTCCGCCTTGAGCAGCCAATTGTCCAGCAGGCTGTGCCATGCGACGCCGGAAAGCGCGTTTTTTCCCGAACTGGCAATCCACGCCGTGAACAGGACTTCCACGAGGACCACCAGAAGCCAGCGGTAATTGCGGAAATAATGGATGCCGCGCTCCGGCAACAGCAGCAGCACCAGGATATTCAGCGGAACGAACAAGGCCACGCCGGTAAATGCCGCCCGTGCCGCGAAGCTGCCGCTGCCGGCGATGAGTGCAAGGCGAAAGCCCGCAAATGCGATCAGCAGGGAGAGCAGGGTAAGGAAGGCGCGGCCGCGATTGAACCAAAAGGCGATCAGCACGCCGGTCAGGCAGAGTGCATACGGGCCGTAGATCCCCAGGCCCGACAGGGTCACGGGCAACTTGCGGCCGGCCAGCACCGCGACGAGCGCCAGCAACATGATGGCGCCCGGAGCGGCAAACGGCTTCAGATCACGAACGGAAGGCACGTTCACCGGAGACGCTGACCTGGGAGGAGTTCCGGCAAAGGGGTGGGCGGGCTCATTCAGCCCTTGCCGGACTTGTACGGCCGCGCTTCCTCGCGAATGACCCGTCGCAGCACGTCTTCGAGATTCTCGCGCTCGATCGCCTGTTTGAGGGCTTCGTTGATCATCGTCTGGTAACCCCGCCCGCCTGAGCGCGAGCGGAAATACTCGACGACCGCCGTGTCGAGGTACATGGTCAGGCGTGTCTTGTTGCGGGGAAGCGTTTTGCCGCCAACTTGCATGTCGGCGGGATCGGAAACCAAGCCGCGCGGGGAATTGCCGGCGGGCCGGAGGGCCCGCTTCCCATGGATGGCCGGTGCGGAGGACTTGCTCATTGCCGTGCTCCGGATGCGAAGGTCATGGGAAAAGAAGTATGCATATATGTATGCACAGGGTCAAGCCTGCCGAAGGCAGGGGGCAAAAAGGTGAAAGGTTAAAAGGTGAGAGTCGAAAATCGGAGACAACCGTCGAGATCCTGGGGCGCTTTTACTTTCCCCTTTAACCTTTCACCTTTTAGCTGCTTCCTCAAACCCTAATCGCTGCCGCACTCGCCGTGGCGTAAACTAACCATAGCCACGAGGTTTCCCATGTCCGTCGATCCGCTAATTCTTGCCCGCGCCCAGTTCGGGCTGAACATCGGCTTTCACATCCTGTTTCCCAGCATAACCATCGCCCTGGCCTGGGTGCTGGTTTATCTGCGGGTGCGCATCGAAGGCACGGGGGAGGCGTGGATGAAGCGCGCGTACCGCCTCTGGGTCAAGATTTTCGCCCTGTCTTTCGCGATGGGGGTGGTGTCCGGCATCACGATGAGTTTCCAGTTCGGCACCAACTGGCCGGGCTTCATGCAGAAGGCCGGCAACATCGCCGGTCCGCTGCTGGGTTACGAGGTGCTGACCGCGTTCTTCCTCGAGGCGACTTTCCTCGGCGTCATGCTGTTCGGGCGCGAGCGCGTGCCGGCCTGGCTGCATACGCTCTCGTCGTTCCTGGTCGCGATCGGCACGTCGTTCTCCGCTTTCTGGATACTGGCGCTGAATTCCTGGATGCAGACCCCGCAGGGTTTCGAGGTGATCGACGGGCAGCTCCATGCAACGGACTGGTGGGCGATCATTTTCAACCCGAGCTTTCCGTACCGCTTCGCGCACATGATGATTGCTTCCGGGCTGACGGCGGCGTTCCTGGTGGCGGGCATCTCGGCGTTCCAGTTGCTGCGCAATCCGCAATTCGAATCCGCGCGGCGCATGCTGCGCCTGGGCATCATCGTCGCGGCGGTGCTCATACCGATCCAGATTTTCGTGGGCGACCTGCACGGCCTGAATACCCTGAAACACCAGCCGGCGAAAATCGCCGCCATCGAAGGCATCTGGGAGACCGAGCGCAATGTGCCGCTCGTGCTGTTCGCCCTGCCGAACCAGGCCGAACGCCGCAACGACTATGCGGTCACCATTCCCGGCATGGCAAGCTTCATCCTCACGCATGACATCGACGGCGAGGTAAAGGGGCTCTCCGAGTTCGGCGACAAGCATCCGCCGGTGGCGCAGGTGTTCTGGAGCTTTCGCATCATGGTCGGCGTCGGCGTCCTGATGCTGCTCGTTTCGTGGAGCGCGATCTGGTTCGTGTTCCGGCGCCGGCAGGCGCCGCGCTGGCTGTTGCTCGCATTTGCGGGAATGACGTTTTCCGGCTGGGTTGCGGTGCTGGCGGGCTGGCTAACCACGGAAATCGGCCGCCAGCCTTATCTTGTGTATGGCGTGCTCACGACAGCGGAAGCGGCGTCGAGCGTGCCGGGAGCGCATATCGCCATCACCCTCGTCGGATATGCGCTGGTCTATTCGCTGTTGCTGGTGTCGTACATGGTGGTGGTGACGCAGATCGCGATCAAGGAAGTCGCGGGCGAGAAGACGCCGGAACCCGTCAACCCCGCATTCCAACCGGGCAACACCTGAGGATCCCAATGGACCTGCCGCTGATATTCGCGATGCTGATGGGCCTGGCCATCCTGGCCTATGTGATCCTGGACGGCTTCGACCTCGGGGTCGGCATTCTTGTGCCCCTGGCGACGACGGGGGAGCAGGACATGATGGTCGCCTCGATCGGACCGTTCTGGGACGCTAACGAAACCTGGCTGGTGCTCGGTGTGGGCATCCTGCTCGTGGCTTTTCCGCAGGCGCACGGCGAGATCCTGACGGCGTTGTACCTTCCGGTTGCGCTGATGCTGATTGCCCTCATGCTGCGTGGAGTGGCTTTCGAGCTTCGCGCCAAGGCGACCGGATGGCACCAGCAGATGTGGAATCGCCTCTTCTTCATCGGCTCGCTGGGCGCCGCGGTCGCGCAGGGCATTATGCTCGGCGGTGTCGTGACCGGATTCAGGCAGGGGCCGCTTTTCGTCGGTTTTGAATTGCTGGTCGGGCTGGGGCTCGCTGGAGGCTATGCACTGCTTGGCGCGACCTGGCTGGTGATCAAGACCGAGGGAGACTTGCAGGCAAGGGCGCTGCGTTGGGCTAAAGCAGCCGTATTTCTCGCCGCTGCGGGAATCGCGGCCATCAGCCTTGCGACACCGTTCGCCAGTGCCAGCATCATGGAAAAATGGTTGGCATGGCCACGCTTGCTGTGGCTGTCGCCTCTGCCGATCCTGACCGCGGCGGCCTGCGTCGGCATCCTGGTTTCGCTTTCGCGCCTGCAGGGTGGCCGCAGCAAGCGCGAGTACCTGCCGTTCGTGTTCGGCGTGTGGATTTTCGTGTTTGCGTTCGCGGGGCTGGCCTACAGCCTGTTCCCTTTTCTGGTCGTCGACCGGATGACCATCTGGCAGGCGGCGGCAGCGGAATCGTCGCTGCGATTCGTGTTCGTCGGCACTTGCGTCGTGCTGCCGATGATCGTTGCCTACACGCTGTTTTCCTACCGCGTGTTCTGGGGCAAGGCGCGGTCGCTCACCTACGGTGAGTGAGGACAGAGAAAAGGGAAAAGGTAAGAGCAAAGCAAAGAATCAAACGTCACAGGCGGAACCCCGCAGCGAAGGCGTGCATTCCCTTTTCTCTTTCCTCTCGTCTCTTTTCTCTCGCCTTTACGGCATCTTGATCCTGCTCCCCGGCCCACCCAGGCCCGGCGGGATGCCTTCGGGGATGACGATCGACGAACTCTGCTGCCTGCGCATTTCCTGCAGCTCCTTTACCGCGCGTTCGACCGCCACGGCGGCGAACTCCGCGAATTTTTCCGCTGCTTCACCCAGGGAATCGGCTTCGATTTCGAACGCCAGCGGCAGTGCGCCGACCGGCGTCATCAACTGGGTTTCGCCGACGTAAAGGACCTTGCGTGCCGCGTCGGCGGTACTGTCCTTGCCCACCGGGCTCATGACGCGGATGGTTCCGATTTTGCGGTCGGTATAGATCTCCTCCCGGTAGAGGTTCGCGGGGTCCATCTTCAGATCGGGCATGTTTTCGGCCATGGCAACGTTCCTGCATCAATGATTTGGTGGGGGATTATCCCTTAAATAGGCACGCGGGTGAATGCGTCAGGGGATGGAAAACAGAAGAAAGGTTAAAGGGGAAAGTTTTACCCCGGCCTTACTTTTACCTTTCACCTTTTCTCTTTGACCTGATACCTCGTTATTCCCTGACAGCAGTTTAGAATGCGTTCCAAAGAGGAGAAAATATGCCAGCCACCACCAAGTCCCGCTACGTCGTGCGCCCGGGCGACGTGCCGGCCTATCATCCGGCCAACCATACGGGAACCGTCAACCGGCGGCTGATCGGGCCGCAGAATGTGGGCGCGAAGAATCTCGAGGTCGTGCTGGGCGTCATCGAAAAAGGCAAGGGGGCGTTGCCGCATGCGCATCCGGGCATCGAGCAGGTGTGCTATCTGCTGGAGGGCAGCGCCCGGGCCGAAATCGGCGGCGAGGTTTGCGAGATGGCTCCCGGTGACTGTTGTTTTTTCCCGTCCGATGTTCCCCACGTATTCACCGTTACCGGCGACACGCCCGCCCGGGTCCTGGTGATTTACTCGCCGCCATATGAGGAAAAATCCGAGAGAGTGATTCGATGAAGGCAGTGTCCGCGCTGCTCGTCGCCTGCCTGGCAGCCGCGGCAAATCCGTATGCAATGGCGGCGGAGAACTGGCCCGCCAAACCGGTTCGCCTGATCATTCCCTTTGCCGCGGGCAGCGCCACCGATTCGGCGGGACGTTTGTTCGCCCAGCAGCTCGGCTCCCAACTCGCTCAACCGGTGGTCGTTGAAAACAAGGCCGGCGCGAACGGCCAGATCGCGGCGATCGCCGTGGCCGGCAGTGCCCCCGACGGCTACACGCTGTTCATGACCACCAACAGCACACATAGCGCCAATCCCCACCTGGTCAAGCAGCTTGGCTATGATCCGGTCAGGGACTTCGCTCCGATCGCACGCGTGGGCTTGCTGCCTTTCATGCTGGTGGTGAACCCGGATCTGCCGGTGAAGACCACGGCAGAGTTTCTCGCCTATGCCACGGCGCACCCCGGAGAGCTTTCCTACGGTACCGCCAGCACCGCCTCATTGATCGGCGCCGAAACATTGAACGCGATGGCCGGGCTCGACCTGGTGCGCGTGGGTTACAAATCCAGTCCGCAGGCCATTTCCGATCTCGTGGCGGGAAGGTTGCAGGTGATGGTGTCGGATTTCACCACAGCCATGCCGCACGTAAAGGCCGGCAAGCTGCGCATACTGGCGGTAACGACCGCGGGTCGTTCCGCATTGCTGCCGGGTGTGCCGGCCATCGGCGAAACCCTGGCCGGATTCGACATGACCTCCTGGAACGGCATTTTCGCGCCGGCCGGGACGCCCCCCGCAATCCTCGCGCAACTGGAAAAGCACAGCCTCAAGATCCTCGCGGACGTGGGGACGCAGGCGCGATTCGCGGCGATCGGATTCGAAATCTCGCCGATGAACAGGCTGCAGTTCGACCGCTATGTGCGCGGCGAGATTGCGCACTGGGGTAAACTCGTGCGGGCCGCAAACATTCAACCCGAATAAAAAGGCCAGAAAAAAATGCCAGGTCCGCTATCCGGGGTGAGGATCCTCGATCTCACCACCGTCGTCATGGGTCCGTTCGCGACCCAGCTTCTCGCAGAACTCGGTGCCGACGTCATCAAGGTCGAACCGCACGATGGCGACAACATGCGCCATCCCGCGCCCATGAAGAATCCCGGAATGGGATACATCTTCCTGAACCTGAATCGCGGCAAGCGCGGCATCGTGCTGGACCTGAAAAAGCCGGAGGGGCATGAAGCGCTGATGCGCCTGATTCCTGAAACCGACGTGCTGATCTACAACGTGCGGCCTCAGGCCATGGCACGCCTCGGCTTGTCCTACGAAGATTTGCGCAAGGTCAACCCGAAGATCATCTACGTCGGGGCCTACGGGTATTCGCAGCGCGGGCCCTATGCCGCAAAGGCCGCCTACGACGACCTGATCCAGGGCATATCCGGCATCCCATCGCTGGTAAAAAAATCCGGCGCCGCGGCGCCGGCTTACGCGCCCGTGAACCTGGCGGATCGTGTCACCGGCCTGCACGCGGTTTATGCTGTCACGGCGGCGTTGTTCCATCGCGAGCGCACCGGCCAGGGCCAGTCGGTGGAAGTGCCCATGTTCGAAAGCCTCGCGCATTTCGTCCTTGGCGATCATTCTGCCGGCCTGACATTCGATCCGCCGAGCGGCGACGCCGGCTATGCGCGCCTGCTCGCGCGCAAGCCCTACCGGACTAGCGACGGCTATCTCTGCGTCCTGGTCTACAACGACAAGCAGTGGAAAAGCTTCGCGGATTCGATCGGCCAGCCGGACCTGATGAAGGATCCGCGTTTCGCGACGCAGGCGAACCGGGCCCGGCACATCTCCGAGATCTACGCGTATCTCGCCGAGCTGATCAAGCAACGATCCACCGCGGAATGGATGGCATTGATGGAAAAAGCGGACATTCCCGTCGCCCCCGTCAATGACGTGACCGACCTGATCGACGATCCGCATCTTGCCGCCACCGGTTTCTTTTCACTGGAACAGCATCCCAGCGAGGGCACGCTGCGCACCATGCGCACGCCGACCAGCTGGTCCGATTCGCCGCCAGGTGCACAGCGGCCCGCGCCCAGGCTCGGTGAGCATTCGGCGGAAGTGCTCAAGGAAGCGGGCTATTCCGATGCGGAAATTGCACGAATGGCGAAAGACGGCGTGACGAAAATATGAAACGAGCGATGTCGGGCGCCGCTCGCCACCGATCATGAACTTCTCCTTCTCTCCCGATCAACTGGCCATCCGCGATGCGGTGGCGAAGCTATGCGAGCGATTCGATGCGAAGTACTGGCTCGAACGCGATCGGGAGGGCGGTTTTCCGGAAGATTTTCACCAAGCCGTAGCACAAGCGGGTTGGCTGGGCGTCGCGATGCCGCAGGCCTATGGCGGCGCGGGACTCGGGATCACGGAGGCGGCGCTGATGATGCAGACGATCAGCCAGTCCGGCGCCGGGTTCTCCGGCGCGTCCAGCGTCCACATGAACATCTTCGGCCTCAATCCGGTCGTGGTCTTTGGCACGGATGAACAGAAGCAGCGCTGGCTGCCGCCGCTTGTCCGCGGCGAACAGAAAGCCTGCTTTGCCGTGACGGAGCCGAATGCGGGACTGAATACCGCGAAAATCGCCACGACAGCGCGCCGGGACGGCGACCGCTATGTGCTGCGCGGCCAGAAGATCTGGATTTCGACTGCGCAAGTCGCGGACCGCATGCTGATTCTGGCGCGCACCGGATCGAGTGGGGCGAAGCCGACTGATGGCCTCACGCTGTTCTACACGGCACTGGACCCGCGCCATGTGGAGGTGCGCGAGATCGAGAAAATGGGCCGCAAGGCGGTGGATTCCAACATGCTGTTCATCGAGGAACTGCCGGTGCCGGTGGCCGACCGGATTGGCGAGGAGGGCAGGGGATTCGACTGCATCCTGCATGGCCTCAATCCCGAGCGCATCCTCATCGCGGCGGAGGCGGTCGGGCTTGGCCGGGCTGCGCTCGAGCGGGCCACGGCCTATGCGAAGGAGCGCATCGTCTTCGACCGGCCGATCGGCCAGAACCAGGCGATCCAGCACCCGCTGGCGCGCTGCTGGATGGAACTCGAAGCGGCCAACCTGATGGTGTTCAAGGCGGCATCGCTCTACGACAACAACGAATCCTGCGGTGCGGAGGCCAATGCCGCGAAGTATCTGGCGGCCGAGGCCTGCTTCAGCGCTTGCGAACAGGCCATGCTGACACTGGGCGGCATGGGCTACGCGAAGGAATACCATGTCGAGCGTTACCTGCGTGAAGCCATGATTCCGCGCCTCGCGCCCGTCAGCCCGCAACTTGTGCTGTGTTTCATTGCCGAAAAAGTACTCGGGCTTCCGAAGTCCTATTAGGACTTCGGCGAAGGGTAAAGGTGAAAGTAAAATCGTAATCGGGGCCCCGTTCTTCGCAGTCCGATTTTAACTTTCCCTTTGACCTTTAACCTTTCAACTCGTATCACTCGATGCTCGCCTACCGCCACCAGTTCCACGCCGGAAACTTTGCCGATGTGTTCAAGCATTCGCTGCTCGCGCAGCTGGTGCTCGGGCTCGAGAAGAAGGACAAGCCGTTTTTCGTGCTCGATACCCATGCCGGCATCGGCCGTTACGACCTGACCCATGAATGGGCACAAAAGAATGCGGAACACCGCGATGGCATCGTCCTGGTATGGAATCGCAAAGATGTGCCCAACAGCTTCGTTCCCTACGTGGACGCGATCCGGGGCGAAAACAAAGTGGGGGACCTGCGCTTTTACCCGGGCTCGCCGCGCATCGTGCGACGCCTGTTGCGGCCGACGGACCGCATGGTGATTTCGGAGCTGAACCGCAAGGATTGCGAGGAGCTGGCGGGCCTGTTCGCCCACGACCCCCAGGTCAAGGTGCAATTGATGGACGGCTATCAGGGCCTCAAGGCGTTCCTGCCGCCGAAGGAGCGGCGCGGCCTGGTGTTCATCGATTCCTCGTTCGACCGGGCGCGGGAGTTCGAGCGCCTGACACAGGGGCTGGTGGAGGCACACCACCGTTTCGCCACCGGCATCTATGCCCTCTGGTATCCGCTGATGGAGCCGATGTCCATGCGCGCTTTCGAACGCGACATCGTGGCGACCGGCATTCGCAAGATCCTGCAACTCGAGATCTCGGTCATGCCGGAAGGCTGGACCGCGAGCATGCGGGGTTGCGGAATGCTCGTGGTGAATCCCCCGTTCGAATTCGACAAGGTCGCCGGGCCAATGGTGGAATGGCTCAATCCAGTCCTTGCCCGAGACCCGGCGGCGCGGTCCCGCGTCAGATGGCTTGCCCCGGAATAGGCCGGTTCAGAACCAGTAAAAATTACAAAATATCCGGGACGCAAGGGTCAACCCGGCAATCGCCCGCTTTGATCAGCGTCGTGGACGGCATCGTGATATCAGCGGAATCGCCCACCCACAGGGCTTCCCGGGAGTTTCCTGCACTCCCCTTGTGCATTCTGGTCCGCAAGTTGCATCAGTCTCATCCAAACGGCATGAAATGGGGGGTGGCCTGAAATTTGCTGCATTGCACACAAGCGTGAGCGCCTGTTGATAAAGCGACCACCATAAAATTTTCCGACCTGCGGTCGGGGGGAAGCGCCGGTCCAAGGAGCATGACGTGGATTCGCTTTCTCTTACTGCACTTGCATTCCAGCTGCTGGCGTCGATCCATGCACTGTCGGGTTATCCGGCGCCGAACACGCTGCCTGAAATTCACCAGGTGCCGCTGGCCGAAATTCAGCAGCGCTTCTGCAAGGGGCCTTGTCGAATCCAGGCTTACTACCAGCCCGGTGAAGGCGTCTTCATCGACAAGGCCTTCGATCTCGCCACCAGTGAGTACGCGCGCTCCATCCTGCTGCATGAGCTGGTCCATCACGTCCAACGGGTGAGCGGCAGATTCCAGGCGATTCCTTCCGAATGCGACCGCTGGTATGCCGCGGAGCGGGAGGCTTACGAGATACAGAACCAGTACCTGGAAGACATGCACGACGGCCACCGCATCAACGTGAATGCCTGGCGCGCGCGCTGCGACGATTGATCCTGGAGTGCTTGACCCGTCCGGGACAAGGGCGGTTTAATCGAAGTACGGGGGAGTTAACAGGCGACGAGGTCGCAATGGACCAGGCTTCCCTTTCATCTTTGATGGTCGAGCTGTTCACCGCCATCAGGCTCGTGTCGGGTTATCCCGTTCCGGAATCCTTTCCGGAAGTCCACGTCGTCCCGGAGGCGGAAATGCAGCAGCGGGTCTGCGCCGGCAGGACATGCCGGGTCAAGGCGTTTTATCATCCGGACCTCGGCGTTTACGTCAATGAAGGCATGGACGTGATCAACGATCCGTTCGATCGCTCCATCCTCTTGCATGAACTGGTCCATCATCTGCAGAGGACCACCGGAAAATTCGACGCCATGACGAGTTTCTGTTATCGCCGCAATGCCCAGGAACTCGAGGCCTATGAGATCCAGAATCGCTACCTGTCGGTACAACAGGCATCGCGACGCGCGGTCGCCATGGGCTGGTCGGGCAAGTGCGAAGACGGGCAATAGGCCTCACAATGGGGCACCACGAACCGACTGCTTGCCACGGTCATATGGAATACGGGCCGCAAGCGCCGTCCGATGGCGCCTACGAAACGATAATTGAAAACCTGATGGGCCCAGGCTTTGGAGGAAGCCGGGCCGGAGAATGAACATGGACCTTGCCCTCTCATCCCTGGTTGCGGATCTGTTCGCAGCCATCCAGCTGCTGTCCGGCTACCCGCCGCCCACCGTTCCCCCGCAGGTGCATCGTGTGCCGCAGGCGGAGATCGGCCGCCAGTTCTGCAACAGCCCTTGCCAGATCAAGGCTGTCTACGATCCGACGCAGGGCGTGTACATCGACGAGCGGCTCGACATTCACAACAATGTTTTTGCCCGCTCCATCCTCCTGCATGAGCTTGTCCACCACGTGCAATCCGTCAGCGGCCGTTTCGATCTGGGCGACAGCGAATGCGTACGCCGGAACACCGCGGAACAGGAGGCTTACTACATCCAGAATCGCTACCTCATGGAGATGAACGACGGCCATCGCGTATCCATGACCGGATGGGCAGCGCGCTGCGACGACAGGGAAGTTCCGACCCCGAAAAAACCCTGACGGCAGGTAAAAGGGGAAAGGTGAAAGCAGGTGCGCCCGGCCTTCGGGTCGCAGCTTTTACTTTGACCTTTACCCTTTAACCTTTCAGCTCAGCTGCGGCGACCGCGCGTCAGCCAAGGTCTCCGCGGATCGCTTTCACAAACATCTGCCGCATTTCCGCATGGCCCGCGGGGCGGGGGTTGCCGCCGGTTGAGGGATCCTCGACGGCCATTGGCACAAGCATGTCGAGGTCGGTTTCTTTTACGCCCAGTTCCGCGAGCGTGTCCGGAATGCCGATCTCTTTTTTCAGAGATTGCACCCAGTCCAGGACCGCCTGGAATCCGGGGTCCGGCAGACCGAGATAGCGCGCCAGGCGCATCATTTTCTCCTCGATTGCCGGCCGGTTGAATACCAGCACATAGGGCATGACCACCCCGTTGGTTTCGCCATGGTGCGAGTTGTAGACCGCGCCCACCGGGTGGCTGAGCGAATGGATCGCACCCAACCCTTTCTGGAACGCCGTGGCTCCCATGGTTGCTGCCGCAAGCATATGCGCCCGCGCCGCCAGGTTTTTTCCGTCCTTGACCGCCAGCGGCAGCCAGTCCTTCACCAGGCGCATGCCTTCCAGCGCGATGCCGTCGGCCATCGGATGAAACCCGGGCGCGCAATAGGCCTCGAGGCAATGCGCCAGCGCGTCCATGCCGGTGGCGGCCGTGATGCGGGGCGGCAGTCCGGTGCTCAATTCGGGATCGGATATCACGATCGCCGGCTGCATCTTCGGGTGGAAGATGATTTTCTTGAGATGGCTCGACTCGTCCAGGATCACGGAAGCGCGTCCGACCTCGGAGCCGGTGCCCGCCGTCGTCGGGACGGCAATGATGGGCGCCATGCCCGCGACGTTGACACGCGTGTACCAGTCTTCGCGGTCCTCGAAATCCCACAGCGGCCGGGTCTGGCCGACCATCAGCGCGATTGTCTTGCCGACATCGAGCGCACTGCCGCCGCCGAAGGCGATCACGCCGTCGCATCTGCCGCTCTTGTAGAAGGCTACGCCGTCATCGACGTTTCTGCCGACCGGGTTGCCGCGCACATCCGAGAAGCAGGCGTCGCCGAGGCCTGCCGCTTTGAGCGAGGCCAGTGCGCTTTCGATCATGGGCAGGTTGCGCAGGCCGGGATCGGTCACCAGCAGCGGCCGCTTCATGCCGAGTTCCTTGCAGGCCGCCGGCAGCTCGGCGATGCGGCCGACGCCGAAACGGATCGCGGTGGGGTAGTTCCAGTTGCGGGTCAGGGTTTTGGCGTCCATAGGACTGAGGCTATAGCTAAAAGGTAAAAGGTTAAAGGGGAAAGTTGGAAGGCAAGGCAAGGATCATTCGAACAAGCGCCTCAAGCGGTTTGCCCCTTTCGGCTTTTTGCCTTTCCCCTTTCGGCTCAACATGCGCGGATCACGTAGAGATTCGCAGATGAAATGACTTCGGTCGAGTCAGCTGCTCGTATCCGACCCGCGACAAGGTGCAGCCGCGGCCCGAGTCTTTTACGCCGGTCCAGGCCAGCGCCGGGTCGAGGTAGTCGCAACGGTTCATGAACCAGGTACCGGTGGCGACCCGATCGCCTATGGCGAGCGCCGCGTCCGGGTCCGACGTCCAGATCGCCGCGGTAAGGCCGTAGTCGCTGTCGTTCATCAGGGTGACGGCTTCGTCATCGCCACGGACTTTCATGATGCCGATCACCGGCGCGAAGCTTTCTTCGCGCATGAGGCGCATGGCGTGGGTCACGTTCACCAGCACCTGCGGCGCCATGTACGGCGTGCCTTCCTTGTCGGCGGGAAATTCCGTCGGATCCACAAGGGATTTCGCTCCTTCACGCACCGCTTCGCGGACCTGTCCGCGCGCGAACTCGGCGGCGCGGGCGCGCACCATCGGCCCGAGGTTGGTGGTTTCGGCCAGGGGATTGCCGAGGCGGTACCGGCGGGTGAGCTTGACGAAGCCGTCGACGAATTCGTCATAAATCCTCTCGTGCGCGTAGATGCGCTCGATGCCGCAGCACGACTGCCCCGAATTGAAGAAGGCGCCATCCACCAGGTTTTCCACGGCATGCGCCATGTCGGCGTCGGCGCGAACATAGGCGGGATCCTTGCCGCCGAGTTCGAGGCCGATGCCGATGAAACGACCGGCGGCGGCCTGCTGCACCGAGTGGCCGCCTTCCACGGAACCGGTGAAACAGACAAAATCGACGGCAGGGGAGGCGATCATTTCCGATACCTGGTCGTGCGTGCAGTGCAGGTACTGGAAGACCCCTTGCGGAAGGCCGGCCTCGAGGAAACATTCAGCGTAACGCTCGGCGCAAAGCGGGGTCTGGCTCGAATGTTTCAGGACTACCGCATTGCCGGCCATGATCGCCGGCACGACGGCATTCACCGAGGTGAGATAAGGATAATTCCAGGGCGCCAGCACCAGCACGACGCCGAGCGGTTCGCGACGGATGAAGCGGCGAAAGCCTTCCTTGGGACCGGCATCGAGATCGGCCAGCGCACCGGCCGCAATCTGCACCATGTGGCGGGCCCGTTCCTCAAAGCCGCGAACCTCGCCTGGCGATTGACCGAGGGGCCGGCCCATCTGCCAGGAGATTTCCTCGGCGATGTTTTGCGTGCGGGATACGAATGCATCGATGAAGCGATTGACGATCTTCGCCCGTTCCGCGAGCGGCACGCGTTTCCATTGCGCCTGCGCGGCCCGGGCGCGATCGAGCGCCTGCCGGACTTGCGCATCGGTGGCGTACGGCCGCTCGACGTACAAGCGGCCATCGACGGGGGAGATCGTTTTCTGGGTTTCAGGCATGAAGGGTGAATGAGTGAAGGTGTGAAGGAGTCGATGTGTGAAAGCGTGGAAGAGCGCAATGCGATGCGGGCTTTTTACCCTTCACACCTTCACGCTTGCCTCACACACGCCTTCACTTCGTTCAGATGATCTCAAAATACCGGTCCAGTTCCCAGTCGGTCACCGACTTGCGGAACTGGCGTTCTTCCCATTCGCGGGTGGCGGCGAAGTGTTCGACAAAGTCGTCGCCGAAACATTCGCGCGCGGCTTTCGAAGCCTTGAGCCGTTGCGCCGCATCCCAGAGGGTGGTCGGCAGGCCGCCTTTGGCGGGCGGCTTGTGGTCGTAGGCATTGCCGGTGACCGGTTTGCCGAGCGGCAGCTTGTGCTCGATGCCCCACAGCCCCGAGGCCAGCGCGACGGCAAGACCAAGATGGGGATTGCAGTCCGCCGCCGAGATCCGGTATTCGACGCGCTGGCTTTTTTCCGATCCGGGGATGACCCGCAGGGCGCAGGTGCGGTTTTCCACGCCCCAGGTGGCATGGGTTGGCGCCCAGTAGCCCGGCACCATGCGGGTATAGGAATTGATCGTGCTCGCGACCATGCCCAGGAACTCGGGCATCAGGGCCTGCTGGCCGGCGACGAAATGCTCCATGAGCTTGCTCATGCCGAAGCGGCCCTTGGGATCGTGGAATACGGGCTTGCCGCCTTTCCTGAGCGACAAGTGCATGTGGCCGCTCTGGCCCGGCAGGTTCGGATTCCATTTCGCCATGAAAGTCGCCATGCGTCCGCGCAACTGCGCATGCACCTTGATGAAAGTCTTGAACAGGCCGGCCTTGTCGGCCGCGGATAAGGCCTCGTCGTAGGCGATTGCCGCCTCCAGCACGCCCGGGCCGGTTTCCTCATGCAGGCCCTCCAGTGGGAAACGCATTTTCTCGCAGAGGTCGATGGTCTCCAGGTAATAGTCGGAATGCACGGTGTTGCGGATCACCGAGTAGCCGAAGAATCCCGGGGCCATCGGCTTGAGGTCGCGATAGTGCTTGGCGCGCACCGAATCCGGCGTTTCGTCGAAAACGAAATACTCGTATTCGAATCCCGCATACACGTCGAAGCCCATTTTCCCCGCCCTGGCCAGCACCCGCCGCAGCACGCCGCGCGGGCAGGGGGCCTTCGCATCGTCCGTAAACTCGGCGAGGAAGAACAGCATGTTTTCCTCGAAGGGAATGTCTCGGCAGGTTTCCGGCAGTACGCGAACCTCGGCATCCGGATAGCCGGTGTGCCAGCCCGTGAATTTCGTGTTGTCGTAGAGCTGGTCGTTGAGGTCCCAGCCCAGCACGACGTCGCAAAAACCGAATCCCTTGTCCAGGGCACCGAAGAATTTTTCACGCGACATGTACTTGCCGCGCAGGATACCGTCGATGTCGAAAACGCCGACCTTGACGTGGGTCAGCTTGCGCTCGTTGACGATCTTCTTCGCGTCGGCAACGGTCTTGACGTCCTCTGGTTTCATGGGCAAGTCCAGGGTTTCAGTTGGAGAAGGCCGGGCCGGGATCGGCCCGGTTGAAGGGGGATTGGAACACAGACTACTCCAGCCTGCATCCCGGCCGCCCTGACGGCGGCCGGGACCCGCTCAATGCCGCAGCAGGCGAAATCAGGCCTTGTCGAGTCCGGCCTGCGCCCGCGCCTTGACGGCAAAATCCTCTTCCGGCGAATACACCAGCGTCTTGCGTCCATACACCGCGAAATAGACGATGCCCGCGGCGTACCAGATTGCCACGCCGATGACGCCGCCGCGATAGGCCGCATCCTGGAACTGCATGTAGAGCGTGACAACTGCAATGATCAGCGTGAGCCATCCGCCCAGCAGCCCGAGCGGGCTTCGATACGGCCGCTCGATGTTGGGCAGATTTTTGCGCAGCATGATGTAGGAAATGCCCTGGAACCCGTACGAGATCATCGCGCCGAACACCGCCATGTTGAGCAGCTGCGCGCCGATGAACGCGCCGGCGTTTTCGCCCTTGACCAGGTACACCGTCATCATCACCGCAAAGCCCAGCACCGCGCCCGCGATCAGCGCCACGTGCGGCACCTTGTGGGTGCCGCTGGTGACGGAGAGCCAGTGCGGCACATACCCCGCGCGCGACAGCGAATAGATCTGGCGTCCGAAGGCATAGATGATGGTGTGGAAGCTGGCGATCAGCCCGATCACGGCGCACAGCGCGAGAACCTTCGCCGCTTCGGCACCGAAAAGCGCGCGGAATCCGTCCAGCAGGGGTTCGCCGGAAGAGCCGAGCGCGAATGCGCCGTGCGCAGTGCCATCCGCGTTCTGCACCGGCAGGCTGGAGTTCAGGAACATGATCATGAAGGCGGAGAACACCAGCGTGGCGATGCCTAGCAGCAGGCCTTTGGGCATGTCTTTTTTCGGGTCGTGCGATTCTTCGGCAGCCAGCGGCAGTTCCTCGATCGCGAGGTACAGCCAGACCGCGAAGGGCAATGCAGCGAAGATGCCCGCGACCCCGAGTGGCAGGAACGATCCGCCGCCTTCCGCGAGTTCCACGATCTTGCCGTCGTCGCCGAGGCCGATGTTCAGCGCCCAGCGCGAGAAATCCAACTGTCCGGAGAACAGCGCGCTTACCCAGAACACCGCCAGCACGCCGAGGGCGAGCAGCGTCACGAGCACCGACACCCGGAACGACAGCGCCACGCCGAGCAGATTGAGGCTGACGAAGACCACGTACATGATGATCCACCACACGGGCTGGAATCCCGGCGCGGTGCCGAAGATGCTGCCCAGGTAGGAGCCGATGAAGAATACGATCACCGCCGGCGTCAGCACGTATTCGATGTTCTCCGCGAGGCCGGTGACGAAGCCGCCCCAGGGGCCCATCGCACTTCGCGCAAACGAGTAAGCGCCGCCGGTATGCGGCAGGGCAGGGGACATTTCCGCCAGGCAGAAGCACAGGCAGACGTACATGATGCCGATGATGATGGCCGCGAAGAACAGGCCGCCGAAACCCCCTGCGCCGAGACCGAAGTTCCATCCGGAAAAGTGACCGGAGATGACGGCGCCGACCCCCAGCGCCCACAGCGACCAGACCCGCGCATGCTTGCGCAACTGGCGCTTGGCGAAGTACTCGGCCCCGGCCTCGTGATACTCGACGCTTCCGACTTTCTTCTTGTCCATGTGATCCCCTCGAAGATGCGGTGCTCGAAAACGTAGCCCTATCGGAGATGGGCCACCCCTTTAAGTCACCTCGTCTGCGGCGCCCGAGGCGACCCGACAACATGGAGACAGGCAAATCTATGACAACGGGGTGAGATATCTGCGCCCATGCTGTCGATTACAGTATGGGCGATATCAACGGGGCGGGCAACCGGAACGAAATGGCTCCAAATGCGACTAAAATGAACGGTCCTTTTCAGAAAAAAAGCCCGACACATGTCCACGCGCCGAGAGTATCCGCTGGTAGGCCTCACCTCATACGGACGCACCGCCGACAACCGCTACGCCCTGCCCGCCGAATATCTCGACGCGGTCCGGCGGGCCGGGGGAGTGCCGATCCTGATCGCCCCGGGTGAATCGCGCTGGGAAACGGCCCTCGACAGCGTGGACGCCCTGGTCCTGACCGGCGGCGGGGACATCGATCCCATCCGCTATGCGGGCAGGCGGCACGACACCAATTACGGCATCGATGCGGAACGGGACATGCTGGAACTCGCGCTGGGACGCAAGGTGATCGATTCGGGCCTGCCGACGCTGGGCATCTGCCGCGGGGCGCAGATCCTGAATGTGGTCCAGGGCGGCAAGCTGATCGAACACATTCCAGATGAGTTCGGCGAGAGCGTCCTGCACCGCGCGCCGCCGCGCGAGGCGGTGCGGCACAGCGTGCAGATCAAGTCGACATCCAAGCTCGCCAAAATCCTCGGGCTGGAGGAATTGCACGTCACGTCCTGGCATCACCAGGCGCTGCGCGGAGCAGCCAAGGGGCTGGAAGCGGTCGCGCATGCCTCGGACGGCACCATCGAAGCGGTGGAAATGCCGGACCATCCGTGGCTCGTGGCCGTGCAGTGGCATCCGGAGCTGACAGCCGCCACCGATCCCCTGCAGCAGCGCCTGTTCGACGCGATCGTGCTCGCCGCGAAGCAGCGGGAGTGAGAGGAGAGCGAGAGAAAAGAGACGAGAGAAAAGAGGAAAGAGGAAAGAGGAAAGAGGAAGGACGTGCTGCCCGCAGTCGTTTTTACCTTTTCTCTTTTCTCTCGTCTCTTTTCTCTTATTTCAGGGGATACCCTGAATCCACAATCTGCTTGTAAAGCCGCGCGCGGGTGGCGGCGATGTCGACGGGGCGGGTCTCGCGATAGCGTTTCGCTTCCGCCGCGGTGTAGGGCTGGAAATCGGCGGGCAGTGACAGTCCAGCGAACTGCGTGACCAGCCATGTGGTGACAGCGGCGGCACGCTCGTCGGAAAGGCCCGAGCTGAGCAGGCCGGGAATCTGCATCAGCATCGCGCGTCCTTCCGGAATCGCGGTGAAATAGCCGATCTGGTCCTGGAACGCCGGAATGCCTTTCGCCGGATGGCCGCTGCCGTCCATGTCGTGGCAGCCCGAACAATGCAGCATGTAATCGCCGCGGGCGCGGCGCGACATCGGATCGTCCTGGGCCGCGGCCGGCAGGGCGGCGGCGAGAACCGCGAAGCATGCCATGAGGCTTGAACGCGACAGCATCACGATGCTCCGTGAGGCCCGGGAATACCGGCTATCCCAGATCGCCGACGCCCACGATCACCGACACGGTGCAGTGGTACATGGTCTGCGTATTCGCCATGCACCAGTTGATGTCGTTGTGCACGCCCATCTTGTAGGCCGGACGCTCGCGTTCGTTGAAGTTGCACAGGCAGCGGCCGCAGGCAACCTTGCCGCAGCAGTCGTTGTAGCTGACGAGATAGTCCTTGCCGTCCTTCGGATTGCGGCAGGTGCCGACCCAGGTCACTTTCGATGCCTCGGTTCCCGGCGGGCAGGCCGTTATCGTCCCGCCGCAGCAGGTGCACAGGAAGCCGTCCAGGGCGCAGTTGCGCCAGTATTCGCAATGTTGCGGATCTTCCGCGGGTACGGCAGCGTGGGCTTTCCCGCCCGACCGGTCGAAGGGCAGCATCGGCAGGAGCGCGCCGCCGACGAGGACGGTGCCGAGCCTGGCCAGCGTGCTGCGCCGGCTGGTAAGTTGCGCCGCGCTGCGCACCCGGCGTTCGGTGAAGCGATCGAGCCATTCCTGAAAGAGCCTCATTGCCAACCCTCCCTGATTTCCGGATTCCGACTAAGCACGTTCGCCAGGTTGCGCGGCGACGCGGTCGCGCAGGTAATCCTGCACCGATCCTACGCCGAGTTCCTTGGCATTGAAAAGACTGTCAAGATGTTCGCGCGAATTGATCAGGCCCTTGGCGCGGATTACCCCGCGTTCGTCGAGCAGGACTGCGTACGGCAGGCGGCTTACGCGGTACGTCATGCCGAGGTCCGCGGAAAGCACATAGGGAAATTGCTGCAATCCGGCGGAACCGTAGAACGCCAGGTGCTGGGTGGAGTCGCCGTCGCTGGCTACGATCACGTCGAGCCATTCGCGCTCGGCCTGCGCGGAGGATTTGAGCACGGGCAGCAGCTTCTTGCAGACCGGGCAGGTGGGCGACAGGAAGAACAACAACTGGCTCTTGCCGCGCTCTCCGCCGATTGCGACCGTCGTCCCATTGAGCGCAGGCAGGTCGAAACGCGGCGCGGCCTCGCCGAGCTTGGGTCCGGCGTCCGTCATCAGCGCGCCCATCGGCGCGATGCGTTCATAGAGGATGCCGACCTGCCTGGCCAGGGCCCACAGTGCCACGATGACGGCGAGCATCAGTACCCAGAGCAATGCGTTCGATATGGTCAGGCTGGTCATGTTCCTTGTCCGTGTTCGTGGCTGTCGCGGTGCAGCCGCGCCAGCCGTCCGCCCTGCCGCAACAATTCGTCGGCCATGAGGTAGAAGGCGTAAAACGCAAGCACGCCCAGTACCAGCGTAACTGCATCGACCCAGTCCATGTGTCGCTCCACCGTCGGCCGGCTGGCGATCAGCGCCGCCGCTCCCAGAACGAGGTTTCGCAATACCAGCGCCCATGACAGCGGGTGGCTTTCGCCACCGCAGCCGCAATCGATGTCCTGGCGGCCGCGCGCGAGGTTGATGCCGATCGCCAGGGCATACAGCGCTACCAGTGCCGCGAGCGCGACCAAAGCCCAAACCCGCGTTGCGGGGATCAACACTCCCGCGCCGATCGTCACTTCCACCACGGGCAGGGCACGTGCAGCCAGCGCCACCGCCGGCTGCGGCAGCAGCCGATAGGCGGCCAGGGCGCCGGCGAACTCATCCGCTTCGGAGAACTTGTGCCAGGCGGCGGCGAACATCACCAGGGCCAGCGCGCCGACGAGGGTGCCGACGGTGACCGGATCCGCCGCGAAAGCCAGGACTTCCATCAGTTGCTGTCCACCTGCACCGGGATCTCGCCGACCTGCGTCAGCACGCGGGATTTCGGCTTGGCGCCGATTTCAATGGCCACGAGATTCAGCTTCTCGATGTCGATTGCCAGAACGCGCTTGCCGCTGGACGAAGCGGTCAATGCCACGGCGGCATGGCCCGGCAGGCGCGCGACGCGCTTTTTCGTCTTCAGGTCGAATGCCCAGATTTCCTTGGCGGGGGTCTTGTGGCTGCCTTCTGCACCGCCGGGATGCATGGCGACGTAGAGGCGGTTGCTGCCCGGATGCACGGCCAGCGGCTGGTAGCCGCCGGGCCGCCAGCCGGCCTTGCGGTCCGCGGCGGTTTTGACCAGCCCCCAGGTTTCGACCAGGCTGGCGGTATCGCCGCCGACGTTGATCACGCCAACGTTGCCGAGGAAGGTGGCGAAACGATAGAGGTCGCCGTCCTGTTCGCCCTGAATGAACCAGGCATCCTTGTCGGCATCGAAAATTTTCGGACTGATGGTGCGGGAAGCGGCATTGCCGCTGCCATCCAGCAAGACGGTCGCGACGGTGCCGTCGCCGCACAGCGTCGAGAAGCGGTCCGAGCTGCCGGCGGGCGGGAAAATACCCCAGCAGCCCGGCGTCGGGATTTCCGAAACCATTTTCTTTTCCTGCAGGTCCACGACGGTGACCGAAGTCGCGGGCGTGGCGTTCTGCACGAATACCCAGCGTCCGTCTGCGGAGGTCCGGATCAGGTTGCGGTAATTCAGGGCCATGGCGCGGTTGGACGAGATCTCGATCTCGTACTTGAACGACAGCGTGTCGGCATCCCAGACTTCGAGGATGTCGGTGCGCTCGCCGCGCTGCCCGCGGGAAAGGTAACCCGTGGCAAGGAGGATTTCGCTGCGGTCCGGGGAATAGGTGACCTGGCCGATGAACCCGCTGCCGATCACGCCCAGGTAGTTGCCCGTATCGGTATCGACGACGTGCAGCTTGCCGTCGGCGATGTGATTGATGGCAACGTCGCTGATGTAGGCCCGGTTCCTGGCCGTGACGGCGGGTACGACCGTCAGTTCCTCGACCGGCAATTCGGCCAAAGCCGCCGCCGAAAGGCAGATTCCCGCAACAGCCGTGAAGCACGCCGACAGCGGCGCGCGGCACAGACCTCGAATAGTCATGGCGTCCTCCCCGGGTGGTCGGCGGGCGACGATGCCCGCGTCATCGCCTGCAGATTAATCCCACGGGCGGGGCCGTGTCACCAGGAATATGGAATATCGTTATGCCCTTGATTTGTGGACGCGCCCCCAAAAAGTGCAGCGGACGCAACGGGTGGTAACTTCAGAGGCGGGAAGTCGACCGTTCGTCAACCCGGCCGGGACTGCGAGAGGTGGATCTGGATGCGCTGGCGGACCAGGTCTATGTGCTGCCTGAACACATAAAGATTTTCCGAGTACGCCAGCGGCGTGTCGATGTGATTGACCGCGTTCTCAATCGAGTCCAGCTTGCCGAGGATCGACCCCAGTTCCTGCTGGCCGGGCTTCTCGTCGAGATCGATCTCAATTTCCTTCAAACGGCCGTACCAGCGATAGATCCTCGAACGCACCCGCCAGCGATAGAGCGCAGGCAGCAGGCGCATCGCCGGAATCAGGATCACGAGCGCCGGTACCAGCAGGACCAGCAGGCGATCGATCAGGTTCGCCGCCCAGTAGGGCAGGTAGCGTTGCAGGAGAGGCGCGCCGGATTTGTAGTAACGCGCCGCCTCGGGGCTCAACGGCAGCTCGGTATCGTCCGGCGCGGGAAAGTCATGGAGCTTGTTGAAGAGGCTGGGCCGCCCGTGCACTTCGCTCGCCGCGCGCAGCAACAGGTACGCCAGGGCCGGGTGCAGGTCCTGCTTCACGACCAGGTTGGCGGGCGCGGCGATGATCTGGATATCGTGATCGGGAATGTCGCGCTGCAGGTCGAACACGCCCCGCGGCAGCGTGACGCGCGTCAGGTAATAGTGCTGGCGGACATAGGCCTCGGCGCGCTCCAGGTTCAGCAGGCGGATTCCGGGCGCTTTTATCAGTTCCTCGAACAGCGGGGATTTCGGCTCCGCGATGAAGAATGCCGCGTCGATGCTCCCCCGTAAAAGCATGTCCGCGGCGGTGCGCCCACCCACCTGGACGATGGAGGTCGCCCCTTCAGTCAGCCCGTTGGCCTGCAGCATCGTCTGCGCCAGCGTCGCCGCGCCGCTGCCCGGTTCCCCGATCGCGATCCGCCCGCCCCTCAGGGCCTGCAGCGTGACCGCCTCCCGTTGCGCGCGATGGAAAATCCACAACGGCTCGAGATACATCGAACCCAGGGATTGCAGCTCGCCGGCATTGTCCCTTCCGGTAACGCCTCCCTGCACGAACGCTACATCGACGCCGTGCGTGGGATCTGAAAGGCGCCGCAGGTTTTCCACCGCGCCGCCCGATACCCACAGGTTCAGGGTCACGCCTTCCCTGGCGAGGATTTCGCGATATTTGATGGCATTGGCGTGATAGGTGCCATCGAGCGCGCCGGTGGACATCACGATTTCCTTCGGCGGCGCCGGGCGCATCAGCAGCAGGGTCAGCGCAAACGCACCGCCGATCAGCAGGGCGGAGGGAATGCCGATGATCAGCAGGTCGCGATCGAAGCGAATCTTTCGGAAATTCATGAAAACAGGTTAAAGGGAAAAGATGAAAGGTGAAAGTAAGGGCACAAGGCCTCGAATGCTCCGGTTCTTGCTTTCCCCTTTTACCTTTCCGCTTTCACCTGGTTTTTCGCCCTTTGCCTCGCCAGCATGGCATGGGTATTGGAGACATACAGCAAATGCGCGATCTTGCGGACGAAATGGTCCTCGTATGGATCCAGTGCCGTATCGGCGAAGGCGACCCGCCAGAGGTGTTCGACGAGGACCGTGCGCTGTTCGAGACCCAGCAGTCGTTTGATCACCCCGACCGGCCCGAAATAGGAGGTGTAGCGATGCGCGCCGGCCTGGTCGATCAGGCGGTCGGCATCGGCCGCGCTCATCTCGAACATCGCAGCCAGCGCCGTGCTCATGGCCGCGCGTTCTTCCGGTTTCTCTTTCAGGTCCGCGCGCATCATTTCGTGCAGCAGGCCGGCCACTGCCATCTCCAGCTGCCGCCGTTCCGGCTCGCCGACTTCGACCGGGTTCTTTGCGGCGAGACCGGCGAGCAGGCCCTTCAGTGTTCCGAGCATTTCCGGTGCGTCTTCCTTGTGCTAGCCCAGTACTTTCATGCCGCGCTGGATGGCGGGACGCGCCGCCAGCGCCGCGCCCCAGCGCTGAAGGTGGGTGAATCCGCCGGCCTGGTCGATCATCGGCTTGCGCAGGGCGAAGTTGGGATACAGGAACAGGTCCGCGATCGATACCTCGTCGGCGAAATACTCGTGCGACGCGAGGTGCGCATCGCAGACCGCGAAGAATCCGAGCATGCGCTGCTTGAAGTACTCGGTATTCCCCGGGCTTTTCTCCGGAACGCTGTTTTCGACCCTGGACAGCGCGCCGCTGGTGGCGGCAACGTCCGTCGCGCCCTGCATGAACCACTGCCAGGCCTTCGCCTTGCGCACCGGATCCCGCGGCAGGAACTTTCCGCTCCTCTCCGCCGCGTAGACGATGATCGCCCCGGACTGCGTGACCGTGATCGGCTTGCCGCCGGGGCCCTCGTGATCGACCATCGCCGGGATCAACCCGGCGGGATTGATGCTCAGGAATTCCGGTTTGCGATTCTCGCCCTTGGCGAGGTCGATCTTGTGCACCTTGTACGGCATACCCGTTTCCTCGAGGGCGACGGATGCCCGCAAGCCGTTGGCGGTTCCCGAAAGGTAAAGGTCGATCATGGCTGCAGTTCCTCCTGGCCGGTTGTTGTTGTAAGGGAAGTTTAACCCGATCCGTAAATTCGCACGGCGTGGATCGCCAGTCCGGCGGCGCCGCAGGCGAGGATCACCGGGATGATGCCGGCATTGAAACGGATCAATGCGACGGCCGCTGCGGCGGCGATGAGGACCGATGCCCAGTCGACGCCGGCTTGCATGCCGCCGGGCCAGAAGACATGCAGCGCAAAGTACAGCGCAAGATTGGCGATGACGCCCACCACGGCGGCGGTGATTGCGGTGAGCGGCGCGGTCAGCGCCGGTTGCCGGTGCGTGGTCTCGATGAGGGGCGCCCCGGCGAATATGAACAGGAACGAGGGCAGGAACGTAAACCAGGTGGCGACCAGGGCCCCCGCGATCCCGGCGGGCACGAGCGCATCCGGCCCGCCCGTGCCGTGCGCCCATGCGCCGACGAAACCGACGAACGCGACCACCATGATCAGCGGGCCGGGCGTGGTTTCTCCCAGTGCAAGACCGTCGATCATTTGCGCCGGCGTGAGCCAGTGAAACTCCTGCACGGCGCCCTGCACGACATAGGGCAACACGGCGTAGGCGCCGCCGAATGTCAGCAGCGCGGCCTTGGTGAAGAACCAGCCCATCCGGGTCAGCGTGCCATCCCAGCCCTGCCACAGGGCAATGGCCCCAAGGCTTGCGATCCAGAGCAATAGTCCGATGGCACATACCAGGACGAGGCCCGGCAAACGAAAGCGCGCGTGCGCCGGCGTCGGCGTATCGTCGTCGATGAGGGCCGGTCCGAAGGACTTGGCCGTTGCGGCGTGGCTCGCGCCCGACGCGAACTTTCCAGGCGCGAGGCGGCCGCCGACGAAACCGATTGCCGCCGCCGCCAGGATGATGGCGGGGAACGGGACGGCGAGGACGTATATGGCGATGAAAGCAGCGGCCGTGATCGCCCACAAGGTTTCATTGTGGAGCACGCGCAAGCCGATCCGCCACGCAGCGAACAGCACGATCGCCGTCACTGCCGGTTTGATGCCGTAGAGCAGACCCGTCACCGTCGGCGTGTCGCCCCACATCATGTAGATCCACGAAAGCACGATCAGGAGGACCAGCGACGGAAGGACGAACAGCGCGCCGGCGGCGATGCCGCCCCGGGCGCCATGCATCAACCAGCCCATGTAGGTGGCAAGCTGCTGCGCTTCCGGGCCCGGCAGCAGCATGCAATAGTTGAGCGCATGCAGGAATCGCCGCTCCGATATCCAGCGGCGCCGTTCCACGAGTTCCTGGTGCATGACGGCGATCTGGCCGGCCGGCCCGCCGAAACTGATGAAACCCAGCTTCAGCCAGAAGACCAGCGCATCGCGGAAAGTAACGGCGGCCGGCCTGGCCGCATCAGATTCGGACATGCGCCGATGATAGGCATAAACCTTCCCCGAGTCTTTGCCGCCTCGGCTTCAGCGGCGTAGGGTTCTACTCAGTACTCAGCACCCCAGTACTCAGTACCGTATTTCTATCCTCCTTCCGCCTTGCGTTTCCTGCCGAGGTCGCGGATGTAGTTCACGAGGTACCAGATCTGTTCGTCAGTCAGGTCGTCCCTGAATGGCGACATCATGGTGCCGGGCCGGCCGTTCTTGATGACGTTGAAAATCATTTCGTCGCCGGGTGCGCGCAGCCATTCATCGTCGGTCAGGTCTGGTCCGGTGCCGCCGCGCGCATTGCCACCGTGACAGCCGTGACAGGAAACGCGCTTGAAGAGCTTGGCGCCGTTTTCGATCGCCTGCGGATCGCCCGGGAAAGGATCGACCAACGGGCCGCCGGCGGGCCCCGTGTCGACATTGCCGGCACCGCCGCTTAGCGCAATCAGGCAAAACAGGGCGAACAGGATTCTTTTCATCTGTGCTGTGTTATCGGTGGCGCACGCAAAAGCGCGGGCGATCCTGCGACCGCCCGCGCAGATTCAGGCTTGGCGCCTACTTGTCGAACAGCGCAAACACTGTCACATAGCCGCCTTTGCGGTTGTCTTTCAGGTGCGGCGCGCCGCCCTTGCCGCCCCACGTGGCCCAGCCGGTCCAGCCGCCCCAACCCGACGGCACCGCAATGTATTGCTTGCCTTCGATGGCGAATGCGACCGGGCTGCCCACCATGCCGGAGCCGGTCTGGTATGACCACAGTTCCTTTCCGGTCTTGGCGTCGTAAGCGAAGAAGATGCCTTCAGGGGTTCCCGCGAAGACCAGGCCTCCCGCGGTGGTGAGGACGCCGCTGGTAAATGGCGAGGGCGCCTTCACCGTCCACTTCTTCTCGCCGGTTTCTGCATCCATGGCGACGAGCTGGCCATATCCCTTGATCCATTCGGCTTCCTCCAGGCCGAGGTTGTACTTGCCTTCGACGCGTTCGCTGGCACCGCCCTTGAGGTGGGCGCAGATCTCGCGGCTCGGCACGTACACCATCTTGGTTGCCGGGCTGTAGCTCATGGGATTCCACCACTTGCCGCCTTCGGACGCGGGGCAGACATCCATCACCTTCTTCTCGTTGTTCACCACTTTCTCGGGATTGACGATCGGACGGCCTTCGGGCGTGAAGCCGGTTGCCCAGTTCACTTTCGAGATTTCCTTGCCCCAGACGAATTTCCCGTTGGTGCGGTCGATCTTGTAAAGGAAGCCATTGCGGTCCCCGTGCAGCCAGACCTTCTTCCCGTTTACGTCGGCAAGAATCGGTTCATTGTTGCCGTCGTAATCCCATACATCCCAGGGCGTGTACTGGTAATAGAACTTGATGACGCCGGTGTCGGGATTGAGCGCGAGCGTTGCGTTCGTGTAGAGATTGTCACCCTTGCGGTTGCTCCCGTCCCAGTCGGGATTCGGGTTGCCCACGCCCCAATATATGGTGTCGAGTTCCGCATCGTACGAGCCGGTGATCCATGCGGAGCCGCCGCCGAACTTCCAGGCATCGGCATCGGTTATGCCCCAGGTATCGAATCCGGGTTCTCCGGGTCCGGGAATGGTATAGGTCCGCCATGCCTGCGTTCCGGTTTCGGCGTCGAGCGCCTCGATCCAGAGCCGGGTAGGATACTCGGCGCCGGACATGCCGACGATCACCTTGCCTTTCACCACGATCGGCGCGACGGTCATGGTATAGGCCTTCTTCCAGTCGGCGAGGGATACCTTCCATGATTCCTTGCCCGTTGCGCGATCGAGGGCGATGACGTGGGAATCGGGCGTGGCAAAAATCACCTTGTCCTTGTAGAGCGCTGCGCCCCGGTTACCGAGATCGCAGCACATGAACTTGCCGACCTCGTCGGGCAGCGGATGCGAGTACTGCCACAGTTGCGTGCCGGTTTTTGCATCGACGGCAAAGATTTTCGCGTGCGCGGCGGTCACATACATCACGCCGTCGACTATCAGCGGCGTGGTGTTCTGGGCGTCCAGCGTGCCGAACGAGAAACTCCACACCGGCACCAGTTTCTTGACGTTCCCAGTATTGATTTTGGTCAACGGGCTGAACCGCGTGCCGGCATAGTCGCGGCCGACCATGATCCAGTTATCGGCGCTTTTCGCCGCGTCGAGCAACATGGCGTCGGTGACCGGGGTGTGGACGATTTCGGCCTGGGCGGAAACAGAAAAGATGGAAACTGCAAAGAGCAGGGACCTGAACAGGGGAACGAATCTGGCGTGCATGGCATAACCTCCGAGAAAGGCTTTGTTGAACAGCTTTGTTTTGGTCGACAGCGTGAACTGCCAGAGTCTCCTTGCAATAAATCGGCCAAACGGCTGGGATGACGCGCGCACACGCGTTGCGCGAGTTTCTCTCCCGGAAACAGCGTTGCGGTTCACGAACTTGAAGGAGGAGTGCGGTGGAACGGGCGCACCCAAGTTCGCAATCCGAAACCGGGCGTGTAAAGTACGCGCACGGAATAGGTGCCGCGGGAAGCGCGCGGGACCGCGGTGGTGCGTCGCAACCGTGCCGGGGCGACCCGCCGATAAAAACAGCAGTCGAGGAACATGATGAGGTTCATTGGTGCTATCACCCGCTGCCTCGTTGCGCTGGCTGTGATGTTCGATGCTACCGGCTCAGCGGCGGCAGTGCAACCGGAGCAGGCAAAGGTCACGATTGCGGTCGGCGGCAAGCCGTCGTTATATTACCTGCCCCTGACCATCGCCGAGCGCCTCGGGTATTTCAAGGACGAAGGCCTGAAGGTGGAGATCGTCGATTTCGCCGGCGGGGCAAAGGCGCTGCAGGCGATGATGGGCGGCAGCGCCGACGTGGTCTGCGGCGGCTTCGACCACGTGGTGCTCATGCGCGCGAAGGGCCAGAAGCTGATGGCGTTCGCACTGCAGGTGGCCACTCCCGCGCTTTCACTCGGCGTTACGACGAAGCTGGCGGGCAGCTACCGGTCGCCGAAGGACCTCAAGGGCATGAAAATCGGCGTATCGGCACCGGGATCGAGCACGCATATCTTCGTCAACCATTTGCTGGCTTCGGCCGGCTTGTCGCCGGATGACGTTTCGATCATCGGCGTCGGCACCGGCCCCGGAGCGGCGGCGGCGATGCAGGCGGGGCACCTCGATGCCATTGCCAACATCGAACCGACCATGACCCTGCTCGAGGAATCCGGCGGCATCAAGGTGATGGTCGAGACCGTCAGCGTCAAGGGCGCGGCCGCCGTGTTCGGCACACCGCTGCCCGCGGGCTCGCTCTATACCCGCGAGGAATTCGTCAAGGCCAACCCGGCGACCGTGCAGGCCCTCACCAATGCCATGGTGCGTTCCCTGAAGTGGCTGCATAAAGCCACGCCCGAAGAAGTCGTTGCCACCGTTCCGCCGGAATACCTTACGGGCGACCGCAGGCTCTATCTTGCGGGCCTGCGAAAAATGCGGGAAAGCTATTCGAAGGACGGACTTTATTCACCTGCGGCGGTGGCGGCGCAGCTGAAAGTGCTCGCCGCGTTCGAGCCGTCGGTGCGGGATGCCGGGATGGATCCGGCGCAAACCTACACGAACGAGTATGTGAATGCTGCGCTGAAGAAATATGGCCGCTGAAAGGCGGTGGCTCGTGGCTGGGGTTGTCAATGCGTCGTTTGATTCCTTGAGTCAGCCACCAACCACCATCACCAGAAAGCCGCCGCGTAATCCTGCCGTCACCCCGATATTCGTTTTGCAGGGCAACATTCCACCCGGACACCGCTCCTGACCGTTTGCCAGCCCCGGCGAAGCCCGGATCACTCGGAGCTCGCAGGAGCCGCCACATCCATTGTCTTGCCGTCATTGCTGAAAACCACATCATCGCTTAATGCAACGCAGCATCGAAACCGGTGTTCTTCCGCAGGAAAGGCTCCCTTGAGCGGGCCCGCGACAAGTGATACGGTGGTGTTTTCCATGCATCATCCCGGTTCCCGCCGGGACTCGAGGAAACGAATGAAGCGTGCAGCATCAGGCAATCCGGGAATATTTCTTTCAATGACGTGCGCCGCAGTTCTTCTGATGATCGCGCCGGGCGCCATGGCGGCGCAGGGCGATCCGGAAAAGGCCAGGCCGATTTTCAACCAGATGTGCGCCGGCTGCCACGGCACCTCCGGTAACGGCCAGGAAGGTACCAAGAGCGGATTCGTGCCGCGTGTGCCCACGCTTGCAGACAAGGCATACATGGCCAGCGTGCCCGACGACTACCTGACCATGATCATCAAGAAGGGCGGAGCCTACATGGGCAAGATCGCGGCCATGCCGGCCTGGGAAACGAAGCTCAGCGACGACGAGATCAACGACATCGTTGCGCTCATCCGCACATTCACGAACTGATCGCGGTGCCCGGCAGCGCACCGGGTGCCGCATCGCAGGTCCAAAAGAAAACTGGAGTGTCAGTTGGTACGGCAGGTGCAGCGACGATTCAATAAGAGGAACGTCAACGGAGGAGGAGAAGACAATGAGAATACTAAGATATGCAGCAGTAGTTGCACTGGCGGTGGGATGGGTATCGGGATCCGCGTTTGCGCAGGACCGCGCAATGGCCGAACCGGGCGGTCCCGCCGGCAAGTGGTCCACCCGCACGCCGGTCAAGCCTGATCCGAGCAAGATCAAGGTTGCACAGGGGTACAAGGTCGGAGTGTTCGCCGCCGGCCTCGATACCATCACATCCCTCACGGTCGACAAGAACGACAACGTCTGGGTCGCCATTTCGGGCAATACCTTCGGCTTCCCGCCGACGGGCATCGACAAGCCGCACGTCAAGATCTTCGACAAGTCCGGCAAGCTGATCAAGGACAACGTCGGCCTGGGCATCTTCAAGTCCTTCGCCCTGAACGAAATCGGTTACTGCCCGGAAAACGGCCGTACGTATGTGGGCGACTACAGCTACGGCATCTGGGAAATCGACGGCGTCAACGGCACGCCCAAGCTGATCATGAATGAAGTGCCGATCGGCGACCACGCACTGGGCGGCATCACCTGCCGCGACGGTTACCTGTACTACGCCGTGGGCGCTCCGAGCAACTCGGGCTTCTCCGATTCCAGCATTCACGGCTGGACGGATGCGATCGATCCGTACTGGGAAAAGCGCACCACGGACGGGATGCCGCCGCTGCCGCGCGATCCGCCCTGCCGCGATATCGTGCTGACGGGCCTCAACATCCGCGACATGGAAGGCAATCTCACGGGCGCGTACCTGCCCAAGGGCACGCCCTCCAAGCCGGGCCAGGTCATCAAGGCGCAGAAGCCGTGCGGTGGGGCCATTCATCGGGCCAAGCTGAAGGCCGACAGCAGCTACAAGACCGACGACTGGGAGGTCTACACGATGGGCCTGCGCAATTCGTCGGGCGTGGCCTTCGGACCCAAGGGCTCGCGTTTCGAGAAGGCGCTTGCGGTTTCCGACAACGGCCACAACGACAAGGGTCACCGCCGTGTCGCCAATTCCGCCGAACGCCTGTTCATCGTCACCGAGAAGGGGCAGGACGCCGGATTCCCGGACAAGGATGGCGACAACTTCGTCAACATCAAGCGCTCGGGACCGGACGTTTACCGGGGCAACAAGTTCGACCCGACGCGGCCGAATCCCCACCTCAACATCGGGGACAAGCCGTTCGTGCCGACCCTGCCGCCGTACCGCTTCATCGATCATTCGATCGGTGCACGCGGCACGCCGCTGATCGTGGCCAATCCGAACCCGAACGGCTACATCAACCCCGTGCTCGAGTGGGATACCAACAACCCCATGGACGGGCTGGCATGGTCGAACCCGAAGTTCGAAGGCAAGCCGGGTGACGTGCTCTACACCGCGGTGTTCGGCATCATCGACAACGGACCGGAAAGCCTGCGTCCGATGTGGCCGGCGATCGTCAAGGTCGAGTTCCTCAACCCCACCGGCGTCAAGTGGTCGATCTTCGCCGAAAACATGGAACCCGGTCCCAATGCCTACCAGAAGAAGGAGAACCGGGGCGGGTTCGAGCGCACCAACGACGTCGAGTTCAGCACCGACGGCAAGACCATGTACGTCGCGGACTACGGCGAACTCTATGTGAACTACCAGATGGAGTCGCCGTTCTACACCACGCCGAAGTCGGCAGTCGTCTGGACCATCACCAAGGAATAAGGCGGTTCCGTTTCACGGATCCGGCGGCTTCGGCCGCCGGATTTTTTTGTCCGCAGGTTCCGTCTCGCTGGTTACCGGCCGGCTTCGCCGCGCTTCGCCTGCAGTTCCTGCAGGACGGAGTCCGATTCGAGTTCCGACTCGTTCACCGTGACGGTTGCCGTGAACGTTCCATCGCCGAGTTCGCGCAGATCGTGGAGCACGATGCGCTTGTGCTGGTGGACGAAGCTGGAGAGCATGACATTGAGGCGATCGCGCACGGCGATGGATATGGCATCGTCGCCCCGCATTTCCGGTATGCCGCCGGGACGCACGCGCCGCAGCGGTTCCTGCAGGGCGTCGCGCGGCTCCACCCGGAACTTGCACCAGCCAGCGGATTCGCAGCCGCGAAATTGCGCGCTCACGGGCTCGGCGCAAACCGCCAGCGACAGCAGCATGCCGAGCATCGCAACAATTGAATTGCGCGGTGCCGCCGGTAATCGAAACGGTCTGGACATGCGGGATTTATAACAGATTCCATTTCCCATCGGCCGCGGTGCGGATCCGACCCTGCTGCCGGGACGGGATTGGAAGTTCCCGGAATATTGTTTCGAGCATTGCGCCGCCGCCTGTACGCGACCCGTGGCCGGCGTTTAGAATGGATGCTCGCACGCGGACCCACGGCGATTCGCCGCCCGGCTGCGCCGCCGCATTTAACTCCCTGATATGCCTGATTCTTACAAACCCGTGCCGGACCGCGGCGCCATCGCCATCCGTGGCGCGCGCCAGAACAACCTCAAGAACCTCGACCTCGACCTGCCGCTAAACGAATTGCTGGTGGTGACCGGGGTCTCCGGTTCGGGCAAGTCTTCCCTGGTGTTCGATACGCTCTATGCGGAAGGCCAGCGTCGTTACGTGGAAACATTCTCACCGTACGCGCGCCAGTTCCTCGACCGAATGGACAAGCCGCAGGTCGACCGCATCGACGGCATTCCGCCGGCGATCGCCATCGACCAGACCAATCCGGTGCGGACGTCGCGCTCGACGGTCGGCACCATGACGGAGCTGGCCGACCATCTGAAGCTGATGTTCGCCAGGGCATCGCAACTTTACTGCCGCGGATGTTCACGCCCGGTGCGCCGCGACAACCCGGATTCCATCCACGATGACCTGCGCTCCCGCGCACAACAGGCCGGCGATCCACGCCTGATCATCACGTTTCCGGTCGACATCCCGAACAATTTCACCGAGGCCGAAATCCTCCAGTTGCTGGAGAGCCAGGGCTACACGCGGGTTCACGCGCGCGCGAAGGATCGCCTCGAAATCGTCCAGGATCGCCTGCGCTTCTCCTCCGCGGAACGCGCCCGCGTGATCGAGGCCCTCGAAGCGGCCCTGCGCGTCGGTCACGGCTCCGTAAACGTCTACCCGCTTCCAGATGAGGAAGTACAGAGCGACAGCTCACTCGAACCCCGGCCCTCGGACCGCGGCCCTCAAGGACCGTGGAAGTATTCCACGGCGCTGCATTGCCCCGACTGCGACATCCACTACCGCGAGCCCAGCCAGAGCACGTTTTCGTTCAATTCCCCGGTCGGCGCGTGCGAGACCTGCCGCGGCTTCGGCCGCGTCATCGGCGTCGATTACGGACTTGTCATTCCCGACGAGTCGAAGACCCTCGGCGGCGGCGCGGTCAAGCCCTGGCAGACGCAGAGCTTCAGGGAATGCCAGGACGACCTGGAAAAATATGCGAAAAAGCGCGGCATCCCGCTCGACAAGCCCTGGCGCAACCTCACCGTGGCGCAGAAAAGCTGGGTGGTCGACGGCGAGCCGGAATGGGTGAACTGGAAAAAATCCTGGCCCGGCGTCTGGTACGGCGTGAAGCGCTACTTCGACTGGCTGGAAACCAGGGCCTACAAGATGCACATCCGGGTGCTGCTGTCTCGCTACCGGTCCTACACGCCGTGCACGGTCTGCGAGGGCAGCCGGCTCAAGCCCGACGCGCTGCTGTGGCGGCTGGGGAGCAAGCTCGATGCAGACTCGGTGCTTGAACCGCTGCTGCGCTACAGGCCGAAGGACGTTGCATGGAACCACGCGCAACTGCAGTCGGTACCGGGATTGACGATCCATGACCTGATGCGCCTGCCAGTGGATCGTTGCGAGCGTTTCTTTGCATCGGTGCATCTGCCTTCCGCATTACTGGATGAAGCGACGGAACTGCTGCTGGGCGAGGTACGCACCCGCTTGTCTTATTTGCAACAGGTCGGGCTGGGCTACCTGACGCTCGACCGGCAGTCGCGCACGCTTTCCGGCGGAGAGGTCCAGCGCATCAATCTCACGACTGCGCTGGGCACGTCGTTGACGAACACGCTGTTTGTTCTCGATGAGCCTTCCATCGGCCTGCACCCCCGCGACATGGGACGGGTGATCGGAGTGATGCAGAAGCTGCGCGACGCCGGCAACTCGCTGGTGGTCGTGGAGCACGATCCGCAGATCATGTTCGCTGCCGATCGCATCCTCGACATGGGACCGGGTCCGGGCGAGAAGGGCGGCGAAGTGGTGTTTTTCGACCGACCAGGTGCGCTGACCGCGGTTTCGAATTCCCTTACTGGCGAATACCTGCGCGGCCGTCGCCGCGCCGATGCGGGTTTGCAGCGCCTTGCGGTGAAGCCCGGTGAGCCGAGGCTGGAAGTCTGGGGTGTTACCGAACACAACCTCAAGAACGTCGACGTGACTGTTCCGCTCAACCGCCTGGTCTGCGTGACCGGTGTTTCCGGGTCAGGCAAATCAACTCTCATGCAGGACGTGCTGTATCCGGCCCTGCTCAAGCACAAGGGCAAGCCGAGCGAAACGCCGGGTGCGCATGCGTCGCTGGCCGGTGCAGACCTGGTGGGTGACATCGTGATGGTCGACCAGACGCCCATCGGCCGTACCACCCGATCCAATCCCGCAAGCTATGTCGGCGCCTTCGATGCCATCCGCGACCTGTTCGCGAGGGCGCCACTCGCGAAGGAACGCAGCTACAAACCCGGCATGTTCAGCTTCAACTCCGGCGACGGCCGCTGCCCGACCTGTGGCGGCAACGGATTCGAGCATGTCGAGATGCAATTCCTGTCGGACGTATACCTGCGCTGCCCCGATTGCAACGGCCGCCGCTTCCGCGATGAGGTGCTGGAGGTCACGATTGCGCCGGGCGACAGGCCTGCGAAAAGCATTGCCGACGTCCTGGAAATGACCGTTTCCGAAGCCGTGGAATATTTCTCGGCTTATCCCGAGGTCCTGCGCGGCATCAGGCCGCTGGCCGATGTCGGCCTGGAATATCTGCGGCTGGGCCAGCCGGTGCCGACGCTCTCCGGAGGAGAGGCGCAACGCCTGAAGCTCGCCGGCCATCTCGCGGGCGTGGAGACGTCCTCCCCGCGCCGCGCGCCCCGTGCCTCGCCGCAGGGGAACCTGTTCCTGTTCGACGAACCGACCACCGGCCTGCACTTCGAAGACATCGCGAAACTTCTGCGCTCGTTCCGCCGCCTGGTGGAAGCGGGACATTCGCTGCTGGTGATCGAGCACAACCTCGACGTGATCGCCGCGGCCGACTGGATCATCGACCTGGGACCGGAAGGCGGCGAAGCCGGCGGTGAAGTCGTGTTCACGGGCACGCCGGAGCAGATCCGGGGCGATGCGAAATCGCACACCGGGGTCGCGCTGAAAGAGCATGAAGAAGCGATAGAAAAGGGTGCGTTCGCGCATACGGCGCCGGGCGCTGCGGAAGTCGCGGTACGCCCGTATGACCCGCATCCCGTCATCAAGATCCACAACGCGCGTGAGCACAATCTGAAGAATATCGACGTGGAACTGCCGCGCGGCAAGTTCACGGTGATAACCGGCGTTTCGGGAAGCGGCAAGTCCACGCTGGCCTTCGACATCGTGTTCGGGGAGGGCCAGCGCCGTTACCTGGAATCGCTGAACGCGTACGCCAGGCAGTTCGTGCAGGTGGCGTCTCGTCCGGAAGTGGACGCGATATACGGCATTCCGCCGACGGTGGCGATCGAACAGCGCACCAGCCGCGGCGGCCGCAAGAGCACGGTGGGCACGCTGACCGAGATCCACCATTTCCTGCGCCTGCTGTTCGTCAAGCTGGGGACCCAGCATTGCCCGGATTGCATGGTTCCGATTCAGCCGCAAAGCGCCGAGGCCATCGCGGCCCGGATCCTGCGCGAGTACAAGGGCCAGCACATCGGCCTGCTGGCGCCCCTGGTGGTCAACCGCAAGGGCGTCTATACCGACCTGGCGAAATGGGCCGGCAACAAGGGTTTTCCGTCCCTGCGGGTGGATGGCGAATTTCTGTCCACGCAGCGCTTCCCGCGCATCGACCGGTTCAAGGAGCACAGCATCGAGCTGCCGGTCGCCGACCTCCACGTCAGCGCGGCAGATGAAAAATCCCTGCGCGCCGCATTGAAGCTCGCGCTGGAGCACGGCAAGGGAGTCGCGCACGTGATCGCGCCGCTCGACGGACTGATGAACGGCCAGGGCCGGGTGGCGGAGACGGTTTATTCCACAAAGCGTGCCTGCCCTTCCTGCGGCCGCAGCTTCCCGGAACTCGACCCGCGCCTGTTCTCGTACAACTCCAAGCATGGGTGGTGCGCCGGCTGCTATGGAACCGGTTTGCAGCTGGAAGCCGTGGGCTGGGATGACGAGCGCGCCAGAAACGGGACCGAGGACAACGTCCTGGACTCATGGATCGAATGGCTCGAGGTCGACGAACCCTGCCCGCAATGCGAAGGCAAACGACTGAATCCCGAAGCGCTGGCTGTGCTGTGGCGGGGCAAATCGATCTCCGACTATGGCATGCAGCCGGTAGCGCAGCTTGGTGCACTGGTTTCGACCATCCGGCTGGAAGGCCGCGAACTGGAAATCGCGCGCGACCTGCTGGCGGAACTGCAGAGCCGGCTCGGCTTTTTATCCGAGGTGGGTCTCAACTACCTCACGCTGGACCGGTCCGCGCCGACCTTGTCCGGCGGCGAGGCCCAGCGCATCCGGCTGGCGGCGCAGCTCGGCTCCAACCTGCGCGGTGTCTGCTACATCCTCGACGAGCCGACCATCGGGCTGCATCCGCGCGACAACCGGATCCTGCTGGACACGCTGGAGAAACTGGAGAGCAAGGGCAATACGCTGCTGGTGGTCGAGCACGACGAAGACACCATCCGCCGCGCCCACCACGTGGTCGACATCGGTCCCGGCGCCGGGCGGCTCGGCGGCGAAATCATTGCGCAGGGCAGCATGCAGGACCTGATGCGCGAACCGCGTTCGCTGACGGGGCAATTCCTGAAGCATCCGCTCATGCATCCGCTACAGCCGTACCGGCCGACCAGCATGCGCACGCCCGCGATCCAGGTGGTCGGCGCGCAGCTGCACAACCTCAGGAACATCGACGTGCGTTTTCCGCTGGCGCGACTGAGCGTGGTGACGGGCGTGTCGGGCAGCGGCAAGTCGAGCCTGGCGCGGGATCTTCTGCACGACAACCTCGTTGCGGTCGTCGGCGATCGCAAGGCCGGGAACATCCAGCCTGCCGGCTGCAGGGCGATCAAGGGCTGGGAGGCCGTGAGCCGCGTGCTCGAAGTGGATCAGACGCCCATCGGCAAGACACCGCGTTCCTGCCCGGCCACTTATGTGGGTTTCTGGGATGCCATACGCAAGCTGTTCGCCGGTACCCAGGATGCGCGCATGCGCGGCTTCGAGCCCACCCGCTTCTCATTCAATACAGCGGGCGGACGCTGCGATGCGTGTGAAGGCCAGGGTGTGCAGAAGATCGAAATGAGCTTCCTGCCCGACGTGAAAGTCGCCTGCGACGTCTGCAACGGGGCACGCTTCAATCCGGAAACGCTGGCCGTGCAGTACAAGGGCAGGTCGATAGGTGACGTGCTGGCCCTGAGCGTGGACGAGGCCGCGGAGTTTTTCTCGGCGCACCCCGCGATCCATCATGCGCTGCGCCTGCTGCAGGACGTCGGCCTGGGATATCTCACGCTCGGCCAGCAGAGCCCGACGCTTTCCGGCGGCGAAGCCCAGCGCATCAAGCTGGTGACGGAACTGGCGAAAGTCAGGTCCATCGACGAGCCGCCGCGGCGCGGCGCCGGCCCTGCGGGCAGACATACGTTGTACGTGCTCGATGAACCCACCGTGGGGTTGCACATGGCCGATGTGGAAAAACTCATCCGCGTGCTGCATCGTCTGGTGGACGCGGGCAATACCGTGGTGGTGATCGAGCACAACCTGGATGTGTGGGCCGATGCCGACTGGATCATCGACCTGGGACCGGAAGGCGGGGAGGCCGGTGGCAGGCTCGTGGCGCAGGGCATGCCCGAAGAAGTCGCGGCCGTGAGCGCTTCCCACACGGGGAAAGTGCTGGCCGCCTTCCTGGCCGAACGGGGGCACAGGCTGCCCGCGGCGATGGCGTCGTGAAGGATGCCCCACGCGGCGCGCAGGCGTATCATTTATCGACAGGATTATTGAAAGCATGAAAGCAAACGACACCAACCTGGTGCTGGCCCCGCAGCAGGTCAGCATCGACGTGCTGCTCGAGAAGTACGCCAAAGGCGACGAGCGCAGCATCGAGGACGTGCGGCGCCGCGTGGCGCGTGCGCTCGCAGCCGTCGAATCCGATCCGGGCAAGTGGGAGCCGTTGTTTTTCGAAGCGCTCGAGAATGGGTTCATTCCGGGCGGGCGCATCAACTCCGCCGCGGGAACCACGTTGTCGGCGACGTTGATCAATTGTTTCGTCCAGCCGGTGGGCGATTCCGTCTCGGAAACGAGCGACGGCAAGCCTGGCATTTACGTTGCGCTGATGGAGGCCGCGGAAACCATGCGCCGCGGCGGCGGCGTCGGCTATGACTTCTCGTCGATCCGCCCGCGTGGTGCGCTGGTGCGCGGCACGCAGAGCAGTGCCAGCGGGCCGGTGTCGTACATGCGCGTGTTCGATCGCAGTTGCGAAACGGTGGAATCCGCCGGCTCGCGGCGCGGCGCGCAGATGGGCATCCTGCGCTGCGACCATCCCGACGTCGAAGAATTCATCCACGCCAAGGACAAGGGCGATCTGCGTAACTTCAACATCAGCGTCGCGGTGACCGACGCGTTCATGCAGGCGATGGAAGCGGACGGCGACTGGGACCTCGTGCATCCGGTGCGGCCCGGCAAGGAGATAACCGGCGCGCCCGAGCGCCAGGCCGCGGACGGCCGCTGGGTTTACCGCACGGTCAAGGCGCGCGATCTGTGGAAGCAGATCATGGACTCGACTTACGACCACGCCGAGCCTGGGGTTATTTTCATCGACCGGGTCAACGCAGACGACAATCTCTCATACGTGGAAAAAGTCGAGGCCACGAATCCTTGCGGCGAACAGCCATTGCCACCTTACGGGTGCTGCTGCCTCGGCAGCGTGAATCTCGCGCCGTTCGTGGCCGGCGCCTTTACCCCCAAGGCACGATTCGACTTCGATGCGTTCGCCAAAGTAGTGAAGGTCGCCGTGCGCATGCTCGACAATGTGCTGGATGTGACCGTCTGGCCGCTGCCGCAGCAGGCTGAAGAGGCGAAGAACAAGCGCCGCATCGGACTCGGATTCACGGGCCTGGGCGATGCGCTGATCATGCTCGGTCTGCGCTACGACGGCGACGATGCGCGCAAGATGGGCGCGAAGATTGCCGAGGCGATGCGCGATGACGCCTATGCGGCCTCGGTGGACCTGGCGCGCGAAAAGGGCGCATTCCCGTTGCTGGACCCGGATCAGTTCCTTGCCTCGCCCCGTTTTGCCTCGCGGCTTCCGGCGAACATCAAGGATGACATCCGCGCACACGGCTTGCGCAACAGCCACCTGCTGTCGATCGCGCCGACCGGCACCATCTCGCTGGCATTCGCCGACAATGCGGCGAACGGCATCGAGCCCCCGTATTCCTGGACTTACCAGCGCAAGAAGCGCGAGGCCGATGGTTCGCACAAGGTTTACGACGTCGAAGACCATGCCTGGCGCCTGTACCGGCACATCGGCGGCGACGTGACGAAGCTTCCACCGCAGTTCGTGACGGCACTGGAAATCTCCGCGCTCGATCATATGCGCATGGTCGCCGTGGTTGCGCCTTTCGTGGATTCCGCGATCAGCAAGACGGTGAACGTGCCCGAGGATTATCCATTCGACGACTTCAAGGACTTGTACCTGGAAGCCTGGAAGGCCGGGCTGAAAGGCATTACCACCTATCGACCGAATGGCGTGCTGGGTTCGGTGCTGTCCGTGACGCCGCAGGTCGAGGCGCCGAACGACCTCGACACCTCGGATGCCGACCGCCGGATTCGTCTGGACGCGGCGCCGATGCCTGCGCTGTCGAGCTTGCGCTGGCCGAGCCGGCCGCAGATGACGGCGGGCAATCCGGCATGGACGTACATGATCGAATCGCCGGCCGGGCAGTTCGCGATATTCGTGGGCCACGTCGACAACGGCGATCCGCATGCCTTCGAAGTCTGGGTCAACGGCAACGAACAGCCGCGCGGGTTGGGGGCCGTCGCCAAAACCCTTTCCATGGACATGCGCGCGCAGGATCGCGCGTGGCTGCGTACCAAGCTGGACATCCTCTCCCGTACCTCGGGCGACGATGCCTTCGATTGCCCGATGCCGCCCGATGGGGCGATCGTTCGCATGCCGAGCACGGTCGCGGCCTTCGCGCGCATCGTGAACTGGCGCGTCGAGCAACTCGGCGGGTTGACGCCGCGCGACTGCCGCTCGCCGGTGCTGGATGCGTTGTTCGCAAAAAAGGAACCGAAGACCGGTACCGACGGCACCATGTCCTGGTCGGTCGATGTCCTGAATGCAAGGTCCGGCGATGATTTCGTGCTGATCCTGAAGGAACTGGTATTGCCTTCAGGCCAGCGCCGGCCGTACTCGGTATGGATGGCGGGCAGCTATCCGCGATCGCTGGACGGCTTGTGCAAGCTGCTGTCGCTCGACATGCGTGTCATCGATCCGGCGTGGATCGGCATGAAGCTGCGCAAGCTGCTCAGCTATGCCGAGCCGCTGGGCGATTTCCTGGCACGGGTGCCGGGTGGAGAGAAACAGCGCAACTGGCCGAGCACGGTCGCCTACGTTGCGCAGCTCATGATCCACCGCTACGCGATGCTGGGCGTGCTCGACGAGCGCGGTTACCCGATCGACGAAATGGGCGTGCTGGAAAGCCCCGAAGCGAATCGTCAACGCACGGCCGTTGGCCTGCAGATCCTGCCCGGCAAACGCTGCCTGGAATGCGGCAACAGCGCGGTTATCCGGAAGGACGGCTGCGAGTTCTGCACCGCGTGCGGGGCGGTGGGCGTCTGCGGCTGACCACCAGGGAAAATTCCGCATCCGGCGGGCGGGCCCGCTGAACGATGCCGGCGGCGTCAGGCGTCGAAGGCGCGCATCAGCGCGACCACGAGCCCGATGAACAGCATGACCGAGATACCCAGTCCGATTCGCGCGCGCTGGCGCAGGGCGGCGATGGCCTGGATCATCTGCTGATTGCTGGTCGCGAGCGACTCGATCAGTTCCAGCATCTTGCGCTCGCGGTTCTCGAGGAGCGCGAGGCGATGCTCGACCGATCCTTCTTCCGCGCCGGTGCCGGCTCCATTGCCGGCCGAACGCCGTTTGTCCAGCATCTTGCGCGCGCCATCCACCAGCCCGGGCGCGTTGGCAAGGATCAGGGGAACCGCTTTAAGCCACCAGGACATGCTGCTGCCACCTCCTCAACATGAGAACGAACGGCACCGGGTTGGTTCCTGTTGCACACCGGGGAATTAGCGGTCGAACCACCTGTACTGCAGCGCCACCGAGGTGGTGCGAAAGTCGCTGCCTATGCTCGTGCTGAAGCCGGTGGCCCATGCCAGCTTTGCGGACCACTCGCGGCTCAGCGGAAGCGACAGCGTCGCCCCATAGCGCGAGTTTTCCTGCAGGTCCGGCCTGTCGGCGCCGTTTACGCTGGTCTGCCCGCCGGCATAATAAGTAGCGTTCGCCGCAAGCCAGAGCCCCGGCTGGAAGGTGTAGCCGGCGTGAAGCTGGTACGTCTGCAACGGTTCCTGGCTGCGGCGCGCGCCGCTGTTGAAATCCGTGTTGTCAGTGAACAGCCAGACACCCGCGGCGGCCTCGAAAAACCAGTTGCCCACCGGTACGGCCAGCCCTAATTCGGGCTTGAACGACCAGCGGTTCGAACCGATATTGATCAGCCGGGACGGCTCGTATTGTCCGGTAGGCGCAACCACGCTCAGACTCGCGCCCAGAGTCGTTGCCGGGGGGTGCGTAGCAAACTCCTCCGGCGACAGCGCCGGTCCGCCGATCAGGTTGATGGCGCCGCGCAGGCGGATGTCCGCCATTCCGGAACGGTGCGCCTGCCGGGGCGCGCCCGAGACAGTGCCGGTCAGATCGGCATTGGCATAGGGGACCACCATCGCGAAGTTGGCGGCGCGGCCGGCCAATCCGAAGGTGCGGCCATAGCCGGCAAGGAACGTATTGATCCTGGCGTCCGTATCCGTCACCGGGAGTGAAGGGTCGAAGAGCACGCTGCCTGTCGAGCGCGCGTAACCGGCTATGGCGAAACTGACCCCCACCGGAGAAGCCGAATAGGCGCGGGGCTCGAGTTCCTGC
>DASVNF010000081.1:0-5023 GCA_036384015.1 Burkholderiales bacterium
AGAGAAAAGAGAAAAGGTAAAAGGGGAAAGCAGGGGCGAAACCTTTGCCTTCTTCCCAGCCTTCGAACCCTGCGTGATGGGCGACAGTCCGGCATACCCGCAAGGGTGGTCCTCCCCTGAGTTGGGGATCACCGGTTACAAATGAATACAGGGCACCTTCGGGTGCCCTTCATTTTTTCTTCTTTCCAGTTTGCTGCCCCGCTTGCGTAGAATCGCGGTTGCGCGCTGTCAGCCACGACTAGAACAATTCCATTGAAGCGCTTCGCCTTTCTTCCTTGTTTCGCTCCTGGTTCCACCACCGCGCTACGAATGGTGTGGGGTTGGCTTTTCCCTTTCACCTTTTTCCTTTTCTCTTTTCTCTTTTCTCTTTGCTCTTTTCTCTCGCCTCTCCCGGCGCATGCCGAACCGTCCCTGACGGGACAGACCGGCCTGCTCCACATGCCGGATGCGCGCGTCGATCCGGACGGGACCTGGCGCACCGGCTACAGCGTCGCCGATCCGTACAGCGCGATCTGGATCAGCCTGACGGCGATGCCGCGGCTGGAGGCGTCGCTGCGCTACACCGAGATCGAGGGCGTGCCCGGTTTTTCCGATACCGACCGCGCCGAGTCCTACGGCAACTTCAAGGACAAATCCTTCGACGCCAAATTCCTGCTGTTCGAGGAAGGCCGGCTGTGGCCCGCCGTTGCGATCGGCGCGCAGGACATCTTCGGCACCGAGGTGTTTCGCGCGACCTACCTGACCGCCGGCAAGCGCATCGGCGATTTCGACTTCACCGCCGGCTACGGCACCGACCGCATCGACGGCGCCTTCGGCGGCGTGCGCTATCGCCCCGAGTGGATGAAGGGCTGGGCGCTGGTCGCGGAATACGACGCCACGAATTTCGCGCGCGACGTGGGATCCGACATCACCGGCGTCGACCAGCGCAGGAAGGAGATCGTCGCCGGCGTCGAATACCGCAAGGGCTGGCTCGGCCTGCAGGCGGGTTACGGCCACGATGAGCTCAGCGTCAACGCCTACGTCGCGATCCCGCTGCAGCAGAAGGACTTCGTGCCGGACATCAACGAGCCGGCGCCTTACACCAAAATCACGCCGCGGCCGCGCCTGGAGCAGTGGAACGCCGATCCCGAGCACCGGCAGCGCATGCTGCAGGCGCTGCTGCGCCAGGATTTCAAGAACGTGCGCATCGCCACCGAGGGCACGCGCATCGACGTGGTGCTGACCAATACGCGCATTTCGGACATGAGCCGCGCCGTCGGCCGCGCCGCGCGCACCATCGTGCTGCTGGCGCCGGTCGAGACCCGCGACATCCGCACCACGTATACGGTGAACGACCTGCCGTTCGCCACCTACGAGTTCGTCGACGTGCAGCGCCTGCAGCGGTATTTCAACGGGCAGATCGGCCGCCAGGAGCTGGCGGACTATGTGGATGTCCGCCATGCCGAACCGGGCAGCGACGACATCGCCGCGGAGAAGTCGGAAGTGATGGCGGCGCTCGACGCCGAGCGCAAGTCCACCTTCTTCGACGACACCGAGGGCGACCTCTACAGTTTTCGCACCGAGGGCAGTTCGCTGTCGCGCTTCAAGGTCGCGCCGCGCATTGGTCTTTATTTGAACGATCCGAGCGGCGCCTTCCGCTACGACGTCTACCTGCAGGCGATGTACGACTACGACTTCGGCAACCGGCTGTTCTTCAATTCCGCCGCGCGGGTCACGCTGGCGCAGGATGTCGGCGACGTGACCCAGCCGTCGAACAGCACCCTGCCGCATGTCCGCTCCGACATCGCCGAGTACTACGACGAGAACGGGCCGAAGATCACCAAGGTGATGCTCAACAAGTATTTCCACGCCAGCGAGCGCGTCTATGCGCGCGCCTCCGCCGGCATCTACGAGCTGATGTACGGCGGCGCCGGCGGCCAGGTGCTGTACGTGCCGCCATCGGGGCGCTGGGCGGCGGACCTGTCCGTGGACTGGCTGCGGCAGCGCGACTTCCAGGGATTGTTCGAATTTCGCGATTACGAGACGGTGACGGCCATCGGCGCGCTGCATTACCGCATGCCTTATTACGGGTTGACCACGACGGTGCGCGCCGGCCGCTTCCTTGCCAGGGACAACGGCGTGCGCTTCGAAGTGAAGCGGCGCTTCAATTCCGGCTTCGAGATCGGCGCCTGGTACACGTTTACCGACGGCAACGACATCACCAGTCCGGGCTCGCCGTCGAAGCCGTACTACGACAAGGGCATCTACGGCTCGATGCCGCTCAATGCGATGCTGACCCGCGACACCCAGGCAACCGGCGGCTTCTCGCTGGCGCCCTGGACCCGCGACGTCGGCCAGATGGTGCAGTCGCCGGGCGATCTTTACGACATGCTGGAGCGTCCGCTGGCGAACCTGAAGGACCAGGACGGCCTGGTGAATCTCGGCGACACCAACGACGATGCCCATCGCCCCGAACCGCGCAACGCGATCCAGGAAAGCGCCAACTGGGATGCGTTCCAGTACTACCTGAGCAATACGGGCGCCGCGCTGATATCGGACGAAGCGCTGATCGGCGCGGCGATCAGCATCGGCGCCGTGGGACTGGCCTATTCGGTGGACGACAAGGTGGACGACTGGGCCAGGGACCACAAGGACGACCGCTTCAACCGCCATGCCGGCGACCTCGGCCGCTTCGCCACGGTGGGCGTGCTCGGCGCGTCGGTGTTCGCCGCGCTGGATCGCGATGATCCGCGGTTGTCGCAGACCGCCGTCAGCTCGCTGCAGGCGGCCTTCATCGGCCTCGGCGTGAACCTCGCCGGCCAGTATGCGGTGGGCCGGGCGAAGCCGGAGCTCAATCTCGGCAAGAGCGATTTCGAACCCGGCGACCGCAAGCGGGAAAACTCCTCGTTCCCCTCGGACCTCACCACCGTCGCCTGGGCCGCCGTCACGCCTTACGCGAAGGAATACGGCGCGCCCTGGCTGTACGGCATCGCCGGCCTCGCCAACCTGAGCCGCATCGCCGAGCGCAAGAACTGGTTCTCCGACACCGTCGCCGGCTCCGCCATCGGCTATGGCATCGGCTCGCTGATGTGGAGCCTGAACCGGGAACGGGCGAAGGGGGATCCGACCGTTTCGGTGGGGGTGGATCGGGTGGAGGTGGCGTGGGAATTTCGCTGACGCGAAATGGAGAGAATAGAGAAGAGAGAAAAGAGAAAAGAGACGAGAGGAAAGAGGAAAGAGGAAAAAGGACAGAGGAAAAAGGACAGAGGAAGCCCTGAGACCTGTTTCTAGAACAGTCCCTTTTCTCTTTTCTCTTTTCTCTCTTCTCTGGTCTTACTCCAGCCTTGCCTGCACAAACACCATATACGACACTGGTTCTTTACCGTACGCCGCATCCAGCTCTTCCGGATACCTGTACCCGCTGACAAGGCCGCCGAGGCCGACGGTGACATGCCGGGCGCGATAGAAGTCGTAGAGATAGCCGACGCTGAGCTTGTCGACGTCGAAGACCTGTCCGTGCAGCGGGTCGTCGTGATCGAACAGTTCGTCCTTGCCGACATGCTCGGCGCGGGCGAAGACGGTGTGGATCCTTTTCATCTGCAATGCGGATTCGAGCAGATAGCCGTCGGTGGTGCTGCCCGGATCCTTGACGTTGCGGCCCCAGGCGAAGGTCGTCTGCCATTTGCCGATCGGCAGGTCGGTGTCGTAGATGGCCGATGCGGTGGTGCGGCGCACGGAGACCTCGGGCTCGAGTTGCTCGGGACTGTCCAGCCGGCCATGGCTCACCTGCAGCGACCAGTTGCGCGCCGGATTCCAGGAGAGGCGCGCCGAGGCGGAGTCCAGCTTGCCGCCATCGATGTTCCAGCGGTTCTCGTCGGGCTCGCGGCCGTTGAACACCGAGCCTTCGATTTTCCAGTCGTTCCAGACCGCGCCGATGGTGGCGACGCCGAAGGTGATGTGCGTGGCATCCAGCCAGTGGTGGGTGAGCGGCGCTTCCGGATTGAACATGCCGGAGAACCGGTGCATGAAGGCGGGCGGTCCCAACGCCGGTTCGCCCGGCATGCCGGCGTAAACGAATACCGAACTGTCCCCGGCCACCGGCCGGCTGTACGAACCGGATAACTCCATCAGGAAGTCGTGGGGATGCTGGCGGTCCACCAGGGGATCGACGCCGTTGGCCGATTCGCCGGTCTGGAACAGCAGCGGGTAACCGCCTTTGCCCATCGTGGGATCGAGGGAGACCATGCCGCGCAGGCCCAGGGTTCCGCCCGCCGCCTGCCGCTGCCCCATCAGCATCAGCATACTGGCGGTGAACGTCTTGGTGTCGCCGCGCGGTCCGCCCTGGTCGTCGTAAACCGTGGTCGCGAAGCCATGCAGCATCGTGCTCCATTCACCGAGGCTCCCGTGAACGCCCATCATCGATGCCGAATCCGGCTGCCAACTCGTGCCCGATGCCTCTCGCGCCATGCCGTAAGGCCCGTACATCCCGGTCATCGCGTGGCCCATCGCGGCGTGGTCCACGACTGCCGCCCCGTCAGTGGCGTGGTGTTCGTGACCGGCGTCCTGGGCGTGGGAAGAGAAGGAGAAAAGCAGGGTGGCGACGAGGGTGGGGGAGAGGCGAAGCATGCGGGTAGGGGAAAGGGGAGAGGGGAAATGGTAAGGGAATTTCAACAGTAATGCGGCGCCCCATGCGTAATGGACGACGTACGGAATAACCGTAAGGGTATACCCCCCTTTTTACACAGCCACCAGCCACCCGCCCACCACCCTTGCGTTGACGGCTATTCCGTAATGCGGAAATTCCGCAATTCTGCTAAACTTCGTCTTTGCGTTGAGGAGCAGTCCAATGAAGGAAAGCGTACTGGTTTCGAGCCGCGGGCAGATCACCCTGCCGGCGGGGGTGAGGAAACGCCTTGGGATCAAATCGGGTGGCGTGATCCTCATCGAGGAGCGTGCGGGCGAAGTGGTCCTGCGGCCTGCTGCGGTCATGGAGGTCGAGCATTATGCGGATAACGAGATTGCAGCCTGGGATGAGCAGGATCGG